>JBJERW010000091.1:0-26233 GCA_051882475.1 Huintestinicola sp. | reverse complement strand
CAGTTTACGAAGCCGAACCCTGCACACAGAAGCGTCAGGATTTTGGTAGGGCATTGACGTTATGGAAGTTTCGATCACCAAGTGGTGTAAGTACTAAAACAACTGTTCCAACAACTGTGACAAAGTTTCAATCACCGAGAGGTGTGTGGAGCATCATGAGCCTTATTGTGAAATCTGTCTGGGGAATTATACGTTTCAATCACCAAGCGGTGTAAGTGCAAAAACCACGGTTCCCGAAACAACAACTGTTCCCGAGTTTCAATCACCAAGCGGTGTGCGGATCGCATCGGCAAAACTGCATAAAAATCATACTGCCGATCCAAAACGCTTTATATGTATTATATAGCATTTATTTTGATTTGTCAATAGTTTCAGCCAAAGTTCACGGGCAGTTCGTTTCCGCAGGGGAAACAAGCAGTCCGCCCATTCCCAGACCCGTTTTTCCGCCTATGCCGCTGTAGGAAGCGTAGGCTATTATCCTCCTCAGCAGAAGGTTCTGCTCCCCGTCCTGCGGAAAAAACAGCTCGCAGAAGCCTGTCATTCCCGAAAAGCGGTTTCCGCTTGCATTGTATATGCTGCTTTCAAGGCGGTATTTCCCGAACCGCACATTGTCAAAGGCGGCAGAAAAATCATTGAAGTCTATATCCCCGTTTTCAAAGGTGTTGTATTTGTTCACCGCCGAACGGAAAAAGCTGCATATATCGGGCTTTGCGGAGGGTCTGCCGCCCGTTTTTATCATGGCAGGGGTGATAAAGGTAAGGGTACAGCCGCTTTTGTCGATATAATTTTCTGCGCTGTCTGCGGATATAGGCTCGGCGCTCTCAAAGCCTTTTATCTTAAGCGGCTTTTTTGCCCCGAAGATGCGCAGGCTGTCAAGTCCGCACAGCGCTTCGGGGATAACCTTAGCCTCGTCGCAAAGAGCCGATACTCTGATGATAAAGCCGTCCTCCGTGGGTACGGTAAATATGGAAAAAGGGTGATAGCATTTTTCATGCATCTTTTCGGCATACTCTGTGGGGATAGCCTTCATTGCCGCTCCGTGTATCTTTACCGACATATCCGACTTAACTGCGGATATGTCGGCAGGAGCCGTGTAAATATCGGTCTGATAAAGCATCTCTTTGCTCCTTTTGAATAAATATCAGAATTTCGCCTTGAATGATGCGCCGCATTTTTCGCAGACGGTGCTTTGAAGCATAGGCAGCTTGTGATAAGGTCTTGTCAGCTTGCTGCGGCATTTCGGGCATGATATTGATGTTGTTTCGGGGGCTTTCCGATTTCCTTCAAAGCTTGTGGGTCCCGAATATCCGCCGCCCTTTTTCCGATCGTTTCCCTTCGGTGTGCCGTTATTCGGCTTCCCGTTATTCGGAGTGCCGTAATTTCGTTCGCCGCTTGCAATAAGAGCGGGGATAACAAGCCTGTCCTTGTCGGTTATTTTCGGCAGATGATATCTTATATCGCATTTGCTGCCCGATCTGACCATCTGTCCGTCGTTGTGATTTGCCTTGAACCATGTAAGCGTACCCTTGGAGGTTTCTTTGCCCCTCATGTCATCTCCGAAGGGGTATGCCGCCTTCATGCCGTCAAGATAGGTAAAGTCGGTGATGCACATATAGTCCTTGAAATAATCGGAAGCTGTATCGAAAGGAATTTCCGCAAAATAGGTAGCGGTATCCTTTTTCTCCTCTTTGTAGGACAGGCTTTCGGGGTCAAAGCTTCTTGTGATGACCGAATCAACGGTTATTTTTACGCTGCCAAGACCAATAGGCTTGCCGTGACCCAGCTTGTGCATCTGTTTGCCGCACGGGGTGTTTTCGCCGATGGCAAGGACCCAGATAAGCTTGTGCAGCTCGCTGTCGGTTATCCTTTCAAAATATATGTCAAAGGTGAATTCCGCACCCTTGTCCACAAGCTCTGCGGTAAGATTTCGCTTGGTCGGCTTATCGTCCCTGTAATCATTGTTGTCGTGGTGAAAATAGAATTTTCTTCCGTTAAGCTCTGTGCCGGGAGTATCGTATGTCCACCGCTCATGCATATTCGGTGTTGTGGAATAAAATTCTACAGCTGATAGCTTAGGTCCGGAAAGCTCTTTCAGGGTGACATTTTCCATAAACTCAGTCTTGCCCGACGGAAATGCGTCGCCAAAGCGCAGCCTTGAAGCAATAGCGGAAACAGATGAGTCGGATCTTTTTTTCTCGGCGATCATGCCGAAAAGTGCGCACGCTTCGCAGACATTTTCTGTATCGGTGCAGTGCTTGTAGGTCTTAAGCAGATCGTCAACCTTTTTCCTGAAAACCGATCGTGATATCTGCGCAGGGGAAAGGTATACCATTTTTTGTCCGTCAACGGAATATTCAAGGTAGAACACGGGAAATATCCTGCCGTCCTTTGAAAGGGGCGGAAAATACTTGGCGGACTTCATCTTTTCGTTGTTCTTCTTGTATATTTCGCAGTCGAGCTTGTAATCCTCAACCGCTTCGTTAACGTTGACCGCATCGACCTCGGCAAATCCCGTGGTTATTTTAAAGCTGTTGTCGAATTTGCCCATTGTGTTTTTCCATGTTCTTTTGACCGTATCGGAGGACTCGCTGCAGTCCTCCGCAAGGTTCTTTTTGAGCTTGACGGACGCCGCTTCATAAAGATGCCAGCTGTTGTCGCTTTCAAATCTGATAACGCCCGGCTTTCTTACATCGGCACTTCTTGCCGAAAGAACATTGTTGTTGTTCACGGAAAGACAGCTGTTGCTGAGGGTTTCATAAGCCGAACGGATCACTCCCTTCAGCTCGCTGCCCGGAATAACGGGAACTCCGTCAACCTTGAAAAAGGGAGCGGTCTTATGCTCATTCGAATCTGTCGAGGCGTTCGGTATATCGGGGATAAGGAGCGGCGTTGCCGTTTTAAGTCGGCAGCGGATAACTCCTGTGTTTTCACCCTTTTTTACAGCCGATCTTTCAACGCCGTTTCCGAGGCGCACGAAGTTATACGGGTTTACTGCGCCCTTGCTTTTGTCGGCATTGTATTTTTTGTAAACCATTATCCTTCACCCCTTTTCAGAAATCCTGCGGCACGGAAATCCGTTATCTGTGCAATGCCCTGCTCGTCGTAGGAAATATAATTGCGGATACGTATCTTTGCGGCATTTTCGAGGGGGAGAGTATATTTTCCTCCCCCCGAAGCCGTATATTCGCAGCCCTCCGATGCGGCGATATCGAGAAGCTGTATTTCGTCGATGAAGTCGTTGTTTCCCTTGCTGTCGTCGATAAGACGGTAGGAAAAACCGTCCGCCATTGTGGGGCGCATTATTTTCAGCTCTGCGTTTTCGGTGAATATTCTTGCTTCAAGCAGGTGAGCGGTGTCGTCTATATGCTTGAAACCGCAGCATTCAAATCTGTCGGTGTACATAAGTATCATTATTCCGCTGCCCATTTTTTCGGAAATAAGCCTGTTGATATCCTCCGTTTTTCCGAAGTCCGATATGTAATCTCTTTCAATCAATTTTTATGCCTCCTGTCATAGCGGAAATATCCGAATTTTTCAGCGCAGCGGTGATGTCGGTGTCGTCGGCGGTCAGCTTTTCGACGGAGAATGTTCCTCTGCCTACCGAAGTGAGTCCGCCCACCGAAAGATATCCTTTGTCAAGGTCGCATATTACCGCCGAAAGTATTCCGAGGCATCTGCGGATATCCTCTGCGTCCTTTTTGATGTCTATATCAAGGGTGCATCTTCCGTTATAGCAGGTCTTTTCCGTGTAAAGAGCGCCTTCCTTTACAGCTCCCGAAAATCTGTCAACGGAGGTTCTTGTTATGACCTTCGGGGTGCTGTCTGTTATTCTGCTTTCGGAAAAATATATCTTTGATTTCTGCTGAGTGTGTTTATCCGTGTCCACATATCCGAAAAAGCTGTCCGCAAGCTGCTTGCCGCCAAGTTCCGCAAATCTGCTCCTGAATGCCCCTGCCCAGCTCGTGCCGGGGATAACGGGGCAGCCGTCGGAGGTGGAGAGCTGAATATAATCCGCTGCGGAGATATCCGTGCTTTTTACCGTATAGCTTCTTACGGAAACCGCTCCGCACTGTTTAAGCTCCAGACGGAGTTTTATAAATCCGCTGCCGTAAGCCTTTAGCTCTGTGTCCTTATAGAACCTTTCCGAAGCAAGGTCATACGGGTCGAAATCAAGCCAGTCCTTCTTTTGGTCGGGGAGAACGAATTCTGCATAGGACACCTTTGTGAGCTTTATCTGTCCGTATCCACGGGAGGTCTTTGAGCCTATCCTGAGCTGCCCTGCATCAAAGGCTGAAAGGGCGTCGAGAATGCTTTCGTTTTCCGCTTCGGAGGCGTTGTGCAGTTCAAACAGTGTGATAAATTCCGCCCCTGTTTCCACCGCTTCCATATCGAATTTTTTTGCCTTGACGCTGACCTTTTCTTCAAGCTGCACGCTGTCCCTTACATCGGTAAAGGTGTCCGAAAGGGAAACTGCATCGTAAAATTTTATCCTGCTTTCGGCAGAGCTGCCGTTGTCGATATATCCGAAAAATTCGTTTTTATCATTGCATTCCACCCCGAGATAATGACGGACAACTCCCGCAAATGCCGAAGCGGGGATAACGGGTCTTCCTCTGCTGTCAAGGATAATGTCGCTGTCGGTATTTGCATTTTCCCCCGAACCTACCGCAAGAGGAGAAGCAAGGCGGAAGCTTATTCTGTAATAACCTATCTTATTCATTTTCGTTACTGTCCCCTCTCTTCTCGTATTTCAGAAGCGTCAGCACAAGCATAAGATATTCACGCCACATTTCTCTGCCGTGAACGGTCGTTTCGCTGTAATGCTCGGCTTTGCTGTCTTTTCCTTCAATAATTGTTTTGAGGAAAAAGTTCTTTGATTTTTCCGATTTGATATTCCTTGCCAAGCTTTTCAGCTCGATAAGGTCGGCTGCATTTTTTACCATCATGGTGTATCTGCCGAGCTGAGATGCGGTCACGGTGATGTTTGATATTCCGTTTACGTGCTCCGTTGCGGAAAGACGCATTTCCTCAATAATACGGTTATCTGCGATAAGCTTTGCAAGCTGACCCGAACTCTTTGCAGGAACGCTCTTTTGTGCTGCCGAAGCTTCGGAGGGACTGAACCTGTCGGCGGCGCAGAACATTACCGCTCCGAAGCCTTCATTCTGCTTTGAACCGATGGTCATTCGTTCGGGCAGGGTCATGTCGCTGTCTGCGGTGAACAGCAGAGCCGAACCTGCTGCGATCGTTCTTATCATAGGCTTTTTCATGTTCCATTTTGAATTATATCCGCCTATGGTGCGGTAACGCAGGGAGGAACAGCGCTTGTCGGATTCTGCGGCTATTCCCAAAGCCTTTTTCAGCCCCTCTGAGGATATATCATATCCGCCCATTTCATCGGGGATAAGCACGTCCGAAAGAAGCAGAGCAATGAACGCCGTACCCTTTGCCACGGAAAGCATATTATCCTTGTCCTCGGAAATCTCTGCTTTTACAAGCTCGCAGTTTGAATACTGCGCTGTTTTGCTTCTGCCGAAACGAAGTGTGGTTTTGTTAAGTATGGTGTAAAGCTCTTTGATAAATTCCCCTTTTCCCGAGATACTGCCGTGGAAATACTGATCGGGGCAAAGGCTCGTTTGGGTATAAAGAGTGCTGCCGCTCTTTGAGTGATGATATACCGTTTCCGTAAGGGGGTTCTTTATATCCATGGAGAAGGTGCAGTAACCGCTTTTTACAGGCTTGACAATCCTGCCGTCGTCACTGCGCACCGCTATATTGCACACGCCCTTTTCGCCCTTTATCTTTCCGAGAACGGAGGGTGCGGGGAAATATTCCGTGCCGTTTTCGTCGGATAAATACAGGTTTGAAAAACGGACGTTGTTTTTAAGGAACATATCCTCGAATTTTTCATCGGGAGAACCGTTCTTCAAATATTCGTTTGCGAAAAAGCCCATAACGGACGTTCCGGGGATATAGTCCGCCGTTTCGTCGGAAGCTAAAGAGGGGATCATTACATTGCTTTTGAGGAGCACGGTGTAATCTATCCTTAAATTATCTCCCGAAATATTCTCCGCAGCGCATGCTTTTTCGGCTTTTTCGTATATGAATTCACATTTTATCGCTCCGTAACCTCTGCTGCGCTTATATCCGATATTTCTCAGCGCTCTGCATATATCGGAAAATTCGGCGCTGTATTTTTCGTCTATCTCAGCGTCGGCAGAAAAAACGGTTTCCTTTTCGTCAATGGGGGAGTAATGCTTCACAACTCTTGTAAATCGAAGGCTGTTATCCTTTGCGGTGTCGTCCATAATGGCGGTTGCCGCACGGGTGTAGGTAAACAGGTCAATGACCTGCTCGGCGTTCAGTCCCGAAGCTATGGCGTCGCTTTTCAGCTTGTCATATCCGCTGAGGACAGCGTCGGAAATGCGCAGGGAGCCGCTTTCGGAGCTGCCCGTTTTTCCGAAGATACCGTCTATGGTTTCGGGGTCTGTCCCGATAAGCAAGGCTGCGTCCCGAAGGCAGCCCTTGAGCCTTCTTCCGCCGATAATGGGGAATCCGTATTTGTCGTAGCTTATGTCGGTATCTATCACCGATGAAAATCCATCTCCGCTTGCGGCGCAGAGATCGGATCTCAGAGTTATTATTATCTTACTCATCTTTGTCCGCACCCCTTTCCGCAAACCACAGATCATAAACGATCGAAGCGTCGAATATCATTTTTTTCGTCTTTTCTTCGCTTTCGTCAATGCCGCAGAGCTTGCCCCGTGACTGTATCATTCTGAGGGCTTCTTTATAATATGAATCGCCCTTAACGATAGCTTCGCTCAGTGATTTTACATCTGCTCTGTTTGCAGTGGAAAGCTTTCTGCCGAGAGAGGTAAACTCCTGCCATGTGGAGGAATATTCATAGGGACGTGCTGTAAAGCCTGCCTCCTGATGCTCTCTGACAGTTTCAAGATCGTTTGTTATGCCTGCATGGCAAAAATGAAAATCAATGTAATTCTTGTCCTCGTTGCCCTTGATGTGGGATATTTCCTTTCCGCTTTCGCAGCAGGCTTCGGCTATCCTGTAGACATCGGAGAAGGGCGCATGGCTGTGGAATACGGCAACCCCTGCGCAGGCTGAATTGCTGCTGTTTGATGTAAGGGTGTCAAAATAAGCGCTGAGTATATGTGGAACAGCTCTTGCGTTGCAGACGAGGGTTATTTCATCTCCGCCGCCGATTATCTGACGGAAAAGCAGGCGGTGTTTCCCGCTGCCGGTTTCGCTGCTGAGATGTTCAAGCCTTTCACTGATAGCTTTGACGGGAGCGTCAACGAAGTCGCTGTTTGTCTTAACGGAGAATGCTCTGAGGGCGTTTATTCCCTTTGAGTAATCCTTGTAGGGTATCAATTCACCCGAGCCGTTTTTTTCGCCCGTTGCGTCCTTGACCTTTGCGCCCATATTGTTTCCGTCGATGTAAATAACGGCAAGAAGGCTTTCGATGCCCTTGTCGGTCATTTTATCAAATTCGTTTTCAAATACGGCAGAAGCTTTGTCCTTTTCGGCTATCCTTTCAAATTCTGCTGCCTTTCTGAGGCTTTCGGAGGTGTAGCGTACCTTGCTGCCGCCCTTGTTTACCTCTTTGACAACAGGCTGATATGATGTATCTGTAAGAGTAAAGGGGAGAACATTGCAGGGAGAAAAGTAATTGCCGAGATTTTTCCGAGCGGCGTTTTCGGCATACAGCTTTTTTCTGTCCGCTTCAAAATCGCCCGTCACAGCTACTCCTGAAGCAATGATGCTTACGTTGAAGGTCTTGTCGATGACCTGCCTTGAGAGCTTTTTGTTTACGGCGATATAGGTTTCCCTGTCCTTGAAGAAAACACAGAGATTTCCGCCGCCTTCATAGATTATCTCGGCGTCAAGTCCGCTGCTGTTGAAATAGTTTATGTAATCCTGCGGAGCCTTGCTGTTTTTCCAATCGGTGCTTATCTTAAAGCCGTTGTTCTCATCTTCAAAAAAATCCTTGAAGATACCTGCAAGCAGAGATGATGCGCCTGTTATCTCCTTGACCTTATTGGTACGGTAGATATATTCCTGCTTGCTTCGGCAGTCATAGAGGGCTAATATATTTTCCGCCATTTTTATTCTCCCTTCGCTGTTTATAGAATTATACTAATCCCTCATTAAAGTGTAGACAAAAAATCTGCGCAAAACCCATAAACGCAAGCTTTTGCTTGATTTTTTGTACACTTTATAATCGGGAATTAGTATTAAAGAGGTGAAGCAGCATAAAAGCTTTTTGCGCTGTTTTTTGTAAGCAATATAGTTATATACGGCAAAATCACCAAAAAGCTGCGACACTGACTATGATTATTTTACACCATTTGACAAAGAGTGTCAATATATTTTGTACTAAAAACCAATAATACTAAAAACCATTTAAAAACTGTACAAAAAATCGAGCATAATCTTAGCCTTATGGATTATGTGAAGATTTTTTGTATACAGTTTTATTGGTTTTTAGTATAAATCGGCAGACAAAAACCGCCCCCGATCCTGCTGCCATTTTTAGTGACAAAACAGAAATAGGGACGGTTATGTATGAATATTATTGCCTATTCCGCATAATTACCATGTGCGTGAGTTAAGCTTCTTGAACTCGCCGACTGTGGAAACATGAGCATTCAGACCGCCGTCTACCGTAACGACCTGACCTGTGAAATATTCGCTTTCGTCGGAAGCAAGATAGAGGCACATATTTGCAATATCCGCAGGAGCACCGTAACGGTTTACCATGATGTTGTTCAGGAAAACGTCTTTGAGTGCCTGAGGAACGTAAGCCTCATTTTCGGGTGTAACGATAAGTCCGGGACGAACGCAGTTGCAGCGGATATTATCCTTGCCGTACTGGAGAGCTGTTGACTTTGTCAGCATATCAACTCCTGCCTTTGCGCAAGCATATGCCGTAGAGCCCAAGTCGCCGCCGCAGGAAGCCATGGAACCGATATTTATGATAGAACCGCCCTTGTTTTCCTTAAGATATGGAAGTACGCTCTTTATGGCATAGAAAGTACCTCTGATATCACTCTGGAAAATGTTATCCCACATTTCAAGGGTAAGCTCGTCAACACGGCCGTCCTTTAAGCCAACGTTTGCGGCATTGTTCACGAGAATGTCGATCTTGCCGTATTTCTCGACGGTGTCTGCAAGCAGAGCGTCAATGCTCTCGGTCACGGTGATGTCCATGAAGTGATAGAATGCCTCTCCGCCTTCGGCAGTAATGCTGTCAACAACAGCCTGTCCCTTTGCCTCACGCCGTCCGCAAATAACGACCTTTGCGCCTTCAGCTGCAAAAAGCTTTGCGATTCCGACACCTATACCGCTTGTTGAGCCGGTTACGATCGCAACCTTGCCTTTTAATCTGTCCATTTTTTACAGTCCTCCTTAAAGATATATGTTTAACGGCGAGCGATGCCGTTTTATACTAAGCCGTTAGTTTCTTATACCATTATACACTATTGTTGATAAAAATTCAAGAGAAATTACAACAAAATTGTCAGAAATGTAAAAAATAATATGGATTATTCCTGTTCATGGATATATAGCCTTGTCATGTGAGGTTCTCCGTCACCCTGCGCCATGCAAAGGAATCTCCACCCGTATCTTTCGTAGAATGAGGTGTGGTCGGTGACAAGATAAAGGGTCGGTATGCCCCGTTCTGTCATATCACGGCATACATAGCCGAGCATTTCCCCTGCAATTCCGCAGCTGCGGTATTTTTCATCGACATAAACCGAGCATACATTCGGGGACAGATCCTTTCGGTCGTGAAAGTCGTTTTCGATGACCCCCAGACCTGCGATTATCATATCCTTGTCAAGCACCGCATACCACTGCGGAACGGGACTGCTCTGCCTTATACATTCATTCATGCTGTCAAGATATGCCTGCGCAGGGAATCCCCATTTCTCATGGAACCATTCGGAAAGCTTGGGGATAATATCCCTTCGGTCGTTTATATTAACGATCTTGTATTTGTCCAAATCAATTTCCTCCCGATCATAAAAACAGACCCGAACCGATAGTTACCTGTCCGGGCCTGTTTACAGAATTATTTTATCCGAGATTTGAATCCTGCATTAACGTGAAGGTTATCTCAAATTCCGATTCCTCACCCGTAATGGATTTGCGGTATACCTTGGCGGTAACGGTTTCTCCGGCTTTCTTTGTTGTCTGTATCTTGACAACTGCGTCCGAGGTGAGCATGGGTATTCCGTCGATCTCCGTTATAATGTCGTCCGGCTGCAGTTCGGTGTTGGCAATATCGCAGCTTTCGTCAATGGTAGCGATAAGAAGTCCCGGCTTCACTCCGTAATATGACGCTGCTTCCGCTGTGATGAGCTGATAGGTTATGCCTATCCTCGGTCTGCCGACAACATATCCGTCGGAAATGATACCCTCCACAATTGTCTTTGCAAAGTCGGTCGTGATGGCAAAGCCGATTTTTTCCGAGCTGTTTGTTTCATACTTGCTTGTGACTATTCCCACGACCTGACCGTACATATTTATAAGAGCGCCCCCCGAATTGCCGAAGTTGAGCACTGCGTCTGTCTGAATGCAGGTTATGGGGAAGCCTGTGTAGCTGTTTATCTCACGGTTTACGTATGATACATAGCCTACCGAAACGGAATCGTTGTAGCCGCTTGCGTTTCCGATGGCAACCACCTGCTCGCCCTGCTTCATATCGTTTGCCGAGCCAAGGTCAGCCGCCACAAGGTCAGCCGCTTCTATCTTTACCACCGCAAGGTCTGTACGGGTGTCGTAGCCGATTATCTTTGCCTCGTATTCGCTGCCGTCGTAAAGCTTTGCCTTGACCTTTTTCATGTTTTCAACGGCATGAGCGTTGGTAATTATATATCCGTCCTCGGAAATAATCACTCCCGAAGCCTGACTTGAGGGGGCGATAGTGGTGCTCTCATACATATAAAGATTTACTATGGACGGCATGGTGTATTCCGCAACGCCCTCTGTGGTAAGAAGTCCCGAAGCCTTGTCCGCATAAAAGTTTTCCGCAAGTGCAGGCTTTTCCTGAATTGGGATATTCACCGTGACCGAAGAGCTTTCGCTGCCCGATGAACTGCCCGACTGCAGGGGTACTGCGCTGCTGTCCGAGTTTTTCGACCTGACTGCAAGGAGTATCATAACTGCCGCAAGGAGCGCAATTATTATAACAATTACTGCAATTATCCATGCCTTTGAGGGCTTTTTCATCGCAGCAGTTCCGTCCGCCGCAGGCATTGAGGGCGGAACGGGAGGTATTTGTGCTGCTTGGGGCATTTGGGCTGCGGGCGGAATATTATTCCTTTGGGGCAGCTGACCGTTGTAATTGTATGGGTTGTACGGGGCTGTGCCGCCCTGATTTACGGGAGCCTGACCGTAGGGATTTCCGCCGTACATTGCACGGTAGGAATTGTCGGTGGAGCTTGCAGCGTTTTGGGGCATATAATTCTGATAATACGGATTTGCGTACATATTCTGTCCCGAATACTGAGGCGGACGGTTATTCGTGAACGCAGGGGAGGGGATACCGTAGGGATATGCTCCCTGAGGAGGGGGACAATTTACGCCGTTTGCAAAGGACTGTTCATCGAAAAGATTTTTCGCTTCCGTTACGGGGATATTACTTGATTCCATAGGCTCAGATGTCTGAGCAAGGTCAGATGTCTGAGTGTTTGCGTCTTCGGGTGTGTTTTGTGTGTTTAAAGTGTCCTCAGTGTTAGGTGTGTCACCGATGTTTGTGCCGTCGGTGTTTGTGTTTTCATACGGAAATTGTTCCATGGTAAGTCCTCCAAGAAAAAAGGGGCACGTTTATGCGCCCCCGAGTTAGTATTATTCCTGCCTGTCCGAATGACGGGAGGGAGCAGGCGCTGTTTTAAGCGTAAATTCAAATTCAACATACTCGTCTGTCTTGCTGCGGACAAGTATCGAACCTTCATGCAGCTTTATAATTGAGCGGACAATGGAAAGTCCCAGTCCAACGCCGTTTTTGTCCTTACCCCTCGATTCATCTGTTTTGTAAAATCTGTCAAATACCTTGTTGATCTCATTCTTTTTAAGACCTTCTCCGCTGTTGCGGACACGGACATATGTCAGATTTCCGTCAGTCTGAAATTCGTAGGAAATGTATCCGCCGTCGTTAACGAACTTGACCGCATTTTCGGTGAGATTGAAAATGACCTGCTGTATCAGATCCATGTCCGCATTTACAAAATGCCTGTCGGTGTCAAGACCTTGGATATCTATATTTTTGGCTTCAATGCGCTTTTCAAACAGAAGAACGGTTTTTACGGTCAGCGCCGTAATGTCAAAATCCTCCGTCTGAAGCTTCATTTCGCCCGCCTCATACTTCGATATGTTGAGCATCGAACGAACAAGCCGTGCAAGACGGTTTATCTCCTCGGAAACGGTCATAAGATACTGCCTGTGACTGCTTTCGGGAATAGTTCCGTCAAGTATGCCGTCAACAAAGCCGCCGATAGTTGTCATAGGCGTTCTCAGCTCGTGGGAAACGTTTGAGATAAAGCTTTTTCTGTTTTCCTCGATAGCTTCCAAAGAGCTTGCCATTTCATTGAGGGAGTTTGCGAGAAATCCCATTTCGTTCTGCTCGGAGATCTCAAGCTTTTCGGAAAAGTCGCCCTCTCCGAACCTCTTTGCCGCAAGGGTCATTTCCTTTATGGGGCGGAGGATATAGTTTACCGTGTACCTTAGCAGCGGATAAACAAGCAGCATTAATATTGTGAAGATGATGCAGAACACTATCACAAGATTTTTCAGGTATTCCATCATCGAGCTTGTGGACATGAACGCAAGAAAAGAGTAGTCTTTTCCGCTGATGCTCAGCTTGTACAGAACGGTCAGCGCAGAGCTGTCAAAGTAACCGTCCAGATTACCGAGCTTAAACTGTCCCTCAGCAGTACCCGACTGAATTGCGGCTTCGCTGAGCGGTCCGTCCGAATGCGAACAAGGTGACGCCTTGGACGCTGCCAAAGCATCACCGTTTTCGTCAAATAAGATCACGCCTATGTTGCTGCGGGAAAAAATATCGTCATACATCTTTGTCAGCTGCTCCGCTTCATCGGCACTCAGTCCGTCATAAAGGGCAGAGTAGGTTGCGGCTGCATAATCAGATGTTATGGCTGTAATAAAGTTCTTTCGGTCGTTTTTATAGGTTGAAACGGAGAAATTAACGATGAACGCAGCAACGATCATCACAGACGCCGCTATCAGTGCAATACAAATGTCAAAATACTGCGAGGCAATGCTTTTACGCATTTTCCTCTTCAGCCTCGAACTTGTAGCCTACGCCCCATACCGTCTTGAGCGCCCACTTGTCGGAAACACCGTCAAGCTTTTCACGCAGACGCTTGATGTGAACGTCAATGGTACGGGAATCGCCGTAATATTCAAAGCCCCATACCTCGTCGAGAAGCTGATCTCTTGTATAAACTCTGTTGGGGTTGGAAGCAAGGTAGAAGAGCAGCTCAAGCTCCTTGGGAGGAGTGTCCTGAACCTTTCCGTTGACTCTCAGCTCGTATCTTGTCATGTTTACAACAAGCTTGTCGTACTTTACTTCTCTTATCTCGGACTCGTTGGAGGACTGACCGATTCTTCTTGAAACGGCCTTGATCCTTGCGATAACTTCCTTTGTATCGAAGGGCTTAACAACGTAGTCGTCTGCGCCCAGCTCCAGACCGAGGACCTTATCGAAGGTTTCGCTCTTGGCTGTTATCATGATTATCGGAACGTTGGACTTCTTTCTTATCTCACGGCATACCTGCCAGCCGTCAAGACCGGGGAGCATGATATCGAGAAGCACAACATCGGGCTTTAATGCGTTGAACTTTACAACAGCCTCGTCGCCGTCGTGGGAGATCATTACGCCGTAGCCTTCCTTTTCAAGATAGAGCTTTAAAAGCTCACAGATATTATTATCGTCATCCACAACCAAAACTTTTCCCAATGACATTTTATGACCATTCCTTTCTTTAATTTCCGCAGGCAGACCCCGGCGGAAAATTACTTTCCTTAATTAAAGCATCAGACAAAAGCCGTGTCGGAAAATCTTTTGATCTCTGACATTACCTATTCAATGACTGTACTTGTACACATTATCATTATAACTGAATTATTTACATATTTATCTCATTTTATATGATTATATTATGAACAAATTGTAAATTTCATAAAATGACGTTTCAAAATTTATATAAGTTTAAAAATATGTTCATTTTTACGGGTCTGCAAAGCATATGTGTGTGCAAAAATGCACACATACTTTTTATCCTTGACATATTTCCCGGCTTGGGATATAATTATATGAGTATACTTAATTCAGTATTAAAGAAAGATGGTTTGAGAAATGCCCGATATAAGATATCATATCCCCGATTTTTACAGACACTGCCGCCTTAACCTTACTCTTGCGGAAATGATGAAGCGAAGCCCCGAAGCGTTTAGGGATAATGTGAGGATAGCGTCCGTCTACGGCTCCTTCCCCAGCTGCCTGTGGAACGGCGGAAGATTTCTTCAGGGAGCTGCCGACCCGAGGGTCATAAACGGGATAATAACGCAGTTTAACAGCAGGGGTATAGCTCTGCGGTTCACCTTTACAAATCCCCTTATAAAGATAGAGCATCTGAGCGATCCGCTGTGCAATATGATACTCAAAGCCGCCGATAACGGCATGAACGAGGTCATAGTCAGCTCGCCACTTCTGGAGGATTATATCCGTGACAAGTATCCGAACTATCCGCTGACAAGCTCCACCTGCAAGCAGCTGGAGGACTGGGACGAGCTTTGCGCCGAAATGGAGAAGGATTACAGCCTTGTTGTCCTTGACTACAACTGGAACAACAGGTTCGATTATCTTGAAAAGCTGCCCCATAAGGAAAAGGCAGAGCTGCTTATCAACGCCTGCTGCACTCCTCACTGCAAGCGCAGAGGAGATCATTACCGCTCTATAGGCAGAAGTCAGATAGCCTGTACCGAGCATTTCAAATCGGGGGACAGAAAGCCCTTTAACCCCGAACCGTTCATCTGCGAATGTATGTCGAAGAATCTTTATCAGACGGTTGATTCGCCTGTGCATATCTCACCGGAAGCAATTTACGGCAGGTATGTTCCCATGGGATATTCAAACTTCAAGATAGAGGGACGCTCCGTGCCCGATGTGAATGTTCTGGAAAATTTCATTTATTATATGGTAAAGCCCGAATTCCGTGACGAGATACGCCTTGACACCCTTCTGCTCCTTACAAAGAACGTCAAGTATTTTCAGTGAGGAACGTTTTATGGGCAGGAATATCGCTTGCAAATCGTGATATGTTGTGATATACTATATATATTATATATAAATTTTGAATGGAGATCTTGATATGCATATAAACATTGCCATTGACGGTCCTGCGGGTGCGGGAAAATCCACTATCGCAAAAAAGTCTGCCGCTGAGCTTGGCATCATCTATGTTGACACGGGCGCTCTCTACCGTTCTGTGGCATATTACTGCACTGTACACGGGGCGGATATGAAAAAAACGGAGGAGATAATCGCCATGCTCCCTCAGATTCACCCCGAGCTTAAATTCATCGAGGGCGTTCAGCACGTTTTTGTGAACGGCGAGGACGTGAGCGGAAGGATACGTACTCCCGAAATTTCCATGGCTGCGTCTGCGGTTTCGGCGATACCCGAGGTCAGAGCGTTCCTGTTTGACCTGCAGAGGAAAATTGCGGCGGAGAACAGCGTTATCATGGACGGAAGAGATATCGGAACGGTGGTTCTGCCAAATGCCGACCTGAAAATATTTCTGACCGCTTCCCCCGAATCGAGAGCCGAGCGGCGCTATGCGGAGCTTAAGGAAAAGCAGGGCGAAAATGTGCCGCCCTATGAGCAGGTGCTTGCGGAGATAATCGAGCGTGACAGAAACGACAGCACCCGAAAGACCGCTCCCTTAAAGCAGGCGGAGGACGCAGTGCTCTGCGACACCACCACTCTTACTCTTGACGAGTCGGTGGAGGCTGTAATGAGCCTTATCAGGAAAACCATATCCGAAAAAGGTGAGGAATAAATCAAATGAACGCTTTTGTAAGAAATGTGACCTATGCTATATATAAAATAGTATATAATATCCGCATTGAGGGACGGGAGAATATCCCGAAGGAAGAGGGGGTCATAATCGCTTCCAACCACAGAAGCTACGCCGATCCCGTGTTCCTGACCTTCTTCATGAAAAAGCCTGTTACCTATATGGCGAAGGAGGAGCTTTTCAATAACAAGCTTTTCGGCGCTTTCATAACCTTCCTCGGCGCTTTTCCCGTAAAGCGTGGAGCAGGGGATATGCAGGTCATCGACGACTGCGTTTCCCGTCTGAAAAGCGGCAAAAACGTGGTCATCTTCCCCGAAGGCACACGCTCAAAGGAAAACAAGGTGGGCAGAGGAAAGACAGGCGTTGCTCTTGTTGCGGCAAAATCGGGAGCGGACGTTCTTCCGGTGGGAATATGCTTCGAGGGAAAGCTGCATTTTCGCAGCAAAGTTGTTCTAAGATTCGGAAAGGTCATCAAGGCTGAGGAACTGAGCTTCACGGGAACCTCCGCCAAGGAGCTGAAAAATGTGAAAAACCGTATCATGAGCGCCGTTACCGAGCTTGTGGAGGGTCCGAAGTCTGAGATGCCCGAAGAAAAATCGGAAGAAAATGAATAATATGTCCCGAAATGTCAATATTATCAGTGAAAATGACCAAAAACCGAGGATAATTGTGGCTAAAACAGCAGGTTTTTGTTTTGGTGTTGACAGAGCCGTAAATCTCGTGTATAATAAATTAGATGATTGCTTGCCCAAGGGCAGCATTGTCACTCTGGGGGAGATAACCCATAATCCTTCGGTGGTGGCGGAGCTTGAAAAAAAAGGCGTCAGGGTAATAGATTCTCCCGACGAGGCAAGTCCGGGGCAGCACGTTGTAATACGCTCCCACGGCGTAGGCAGAGAGGTCTACGAAAGCCTTGAAAGACGGGGGATAGAATATTCCGACGGAACATGTCCCTTCGTAAGGCGGATACAGAAGCTTGCCGCCGAAAACTCCGAAAAGGGAAATACTGTCATTATAATGGGAGATAAGACCCATCCGGAGGTCGTTGGGATAGCGGGACATTGTAAAAACGGCGCAGTTATCCTGCCCGATGATGCCGCTCTTTCGGAATATCTGAAAAATTTTTTTAAAAATCACAAAAAAACTGTTGCAATTATGCCGCAAACAACGTATAATATAATTATGTGGCAAAAATGCAGGTCCGAGGCAGAGAAATATGACAACGTTCTGCTGTACGACACTATCTGCAGTGCAACGTCCGACCGACAGAGGGAAGCTGAGGAGCTTGCCCGAAAATGCGATATGATGCTTGTTGTGGGCGGACGGCACAGCTCCAATACCGTTAAGCTCTTTCGGATATGCAGCGGGCTTTGCGGGGTATGTTATCATATCGAGAGCGCAGAGGAGATCCGCACGCTGAAAATGCCGAAAGGCTTTTCTGATATACGTGACCCCGTTATCGGAGTCACAGCCGGTGCTTCCACCCCGGCATATATAATCAAGGAGGTCAAAAACCAAATGAGCGAAAAAATGACAAACATGGACGAGGACTTTAACTTTGAAGAGGCGCTTGATGCGTCCTTTAAAAGAATATATACCGGTAACAGGGTGAAAGGATACATAACTGCTGTAAACAACACAGAAGCTACTGTTGATATCGGCACAAAGCATACAGGCTATGTTGCATTGTCCGAGCTTACAGACGATCCGAGCCTGAAGCCCGGCGATGTGGTTAAAGTCGGCGATGAGGTTGATTTCATCGTAATCAAGGTCAACGATGCAGAGGGTATCGTTCAGCTCTCTAAGAAGAAGGTTGACGCACAGAAGGGTCTTGACGAGATCGTTAAGGCTAAGGAAGAGGGCACAATTCTTGAGGGCGTTGTTACAAACGTTATCAAGGGCGGCGTTCTCGTTCTCGCAAACGGAATCAAGGTATTTATCCCTGCTTCTCAGGCAACAATGCGCAGAGATGAAAAGCTTGACGAGCTTCTCAAGAAGACTGTCAAGTTCAAGATCATCGAAGTGAACAGAGAAAGAGGCAAGGCTGTAGGTTCCATCAAGGCTGTTCTTTCTGCCGAGAAGGACGCTGCAAGAGCTAAGTTCTGGGAAACCGTTCAGGTAGGCGATACATTCAAGGGCGAGGTAAAGTCCCTCACATCCTACGGTGCATTTGTTGATCTCGGCGGAATAGACGGAATGGTTCACATTTCCGAGCTTTCCTGGAACAGGATCAAGCACCCCTCCGAGGTCGTTTCCGTCGGCGATACTCTTGAAGTATACGTTAAGGAACTTGACAAGGACGCAGACAGAATCTCCCTCGGCTACAAGAAGGCAGAGGACAATCCTTGGGTGAAGTTTGAAAGCGAGTACAAGGAAGGCGACACAGTTACTGCTAAGATCGTTTCCATCACTCCTTTCGGTGCATTCGCACAGATCATTCCCGGCATTGACGGACTTATCCACATCTCACAGATCTCCGACAAGAGAGTTACAAACGTTAAGGACGTTCTCTCCGTTGGCGATGAGGTAACGGCTAAGATCACAGAGATCGACTCCGACAAGAAGAGGATCAGCATGTCTATCCGTGCTCTTCTTGAGGAAGGCGAGCCTGCCGAGGACGCTGAATAATCATTCGGATCATAGGAAAAATATGCAGAGCGGCAGGGAGATTTTCCGTGCCGCTCTTTTTATTTGCTCGTTTGCTTATCAACATTATCATATTGATATATTTACCGATATAATTATATTGATTTCAGAGGGGCGGAAAATCAATATTTCTCACGTTTTTGTATATTGCGAATACGTTTAATTATTGAAAATGCACAAAGCAAAACTGAAAATATTTGCAAATACGTCATTGACAGAGTATTGCAAAAATGATAAAATATTGATGTAATTATATGAGCGGTATGTACGTATAAGTATATGTCGACTAAGGACCGTACCTTACGTGAAGCAATGCGGTAAGGAGAAAACCTTATTTATCAGGAGGTCAATCAAGAATGAAGAATTTGAAGAAAACACTTGCAGGTCTGACAGCTTTGACTCTCACAATGGGCATGACAGCCTGCGGAGGCGGCGACGAAGGCGGAGATGAAACCACCGCTGCTACCACCACAACAACTCAGGCAACAGTTGAGATCAACACTGCTACGGTAGCCGAAGAGGATCAGGCTACACTTGACTCTGCTGCCGACACTTACCTCAGAGATGTTGAGCTTGAGAACAAGACTGTCAAGTGGCTCGCTCACTATGATATCAACCCTTCTTCCACAGGTAACTCCGAATCTATCCCCCTTAACCTTTTCAGAACAAAGTACGGCGGAGAGGTTCAGTGGTATTCCACAACATGGAACACAAGATATTCCGACCTTTCTACATATGTTCTCGGCGGCGAAGGAATCGACTTCTTCCCCTGTGATACAGCAGCTCTCCCTAAGGGCGTTGTAAGCGGAATGTTCCAGCCCGTTGATGATTACATTGATCTTGACAGCGACCTTTGGAAGGACGTTAAGGACGCAATGGAGATCTACAACTTCAACGGCAAGCACTACGAATTCGTAAACAGCGTATCTGCCGAGGCAGTTGTTATCTACAGCAAGCAGACAATTGAAGAGCAGGGTCTTGACGATCCATACGAGCTTTGGGAAGCAGGCGAATGGAACTGGGATACATTCACAAATATGCTGGTTGAATTCTGCGATCCCGATGCTGACCAGTGGGGCCTTGACGGCTTCTGGGCTGAAAAGGCACTCTTCCTCTCTGCAGGTGTTCCTTCTATCGAATCCGTTGACGGTTCACTTAAGGTTAACCTTGCCGATGCTACAGTTGAAAAGGCTATGAACTGGATGTATGACCTTTACAACAAGGGTCTTGTTATGGACCGTTCACTCTTTGACTGGAATGAACAGCCTCAGTTCATGGGCGAAGGCAGAGAGCTCTTCTACATCTGCGGTGCATGGACAATCCAGGCAGCTCCCGAAACATGGAGCGTTGGTATCTCACCTGATGATGTGGGTATCGTTCCCGTTCCTTCTCCTGCTGATTCCGCTGCAGAATATCAGGGCGCTACACTTGATGGCTGGGTACTCTGTAAGGGCGCTGCAAACCCCGAGGGTGTTGCTCTCCTCGCAGAATGCACACGTCTTGCTAATACAAACGATGAAGCTATCGCTATCGGCGATCAGAAGATGAAGGACGACTACGGCTGGTCCGACGAGCTTATCGCTGCTAACAAGGCTATCAACGATCTTGCACGTCAGAATCCTGTTGTTGACCTTGCAACCGGTGTTTCCACAGACGTTGCTTCCCTCACAACAGACGGCGGCGACCAGATCGGTCTGAGAGCAGCTCTCCACGGTGTTGAGTGGGCAACCAACAGAGAAGAGATTACTGAGGTTGTTGAAGTTCTCACCAAGGAAGTTGACGATCAGCTCAAGGCTCTTGCTGACTAATTGTTAGAATCTTATAGATAATTTTCACGGCAGCGGATATTCTTCGCTGCCGTGTTTTTTATGGATAATTTTGTAACTTTCCACAAAAAAATCATATGTGGTGAAAAATATTTATAGAAAGGTCATTGACAGATTGTTGCATAAATGATAAAATGATATTGCTTAATAATTCTGTTTTGCAAATATATGCAAGCATAGGCTCAGAGCCGTACTGCTTTGAAAGCTTCGGTTCTGAAAGGGGAAAATGAAAAATCAGGAGGTCAATCAAAAATGAAGAATTTGAAGAAAACACTTGCAGGTCTTACTGCCCTGTCCCTTACAATGGGCATGACAGCCTGCGGAGGCAGCGATGAAGGCGGAGATGAAACCACCGCTGCTGCCACCACAACAACTCAGGCAACGGTTGAGATCAACACCGCTACAGTAGCCGAAGAGGATCAGGCTACTCTCGATGCGGCAGCCGATACTTACCTCAGAGATGTTGAGCTTGAAAACAAGACTGTCAAGTGGCTCGCTCACTACGATATCAACCCTTCCACATCGGGCAACTCCGAATCTATTCCTCTTAACCTTTTCAGAACAAAATACGGCGGAGAGGTTCAGTGGTACTCCACAACATGGAACACAAGATACTCCGACCTTTCTACATACGTTCTCGGCGGCGAAGGAATCGACTTCTTCCCCTGCGATACAGCAGCTCTCCCTAAGGGCGTTGTAAGCGGAATGTTCCAGCCCGTTGACGATTATATTGATCTTGACAGCGACCTCTGGAAGGACGTAAAGGACGCAATGGAGATCTACAACTTCAACGGCAAGCACTACGAGTTCGTTAACAGCATTTCTGCCGAGCAGGTAGTTATTTACAGCAAGAAGACCATCGAAGAGCAGGGCTTTGACGATCCCTATGAGCTTTGGGAAGCAGGCGAATGGAACTGGGATACATTTGAAAATATGCTGGTTGAATTCTGCGATCCCGATGCAGATCAGTGGGGTCTTGACGGCTACTGGAACGAAAAGGCTCTCTTCCTCTCCGCAGGCGTTCCTTCCATCGAGTCTGTAAATGGTTCGCTTAAGGTTAACCTTGCCGATCCTACCGTTGAAAAGGCTATGAACTGGATGTACGGACTTTACAACAAGGGTCTTGTTCTTGATATGTCCCTGTTTGACTGGGCAGAACAGCCTCAGTTCATGGGCGAAGGCAAGGAGCTTTTCTATCTCTGCGGTTCATGGTGCATTCAGTCTGCTCCCGAAACATGGAGCGTAGGCATCGACCCCGATGATGTTGCAATGGTTCCCGTTCCTTCCCCCGCAGATTCCCCTGCAGAATATCAGTCTGCAACACTTGACGGCTGGGTGCTTTGTAAGGGCGCTGCAAACCCCGAAGGCGTTGCTCTCCTCGCAGAGTGCACACGTCTTGCAAACACAAACGACGAGGCTATCGCTATCGGCGATCAGAAGATGAAGGACGACTACGGCTGGTCCGACGATCTTATCGCTGCAAACAAGGCTATCAACGAGCTTGCACGTCAGAATCCTGTTGTTGACCTTGCAACGGGCGTTTCAACAGACGTTGCTTCCCTCACAACAGACGGCGGTTCACAGATCGGTCTGAGAGCTGCTTTCCACGGCGTTGACTGGGCAACCAACAGAGAAGAGATCTCCGAGGTAGTTGAAGTTCTTACTATGGAAGTTGACGATCAGCTTAAGGCTCTTGCAGACTAATCGTAAAAAATCATATACGGATAATTTTCACGGCAGCGGATATTCTTCGCTGCCGTGTTAGCTTGTTGAAAAAGAGGGTAAATGAAACAAGTATCGGTTCCAAATCAGATCAAAAGTTTTCGCCGTCCGCAGACGGCGAAATCCCCCTTTGCCTTCAAAAGCGGAGCAGGGGTGAGAAATGCGACAGCATTTCGAGGGGGGCGTACAAGACCGCCCCCCTTCTTTCAAGAATGAAACTTCTTTCCTCAAAAACGTTCCTGTGGAACGTTTTTGACGCATTAACCCTTTTTTGACAAACTCTCACGGCAGCGGATATTCTTCGTTGCCGTGTTTTTCTGCCGATAAATCTGAAAAACCAATTAATACTAAAAATCATTTAAAAACTGTACAAAAAATCGAGCATGATCTTGAGTATATGGATAATGCGAAGATTTTTTGTTTACAGTTTTATTGGTTTTTAGTATAAAACTACTTGCAAATATTCCGAGGTTATGTTATACTATATACTGTATTTGTACGGATATTTGCATAATATCTCTCAAAAATTCAGGAAATGAGGTTTGGTTTATGGATCTTGAAATGGTCAAGTACCTTTCCAAGCTTGGAAAGCTCAGCTTCACAGACGAGGAGCTTGAACAGGCTGTAAAGGATATGACAAGCATTATTGAAATAATGGACACCATCAAGGAAATCGACATCGTATACGATCCTATCAAGGATAACCACAACGTATATCTTAAGGATCTCAGAAAAGACGAGGCTGCAGATTCCCTGCCTACGGAAAAGCTGCTTGCAAACGCAGTCAACAGCGAAAACTGCTTTGTCGTTCCCAAGGTCGTTGAATAAGAAAAGGGAATCTCTAAAAAAGTTAAAATATCCGAAAAGGAGTTGTGTATTCGATGGAAATTACTTCCCTTACCATAAAGGATATGCGAAAGATGCTCGACAGTAAGGAGATATCCTCTCCCGAACTGACAAAGGCTTATCTTGACCGTATCGCAAGCGTTGACGAAAAGCTTGAAAGCTATATTACCGTTACCGCAGATTCAGCCATGGCAGCTGCGGAGGCTGCTCAGAAGAAGATAGACAGCGGCGAAAGCTCGCCCCTCTGCGGTATCCCACTTGCTATCAAGGACAATATCTGCACAGACGGCGTTAAAACGACCTGTGCTTCAAAAATGCTCGAAAACTTCGTTCCTCCCTACAATGCAACGGTCATGAACAAGCTCGAAGCTGAAAATGCAGTTATGCTCGGCAAGACCTCCATGGACGAATTTGCTATGGGCGGTTCTACTCAGACCTCCGCTTTTAAAAAGACCAAGAACCCCTTTGACCTCGGACGTGTTCCCGGCGGTTCATCGGGAGGCTCAGCCGCTGCTGTGGGCGCCGATCTCTGCGCTGCGGCTCTCGGCTCGGATACGGGCGGATCTATCCGTCAGCCTTCCTCCTTCTGCGGAGTTACGGGTCTTAAGCCTACCTACGGCAGAGTTTCACGTTACGGCCTTGTGGCTTTTGCGTCCTCTCTCGACCAGATAGGCCCTATCGCAAGATGTGCTTACGACTGCGGTACTATCCTTAACGCTATCGCAGGCTATGACCCTCACGACGGCACTGTTTCCAAGAATCCCACAATGGATTACACATCTAAGATAGGTATGGATATGAAGGGCGTTAAGATCGCCGTTCCTGCGGAGTTCTATGCCGAGGGTATCGACGAGGACGTGAGAAAGGCTGTGCTTGCCGCTGCGGACAAGTACAAGGATATGGGAGCTGAGCTTATTGACGTTTCCATGCCTTCCCTTAAATATGCCGTTGCAGCATATTATCTTATCTCCTCCGCCGAGGCTTCCTCAAATCTTTCACGATATGACGGCATAAAGTACGGTCACAGAAGCGAGATCGTGGGCAATTACAACGAGCTTATCACCGCTTCCAGAAGCGAAGGCTTCGGCGATGAGGTCAAGAGAAGAATACTCCTCGGAAACTACGCTCTCTGCTCAGGCTACTATGACGCTTACTACGGCAAGGCAATGGCTCTCAAGCAGAAGATCAGAGAGGAATATGCCGAGATATTTGAAAAGTGCGATATCATTCTCACGCCTACAGCTCCAAGCGTTGCTTACGGTGTAAACGAGAATATCGACGACCCCAAGAAGATGTATCAGGCAGATATCTGCACCGTAACCGTGAATATCGCCTCGCTCCCCGCAATTTCCACTCCCTGCGGCTTTGACGCAAACGGTATGCCTATCGGTATGTCGATCATCGGAAAAATGTGGGATGAAGCCACTGTAATTGCGGCAGCAGATGCCTTTGAAAAGGATTTTGCACGCAATGCCGCAAAGCTTTAATGAAAGGGGTAAGGTTTAAATGTCATATATTCCCGTTATTGGTCTTGAAATACATGCGGAGCTTCTTACAAAATCAAAGGTGTTCTGCACCTGCTCCGCTGAGTTCGGCGGCGACAGAAACAGCCGCTGCTGCCCTGTTTGCTCGGGTATGCCCGGCACTCTGCCCGTTATCAATCAGACTGCCGTTGAGTATGCCGTTAAGGCAGGCTTCGCTCTCGGCTGCAGCATAAACAAATTCTCCGTTTTCGACAGAAAGAACTATTTCTATCCCGACCTGCCGAAGGCATATCAGATATCACAGCTCAATCTTCCTCTCTGCATAAACGGTCTTGTTCCCATCGAGTATGAGGAGGACGGCGTTAAAAAGCAGAAGAATATCCGCATCAACAGAATACACCTTGAAGAGGACGCAGGAAAGCTTATCCATGACGACCTCAACGGCGTTTCCCTTGCGGACTACAACCGCTGCGGAGTTCCCCTTATCGAAATAGTTACGGAGCCTGATATCTCCTCCGCCGAGGAGGCAAGATGCTTCGTTGAGAAGATAGCGCTTCTTTTACAGTATGCGGGAGTATCCGACTGTAAAATGGAGCAGGGCTCTATCAGATGCGACGTTAACGTATCCATCATGAGGCCCGAGGACACCGAATTCGGCACAAGAGCGGAGATTAAGAACCTGAACTCCCTCAAATCCATTTACAGGACTATCGAATTCGAGATAAAGCGTCAGTCAAAGCTCCTTGACAGAGGAGAAAGAGTCGTTCAGGAAACAAGACGTTTCGACGACAACAGGGGCGAAACCAAGACCATGAGATCCAAGGAGGACGCTCATGACTACAAATACTTCCCCGACCCCGATATCCTTCAGGTAAACTTCACCGACGAGGATCTTGACAGGATAAGAAATTCTCTCCCCGAGATGCCTTATCAGCGTCTTGAGAAGTATATCAACACTTATGGTATCGCCGAAAAGGACGCAAAGATAATCGTAAATCAGAAGAAGCTCTCCGATTTCTTCGAGGACGCTCTCAGCTGCTACAATAATCCTAAGTCAGTGGTAAACTTCATCAACGGCGAGCTTATGCGAAGGATCAACCTCGGCGAGATATCGCTGGACAACCTGCCCTTTACTGCGGCTCAGGTGGCAAAGCTTATCGAAATGTCCGAAACGGACAAGATAACAAAGAACGACGCCAAGGATATCTTCCGTGAAATGGCCGAGAAGGGCGGAGATCCCGAGGAGATCGCAAAGCGTGAGGGTATGCTTATCGTCAGCGATACGGGCAAGGTACTTGAGGTCATCGACAAGGTGCTTGCGGCTAACGAAAAGGCTGTTGCGCAGTACACAGGCGGCGATGTTAAGGTGTTCGGCTTCCTCATGGGTCAGTGCAACAAGGAGCTCAGAGGTGCCGCTACCCCCAAGGTAGTAAAGGAAGAGCTTGAAAAGAAGCTTAAGTCCCTTTGCTGAGATACTGAATAATATGTATTTGAACCGGTTCTTCCCGTGGGGAGGACCGGTTTTTATTTTATACTAGGGTGTGTTGACACTATCCGAAATGTTCGGATTGCAAGCAGATTT
>JBJERW010000090.1:0-6495 GCA_051882475.1 Huintestinicola sp. | reverse complement strand
GATACAGTTGAAGAAAGAGAAGCAGCTCTTGCTAAGATCGAACCTATGCAGCAGGCTGACTTTGAAGCTCTCTACGAAGCTCTTGAGGGCTGCCCCGTTACTATCAGATTCCTCGATCCTCCTCTCCACGAATTCGTTCCTACAGAAGAGGCTGACATCGAAGCTCTTGCAAAGGCTCAGGGCAAGTCCGTTGAGGCTATCAAGAACATCATCGCTTCTCTCCACGAATTCAACCCGATGATGGGTCACCGTGGATGCCGTCTTGCTGTAACATATCCTGAGATCGCTAAGATGCAGACAAAGGCTGTTATCAAGGCTGCTATCAATGTTAAGAAGGCTCATCCCGATTGGAACGTTAAGCCTGAGATCATGATCCCTCTCGTAGGCGAGGTCAAGGAGCTTAAGTTCGTTAAGGATATCGTTGTTAAGACAGCTGACGCTGAGATCGCAGCAGCTGCTTCCGACCTCACATACGAAGTTGGTACAATGATCGAAATTCCTCGTGCAGCTCTTACAGCTGACGATATCGCTAAGGAAGCTGACTTCTTCTGCTTCGGTACAAACGACCTTACACAGATGACATTCGGCTTCTCCAGAGATGACGCAGGCAAGTTCCTGGGTGCTTACTATGATACAAAGATCTTCGAGAACGATCCTTTTGCAAAGCTCGACCAGACCGGCGTAGGCAAGCTTATGGAAATGGCTATCAAGCTCGGCAAGCCTGTTAATCCCAAGCTCCATATCGGTATCTGCGGCGAGCACGGCGGCGATCCTACATCCGTAGAATTCTGCCACAAGATCGGTCTTGACTATGTATCTTGCTCACCTTTCCGTGTTCCGATCGCTCGTCTTGCTGCTGCTCAGGCTGCAATCAACGAAGCTAAGTAATTAATAAAATGCTTTTGTATCCGATCCTATGGTCGGGTACGGAGCTGAAAAAACCTCCCCATATCGTTTTCGCTTTGGCGTGAAACGGTGTGGGGAGGTTTTTATCCTTATACAAATTTTTGCGGAGTCGAATGTAGAAATTATAATGTCGTTTACTATAGCAGATTTTGTCTACCGTTTAATTGGTTTATAGTATAAGACTATTTTTTAAAAAATCTTGTAATATTGTTTTCAAATATTCGGCATCTCCGCCTAATGGGGGACGCATGCTTTTAGATATAATAATATTATTCATTTCATCAACACCTTCAGAATCAAGCATTCCATGGGCGGCGTCATCTTCTGTAAACATCAGAATATCGGCTTCGCCTTTATCTGCTTGCAAGCTGTGAGAACCACCGAAATATGTATTCAGGCTCTGATTGCTCGAGCCTATAAGCACGCCATGAACTTCAATATTTCTCAAAAATTCTTGATAATTATTCAAATTAAGATTGTTATAATTGTTGGTGTTGGTTAAAAATCGAATAAAGAACATCATTTTTCTGTGGTCTATCTTAGCTGAACAATTAACAGAGATCAAATTAAGATATACACTTCTGGTTATACGGTTTTCATGTGCTTCTCGGATAGTCGGTCCAGAAGGGTATGTCTTTCTTGTTCCATTCATACCGTTGAATATGCACATGTTTATTTTTTCTCTTAGATTAATTATTTCATTTTCAAATCTGCTTAGATATTCATCAATAGTATTATTTGTAGTACTCATATAACCGGGAGAGGATAATATGATATTGTTTGTATATCCGGTAGAATCCATATATTTACTCAAAACTTTAGTTATTAGAAAATCAGGTTTTTCACCCTGATATTTCGGAATATATACTGTGTACATGTTTAACTCCTTTATTCAAAATATTTCTGTATAAGCGTTTTTTATTTAAAGAGTTCAAGGCTCTGCTGTACTGCCATTTTTACTTTGGCTGATTACTTCATTATACCACTTTTCCATCGAAAACACAACATTCTCAAAACATAAAAACAGATGCATAATTATGCCGATGTCTTTTTAAAGCTAATGAAATTGATAGGAAAAAGAAATAAAAATGAAATTATATACAAAACCTCCCCGATTCGTTTGGAATGGGGAGGTTTTCATTTGTTATGACCCAGTTATACCTTTGGATAAAGCTTTTTCCAATGTCCAAGCTTAGGCAGCTGCTCTTCAAAATATGCCCGTGCCTTGTCGGGAGGGAAGCTTTCGTTTGACATATGCTTTACCAGAAAATCCGTCAGCTCCTCAAGGCTCGTGTATACGAATTTACCGTCGCTGTAGCACCATTTGCAGTAATCTTCGTTGAAGCTGCCGTCAGGCTCCCTGCTTACGGAAGAATCATCGAGGGGCATTCCGCAGCATTGACAGATAAGGTTTCTCGGAGAGCCGAGAAGAGTGTTGATGGATACGTCAAACAGCTTTGACAGAAGCTTTAGTGTTTCCGTATTCGGTATGGTGTCGCCGTTTTCCCAGCGTGAAACAGCCTGACGGGTAACATACAGCTTTTCCGCAAGCTCTTCCTGTGATAATCCTTTTTTGGTTCGGAGTTCAAGTATAATATCTTTTGTTTCCATAAAATTTACCACCTCAATGACAGTATACCATTACCGCTCCGAATAATCAAGCAACCTGCTGTTGCGGTGTTTCGTTTTTCAAGGTGTCTTTGCCGTTTTTGCTGTCCCTGACCATAAGGATAAAGAAGAAAATTCCCACGATCGCCAGACCTATAAACATATTCAGTGATACTGCTATAGAGCTTACGTATTCATCAGCGTCCGGAGGACAGAATATTCCCTGCGCCTGTCCCGTGAAATTGTTGAAGAATGCGTGAGCAATGGCTGCGGGCCATACGGAATTGCACTTTTTTGCAAAATATGAAAAAATCGGTGCGGTAAAAAAACAGAGAATGCACATGAGAATAATATTGCTTATGGGGAAAAAGGGCATATCCTTACCGAAGTTGTGTCCTTTAAGCAGCACGGGTGTGTGCCATACGCCCCATATAATGCCCGTTATGATCAGAGCCTTCCCTGTTCCCATGACCTCTTCCAGCTTCGGGAAAAGGTAAGCTCTCCAGCCGTATTCCTCGCCGAAATACAAGCCTATCAGAAAAACATTGCTTAAAACAACATTCAGAAAATATGCGGCGATCATGCCGAAATCATTTCCGAAGTAAAAGCCCGCACCCGAAACTATAGGCATTGATATTGCATTTATCAGTGTGACTGCCATCAGTGCCGCAATGGGCAGGATATAATACTTTACATTCCCTTTGATGTTGAATTTCAGCATGGAATTTTCCATGCCCTCTTTGGTGACAAATCGTGTGACAAATGCCGCCAGCGCAGGGCCGAACATGGAAAATCCCGCAAAGCTGCTGTACGGCGATGCGTTTTCGGGGTCATCATAAATACTCGGACTGTCGGGGAGATACAGGAAAATTATATCCCAGACGAATGTAAATATATATGCAAGCACCGTGAATATAATAATGCGTTTTATAGTCAGCTTTTTATTCAAAATTTTCAGCTCCCTTCAGATACAGCTTGCATGAAAGCTTGTATGAAAGATAATACATTACCGCCGCACCGATCTCAATTGCAAAAAGTATCAGCAGTGTGCCCTTGTCCGTTACTTCGGCAAAAATGATATCGAACAGCTTATCAAAGGATATTTTCTCCTTGCCGTAAAGACCGTAAATAATAATTCCGAGAGCAATTACCGAGAAAAATACGGTTTTTATCATTCCGCCTGTTTTGCTTCCGAAATATACCGAAAACGGTATCTCCACCGCCCAGTACATAAGTATCATAAAAGCAGCCAATATTGTTATGTTTGTAAGAGCTGTCATTCCCGTAACGCCTGTTACGGAATAAAGTATCATATCGTCGATAAACAGCGCAAAATACAGGAAATTTACAGTAAACACAAGTGTGATAAATGAAAGCACATATTTTGACTGCATCTGACCTTCTACTGTGCTTTCCGATGCCGCAACGAACGCACTCCAGCGAGCCGATTCATCACTCTTGATAAGGGTGGTGGGGATATCCAGCAGGAACAGGAAGGAGCAAACGGAGATAAGCAGGGCGATCATTTGTGAAACGCCGTCTATATTATCCTCTGCGTCTTCGATAATAAAAAGAGGAAGAGAAAACAGCACAAAGGTTATCAGCATGGCAAAGAGGGAAAACAGAAGTGCCTTTTTGTTTGTTATGATATCCTTGTATATCAGTCCCCACATATTTTTTCCCTCCTTTTAAGAAATGAAACACCGATCAGATATGTAACAATGCAAGCTGCTGCAAACCCTGCGGCGGATATGGCTGCAGCAGGTCTGATATGTTCATTCAGCCATGAAATTATAAACTGCATATATGCCGTGGGGTCGTCTGATGCGATCTCCAATGAATTTATCATTTTGCTTGTCAGTAAGGCGATAATGCCGACGAGCAGTATCAGCATAACAGTTTGGACGGATTCGGATTTTTTGAATTTGTACATAAGTATTACTTCGAGAAACATGAATATACCGCCAATCATCGGTATCACTGCCGCAGCTGCCAATAAAATCGTGCCCGAATATTCTCTCGGGAAATTCAGCGAATATATTGATATCACAATAAAATTAACTGCCATTTCAAATAAGACTGCTGCCGTTGTTTCAATGATCTTTGCCGAAACAGCCTTGCTCTCGGAAATGCCCGACGCATATTGAACGCTGAACCATCTGCATTTGAAATCCTGATCCAGAGTCAGAAAAATATAAGACGAGAATGCTATCACCGATACCGGCGAAAGCATTAAGGGCAGCCACATATCCATGTAATTCATGTTGTTGAGCATATCCTCTTCGCTTTCATACAGGGAAGGGTCGGCAAGGTTTCCGTAAATATAAGCAAACCTGAACAGAAAAGTCATTATCACAAAGATAACCAAGGTAAGTCCTCCGTAAAGGTTCACCTTTTTTCCTAAGGTAAGGTCCTTTATTATCATGCCTTTGATAACATTCATACCGTCCACTCCCTGTTATTCATTCCCTTTACATTGAAAAGGAGTATTTCGTCAAGAGTTGTTTTATCTACTATCATATTGGCATATTTTCTTCCGACAGTGCTGAAATTCTTCACCATTACTTCGCTGCCGAACTGAGTCTTTCTTATGCTTACAATATCCTCGCTGTCAATGGTGCTGAGCTGTTCGTCACCGCACTTTATAATGCGGTGATCCTCAAGGATAACGTCCTTGTAATCGGACATAAGAATTTTTCCGCCGTGGATAAAGGTTATGCTGTCCGCAACACGCTCAAGGTCGCCCGTGATATGGGAGGACATCAGAATGCTGTGGTTTTCGTCCCTTATGTACTCCATGAAAACGTCAAGCATCTCGCTGCGCACAACAGGGTCAAGTCCCGATGTCGCCTCGTCCATTACAAGCAGCTCTGCGTCATGGGAAAGCGCTGCGGCGATCTGCAGCTTCATTTTCATGCCCTTGGAAAACTGAGAGAATTTCTTTTTCCTCGGCAGAGCAAATCTGTCAAGATAAGCGAAAAATGTATCGCTGCTCCATTTGGTGAAGATCTCTTTCATTATCCTGTCAAGCTGAGCGGCATTAAGACAGTCGTGAAAAGGCAGCTCGTCAAAAACCACGGCAATGCGGCTTTTTATCTCCGTTTCGTTTTCGGTGATATCTGTTCCGAATATTTTTATGCTGCCCGAATCGGGCTTTACAATGTTAAGCAGGGAGCGGATAGTTGTTGTTTTTCCTGCACCGTTCTGCCCAACAAAGCCCATTATGCTGCCCTTGGGCACAACAAGGCTTACGTTATCAAGAGTAAATCCGTCATATTTTTTCGTAATATTGCTTATCTCGATCGCATTTTCATAATCGTGCATACTTATGACCGCCCTTTCGGTTGTTGTGGAAAAACGCCGATATATCGCATTAATCGGAGTTTCCGTAGATTATTTCCAGTGTGTCTTTCAGCTCGTCTATCCCCACGCCGCTTGTTTTTGCTTTTTTGCATATCTCGCTCATAAGCTCCTCAATAATGCGCAGGGTTTCTTCCTTGATAAGCTCAGAGTTCTGTGCCTTTACAAAGCTTCCCCTTCCCGTGTAGGATTCGATAAACCCGTCACGTTCAAGCTCTTCGTAAGCTCTTTTGGTCGTGATGACGCTGATCCTCAGCTGACCTGCAAGAAGCCGCATTGACGGGAGGGCGTCCCCTTCCGCAAGCTCGCCGCTGATTATCATCGCCTTTATCTGAGAAGCGATCTGCTCATAGATCGGCTCCCCCGATGAATTGCTGATAAGTATATTCATTTTTGGTGCACCTCAACATTGTATATATACGATATGTACAATATACCATTTAAAACTGCATTTGTCAATAGGTTTTTGAAAATTTTTTTCGGTATGTTGATATTTTTTATACTTATAAGAACCGTCCGAAAAAAGTTTAGGGCGGAAGAGATATCTTCCGCCCTATAGGTGTAACTGCGTCAAAAACGTTCCACAGGAACGTTTTTGAGGAAAGAAGTTTCATTCTTGAA
>JBJERW010000089.1:0-6505 GCA_051882475.1 Huintestinicola sp. | reverse complement strand
GAGCGTTCCTCAAAACGGCGAAACGATTGCTTCGCATTATTCAGCGTTTCCTTAGGAAAACGGCGGCAGAGCATAAAAGCTTTGCCGCCGTCAGTTTATTCGCAGATATCAAAATAGGCATAATAATTCCGTTCGGTCAGGGTCGCTCCCGAACCTGTCTGAACATCTTTTCCGATTCGGTACTTTCCGTTTTCAAGAGAGCCGTAAAGCTGTTCCCAGTTGATGTCAAACCGTGATTCGCTGCCGTCTGCGATTATATACCCCACAGAATCCCAGCATATCTCGTATTCCTGCGGAAGATACTGCCGAGGTTTCCATTCCCCGTCGAAATATTCTTCAAGGAAATAAGATGTTCCTGTCATATATTCTCCGACAGGGTCGCCGCCGTTTCGTGTGAAAACTGCCGTCAGTCCTGTCGGAGTAATGTTTTCGGCAGACATGGAGATGCCCCATTCTTCCGAAGCAATATCAAAATGAGGTTCGTTTACAGCTTCAAAAGCAGGCGTATCACACTCTGCTGTTACATCGGATATGCTTTCCGATGTTTCGTCAGTGCTCACAGATATCGCTTCATTATCGGAAATATTTTGATTTAAGTTCCCTGTATCTCCGCAGGCGGTAAAGGAAAGCAAAGCGGCAAATGCTGCACTTATAGCAAGAGCTTTTATTGAATATCTCATTTTGACCTTCCTTTCATGATATTTATAAATATCATCTGTTGTCGATCTTTTCGGGATACATATCATGCTCTTCAAGACGGCGCTGAGCCATCTGCTCCCATTTTGTTCCCTTTCTGCCGTAATTGCAGTAGGGGTCAATGGAAATGCCCCCTCTTGGAGTGAATTTCCCCCAGACCTCAATGTATTTGGGGTCCATAAGCCTTATCAGATCCTTCATTATGATGTTAACGCAGTCCTCGTGGAAATCGCCGTGGTTTCTGAAGCTGTAAAGATAAAGCTTCAGGGATTTGCTCTCCACCATTCTCACGTCGGGAATGTAGGAAATATATATGGTGGCAAAATCGGGCTGACCCGTTATCGGGCAAAGGCTTGTAAATTCGGGACAGTTGAATTTTACGAAATAATCGTTGTCCCGGTGCTTGTTTATAAATGTTTCCAGCATTTCGGGGGCATAATCGGTGGGATATTTTACCTTCTGATTGCCAAGCAGGGAAATGCCCTGCTTTTCTTCCGCTGTTCTTCCTTCCATGGATATAACTTCCTTTCTTTTTATCAGAATAAGTCGATGCCGTTTGCAAGAAAAGCCGCACGGCGGTCACGGCATGTACCGCATACCTTGCAGGGTTCTTCGCCACCCTCGTAGCATGACCATGTAAGCTCATAGGGAACGCCCAGCTTCTTGCCTTCCGCAACCACCTGAGTCTTGTTCATGTTTACAAAGGGCGCTTCAATGCGGCACTGCTTTCCGCTGCCCTCCCATATAGCCGTGTTCATGGCGTCGGCAAAGGCACGGGAGCAGTCGGGATATGCGTTTCCTGCGGCGTCGTCGGCATGAGCACCGTACATGATAACGCTGCACCCCTTTGAAATAGCTACGCTTGCTGCGGCTGAGAGGAACAGTCCGTTTCTGAAAGGCACATAGGTCGAAACGGGAGAGCCGTTTGTTTCCTTGAGCTGGTCGGCATAGCTTTCGTGAGGTATCTCTGCGGAGGAGCCTTCAAGCAGAGAGCAGTCGGAATATTTGAAGATGAGGGACAGGTCAAGCTTTATGTGCTCAACGCCGTAAAATTCGGCAGTCCTGTCGGAGGCTTCAATCTCTTTTTTGTGCTTCTGACCGTAGTATATCGAAAGTGCAGTCACGTTTTCCTTTCCGTAACGGCTGACTGCCATTCCGAGCAGAGTTGTGCTGTCAACGCCGCCGCTTGAAAGAACGAGAGCTTTTTCCATACAATTATCATTCCTTTCGGGATATAGAAATATTATCAAAATCAGTATACCACATTGCCCGAATAATTTCAATATCGTAAATGAGGATATTTTTTTATTAACGGGCAATAATTAATTTATACAGTATTTCTGTTAATCCGAAAGGACTGATGATAATGACAATTCATGGCAGGGAGCGGCTCTGCATGGCTTGCGAAAGGACGGTCGTGTTTCTTACGGGGGCGTTTGCATATTCCCTTATCGAGATACTCTATCGGGGGTACACTCACTGGTCAATGGGGATAACGGGGGGACTTTGCTATCTGATAATGTATCTGCATTTCATACGCTTCCCCGATGAGGGCATACTTACAAAATGCTTTTTCGGCATGGTGACCATAACCTCACTTGAATTTATAACGGGCTGCATTGTCAATATCCTGCTTGGCTGGCATGTATGGGATTATTCCCATATGTTCATGAATTTTCTCGGACAGATATGCCTTGCCTTTTCGGCGGCATGGTTTCTGATAACCGTTCCCGTGGTGTATATAAGCGAGTTCATGCACCGTGGCTTTGCAAGGATATTTTCGGCTGAAAAGACCGTATGATACTAATCCCCGATAAAAGTGCAGACAAAAAATCTGCGCAAAATTCATATACGCAAAATATCGAGGATCAGTATCAAATGAAAACAGCGTATTACGGAACAGCACCGTAATACGCTGTTTATCATGCATAGATTTGTCAGTCAAGAAAATTTCCTACGTCGTAGGAGTTGTACTGCTTTTTTATGGATATGGTGACCGAGCCGTCGGCTTCCTTCTTTTCGTCGGTTATCTTGTAGCGGACGCCTGCTCTGTCAAGCCTTGCTTTGTAGTTCTGATATTCCTTTTCCGCCTCAATAACTGCCTCAGTGCGGTCAATATTGTCCTTAAGCTCAAAATGTATCACCTGTTCAAGGCATGCGCATTTTATCCTTTTCATTTTTCTCGATCCTTTCTTTTCCTGTTACTGTGCCTGAGCAGAAATGTCCGAGGTGATATGCTCATATCTGCTGCACAGATAATCCGATACCTGTTCGGGCTTTATCTTCAGTACATATGCACATTCGTCGTACAGTATCTTTTCTGCGTCCTTGAGGAAATGCTCGTCGGACGAATGAAGCTTTTTCTTGCTTGCCGCTATCGTTTCACGGTAGCGGTAGATGGACGTTATCATTTCCGCAAGCTCTTTTCTTGTTCCCGATGAAATTATCCTGCGGAATTCCGTCTTTCGCTGCCCTTCGTCGGCTATCCAAGGAAAGCTTTCCGAAAAAGCGCTGTCTATGATTTTAAGAAGCTCATCGGGAGGAAGGATAGGCTTGACCTTTGCTTCAAGGTTGCCTTTTGCCACGGAAACGTAAAGGGTAAGGCTTTCGTTGTTTACGGGGTGAAGAACATAATAATCTTCCTCGGTTTCTCCGAATTTCCGGGAAACGATATCCCCGATGCGGCATACGCCCTCATTGCCGTATAAAATGATATCATTAACGCTGTACATAAAGTTTTTCCTCCCTTCAAGCGTGTTCCTTCCACGGCATTGCGCCCTGATAGTAGCATGCGGAAATTTTCTGCTGTTCCTGTTCGCTGAGAGAATTCATTCGCCTGAGCCATCTTATCCGTTCGTCGGAAAGCTTTTCGGAGGAGCGGCAGAATCCGCAGTGCTCTCCCTTGCAGCTTTTGCAGACGCTGAGATTCAGAACAGCGCAGCTGTATTTTTCGGACAGGTACACACAGTCGGGATATTTCAGCGGACTTACCATTTCCTGCTGTGAAGGAGGCTGTTTTACCGAAGCTGTTCTCACAGTTTAGACCATCCTTTCGTTAAAGTAGGCAGCTTTTCTTTCAATATAATTATACCATTTTTATTAAAAAATTGTCATAGGCACTTTGACCGAATTTCTTGCCTTGCTGTTTTTAAGTTTTGCATAAAAAGGGCTCGTTCAATATATTTATATATACTTATAAAAAAAGCATTGCCATTTTTTTGAGCAAATACGACGTAATTAATAAAGTGTTAACCGTTTTTTTTTTTTTGTAAAAATTCCGTGTTATTATTATGATATCAATTGATTATGGAGGATAAAAACATGAAAAAGCATCAGATCGCAGCTGTCATGCTGGCAGCAGTTCTTTCCGTGGGCAGCTTTGCAGCTCCCGCATCCGTTGTTCCGGGAGTTATTGAAGCCGAGGCTGTATCAGCCTCCGGTGTGGAGATCCCCGCACCCGAAAACATTGTTGGAAAGGTTTCAAAGGATTCCATCGTTCTGACATGGGACAAGGTTGACGACGCAGACGCATACAGAGTTTACATGTACAATGCCGAAACCAAGAAGTATGAAAAGTACAAGACAGTTTCGGGCACAAAGTGCACAGTAACTTCCCTTGAAAGCGGCAAGACATATTACTTCAAGGTTGCTTCACTTGTAAAGACGGGCAGTGGATATATGAGAAACGGTATCAGCAGCAAGGTTTCCGTTAAGATGACAGGTTCCGATTCAACAGCTTCGGAAGCATCAACTCTTTCCGCACCTAAGAACATTTCGGGAAAGGCTTCAAAGGATTCCATCGTTCTGACATGGGACAAGGTCAACGGCGCTGACGCATACAGAGTTTATATGTACAATGCCGAAACAAAGAAGTTTGAAAAGTACAAGACAGTTTCGGGCACAAAGTGCACAGTAACTTCCCTTGAAAGCGGCAAGACATACTATTTCAAGGTCGCAACTCTCACAAAGTCGGGCAAGAGCTATGTTTTAAACGAAACAAGCAGCAAGGTTTCCTTTAAGACATCTGCTTCCACGTCCTCGTCTTCTTCCAAGAAAAAGACGGTATCTGCATGGGATATTTCAATGCTTCCTTCCGAAAAATATTTGGATGGAATGGAGTCAGAACCCGGTGATGATAACGGTATGATATATTACTGTTACTTCACTAACCCAAAGTATATTGATAAATATATAAAAGAGCTTGAGAGCATGGGCTGCAAGATAGAGAAAACTACAGATGACGATGATATTTATATTATTAATGTTTACGATACTTCCGGAAAAAAACTTATTGCTATTATTATGACAATGAATAGTTTGGGATATATGATGATAAGCACATATTGATATTAACTGAAAAAGATTTTATAAGGATATATAATACTAATCTTTAACCAACCTATAGACAAATCCGTCAGCTATAACGAAGTCACTCGTCGTCAAGCTCCCTTGCCGGTGTCAAGCTTCGCTTGACATATCGCCTGCGGTCGCTTTCCTAGATTGACTTCGTTCTATCTGCCACCTTTGTCTATAGAACGGTCAAAGATTAGTATAAAAACTGCGCAAAGGCTTATACAGCTTTTGCGCAGTTTTTGTTATTGGTATCAGTCTGCCTCGTAGAATACTCTGTACTTTTTCTCCGAATGGGAATAGGTGCTCATTACAAGTCCTATTCCGATGTAGAGGGACAGTATTGATGTGCCGCCCTGACTGAGGAAGGGGAGGGGAACTCCGATAACGGGCATTGCTCCGAAAACCATGCCAAGGTTAAGTATGCAGTGGACGCATATCATGGCGTAAACGCCGATGCAGATGTATTTTCCCAGATCGTCCTTTGCTATCCGTGAATCGGCGATTATCTTCATGCAGATGTATGTCAGAACCGCCACCACGGTTATGCAGCCGATAAATCCGCAGGTCTGTCCCACATATGTGAATATGAAGTCGTTTTGTACTTCGGGCAGGAGAACATATTCCTCGCCGAAAAATCCTTTGCCGAATATCTGTCCCGAACCGAGAGCGATCTTGCTCATTCGCTGCTGATAGCCTATTCCGAGCGGGTCAAGCTCCTCGTCGAAGAGCACCATAAATCTCAGCTTCTGATAAGGCTTCATAAACCGTGTCCACACGAAATAGACTATTATCGGAACGGCGCAGAGGCAAGGCAGAATGTACTTCCACGATATCCCTGCCGAGAACATCATTATCACAAAGATAAGGGCAAAAACGCAGGCAGTTCCGTCATCTCCCTGAACAAGTATCAGCCCCAGAGGAACTGCCGCATGCAGGCAGAGCAGTATGACGTTCCCGAAGCTGTTTATCTTGTCCCCGACCTTGGAAAGATGAAAGGCAAAGGTCGTTATGAAGGTTATCTTTAAAAGCTCCGAGGGCTGAATGGTACCTATTCCAAGGTCAAGCCATGCCCTGTCCCCCGTGGATTCGACTTCCACACCGAGAGATGTAAAGGTCAGCAGCACAAGGATTATGCTGACGGGGGCGTATATCACCCACAGCTTTACGATCTTGCGGTAATCCGCCGCCGACAGTATCAGCGCAAGAACTGCTCCGCCGCAGACGGCTATGAGCTGATTTTTGTAAAGGGTGGAGGTCACGGTAATGGTAGCCGCTCCGTTATAGACTATTGAATAAAGCAGGATAACGCTGAATGCGGACATTCCCATTACCGCCGCAAAAAGCATTTTGTCAAGCTTTCGGAAATATTGCAGTATATAGCTAAATATTATTTTCAAGTTGTCCTGGTATAATTAAATCATCCCCCAGCCAAAGATTTAATTACACAATCCTTTCA
>JBJERW010000088.1:0-72063 GCA_051882475.1 Huintestinicola sp. | reverse complement strand
TCAAGCCAGTGTGCCCAGTAATCGCCAACATTGTAGCCGATGAAGGGCTTCATAGCCATAGGATCGTGACGGAGAACGCCTACTGCACCTGTAGCTGCAGCAGTTGTCTCGGAGGAAACAGCGGAGCCCATGTATGTGCCGTGAGTCCAGTCAAAGGACTGATATACGAGAGGAGTTGTGGAAGCACGTCTGCCGCCGAAGATGATAGCGGAAACGGGAACACCCTTGGGGTTGTCAAACTCAGGAGATACGCAGGGGCAGTTGTGAGCGGGAGCAGTAAATCTGGAGTTGGGGTGAGCGAGCTTCTGAGGCTTGCCGTCAGCGCCCATAACAGCTGTGAACTCCTTGCCGTTTACCTTAGCGCCCTTCCACTCGGTAGCGTCCTCGGGAGGATTCTTGTCAAGGCCTTCCCACCAAACGGTGTTGTCAGCGTTGTTAAGAGCAACGTTTGTGAAGATGGTATCCTTCATTGTGGAAGCAAGAGCGTTGTAGTTGGACTTTGCATTTGTACCGGGAGCAACGCCGAAGAAGCCGTTCTCGGGGTTGATAGCGTAAAGTCTGCCGTCCTCGCCGGGCTTCATCCAAGCGATATCGTCACCTACTGTGAATACCTCATAACCCTTGTCCTTGTAGCATTTAGGAGGAATGAGCATTGCAAGGTTTGTCTTGCCGCATGCTGAAGGGAATGCAGCTGTGATGTACTTAACCTCTCCGTCAGGCTTCTTAACGCCGAGGATAAGCATATGCTCAGCCATCCAGCCTTCGTTCTTGCCCTGATAGGAAGCGATTCTGAGAGCGAAGCACTTCTTGCCGAGGAGAACGTTTCCGCCGTATGCGGAGTTGATGGACCAGATAGTGTTGTCCTGAGGGAAGTGAACGATATATCTGTTGTCGGGATCAACGTTTGCCTTGGAGTGGAGGCCTCTTACAAAGTCGTTTGATGTTTCGCCGAGGTTCTCGAAGGCAGCCTTACCCATTCTTGTCATGATGTTCATGTTGAGAACAACGTAGATGGAGTCTGTAAGCTCAACGCCTACCTTTGCGAGAGAAGAACCGATAGGACCCATGGAGTAAGGGATAACGTACATTGTTCTGCCCTTCATTACGCCGTCATAAAGAGGGGTGAGCTTTGCATACATTTCCTTAGGATCACACCAGTTGTTTGTAGGACCTGCCTCTTCCTTTGTAGGTGTGCAGATGAATGTTCTATCCTCAACACGGGCAACGTCGTTTGCACGTGTTCTGTGGTAAAGGCATCCGGGGAGCTTTTCCTGGTTGAGTCTGTACATCTTGTCCCAGCTGTCGTCGGGAAGGCTGCATACTTCGTCGGTAAGAGCATCGAGCTGCTCCTTGCTGCCGTCGATCCATACAACCTTGTCAGGCTTTGTGAGTGCAACCATTTCGTCTACCCACTTGAGTACGTTTGGATTGTTTGTAAGTGACATACTTCAAATCTCCTTTTAAAAGATAATATTTTGAGTGGATTTACCCTGCATTATGAATAATCAAAGCAGCTTTCTTGCAAAATCCGCTGTAAAAAAAGCTGTAAAACATTGTTTTACAGTTTGTGCGGTTTTCAAAGAACAGGTATTGCAGCGATCTCAGAATGCAGTCCTTCCTCTAAAAAAATTCCATAGATTTATTATACCCCATATTTTACCCCGTGTCAAGCATAAAAAGGGATAATTTTTTATTTCTCAGAAAATGCACTTATTTCATACACATTTATGCTTATTTTTTCACAAACGGCTTCCATAAATTGCAAAAAGAGCGCACCCGTTATTTACGGGCACGCTCAAGGGTAAAACTATTTTCTTACAATTCTGAAAAATCTTCCCGAAAGCCTTCTGCGGTAGATAACGGGAAGCCTTGTGCAGCGGAAGACAAGACCTGCGGAAGACTGAGCCGCAGTGCCGCTTGTTCCCTCAGCCGCCTGTGCGGAGCCTGCCGACATATCCTCAGTCACGCCGCTCGGACGGTATACCACAAAGGCATAGGGTGAAAAGCTGTTTGCAGTGAACTGCACGCATTTTACTCCCGAAACGTCCAGAATATTCATGGGAAGGATCTCCAGCCTGTTGTCATCGGAAACGTGCACCACGGTTATCTCCTCAGCATAATCGAGCATAACATCGGGGACGGGTATGGTGATGGTGATATAATATCCCGGATTTACGGTTATTCTCGTGTCCGTTCCCGCCTCGTAAAGGGAGATGTTCATGGGGTAGACAAGGAAGCTTTCAAGTCCCTCGCCGTAGAAATTCAGCACGTCCTGTATCCTTGTGACCGTATCGCCGTCGAGAGTAAATCTCAGGTCGATATCCTTGTCAAAGGCGCCCTTCTCGGCAAAAGCGGAGATATAATTGCTGTTGGACATTCCGTAGGGAGTCGTGCCCGTGATGAAAATGCGGTAATCGCTTGTGCCCTCGTTGCTGTCCTTGCCGTTGGGAGCTGCGGAAACAGACATGGAATATCTGCTGTACTGTGTTTCGCCGTCAACGATCTTATATGCGGCTATCATATAGGTGTATGTCCTGCCGTTTACAAGTCCCGTGTGGCTGAATGAGGTCTTTGTAACGATAGTCACGGGGGTGAATTTGCCTGTGGAGGTGTTATAGCTGTACACCACATAGCCGTCCGCTCCGTCCACTGAGCTCCATTTCAGATCGATCTTTCCGTCGCCGGGAGTTGCCGTAACGTCTGTGGGAGCGTTAAGCGCAACGCCTACTGTAACGGTCTTTTCAACGGAATCGTCGCCGTAAACTAAACTTCCCGAAACGGTTTTAAAGGCTCTGACGCAATATGTAATGGTGACTCCGTTTGGAATGCCCGTATGAATAGCTGTTGTTTTTGTAACTCTGTCAAGCTCTTCGAGTTTGCCCGCATAATTCCTAAATCGTATCTGATATCCTTCTGCGCCGTCAACGGCAGTCCATGACAGTGTTACCTGTCCGTCACCTGCGACAGCTGTAAAATCAAGAGGCTGACCAAAAGCAGCGCCTGCTGTTCCTGTAACAAAAAGAGGCGTGAGAGTGCTTGTTACAGCTTCGCCGTTTACATATCTGAAGGGGATAACACGATATTTAAGCTCTGTGCCGTTCACAAGACCGGTGTGCACAAAGGTCGTTCCTTTCACGTCGCCTATCCTCGTCCATGTATCTCCCGTGAGAGAAGCATATTCCACATAATAGCCGTCCGCCTTGTCGGTCTTGTCCCACTTGAGAGTGATAGTGCCGTCGCTGCCCGAAGCGGTAAGGTTCTGAGCCGTGCCGATAAACACATTGATAGTTGCGCTTACATGGCGACTTTCCTTGCTTGAATAGGGCTTGTCGTCAACGACCCTTTGGGCAACGACATAATATGTATAGGTTTTTCCGTTGTATACATTTTTATCGGTATAACTTGTTGATGTGCCCATATCGGCGGATGTCTTGACCGAGTCGGGGCCGATACGATAAAGGGTATAGCTTGTAGCGTCCTTCACCTGCGACCATGTGACCTTGATAGCGGTATCATCGGGCTCTGCGGATATGGTCAGGATATCGTCTACCTTTACGGTGGGGGTGGCTTTTATTGATGCCGGTTTCAGGCTGCGGATCTCTGTGCCGTCAACGGTTTTGAACGAGTAAATCTCAAAGGTATAATTCTTTTCGTTTACAAGACCCGTTACCGTATATTCAACGTCCTTGATCGCTTCGGAGGTCTGTATTACTGCACCTGCCTCGTTCTTTACAACTACATAGTATCCCTCAGCACCCGATACGGGTTCCCACGAAAGTTTTACGCTCTTGTCGGAAGCCACAGCCGTGAGAGTCTTTTCGTCAACGGCTGACGGCGCATTGGATGGAGTAACGGGAAGCTTTGCTGAAGCGTATTTTGCGTTGTCTGCGCCCACCCAAACTTCATATGCCTGACCGTTTTTCAGTCCGAGAAGGGTATAGGATACGGAAGAAGATGTTGCCGTAAGCTTATTATCTGGCGGAACGACCGAACCGTATGAAGATGAACCGCTCTCACGGTAATAAACAGTATAAAATTTTGCACCCGTAAAGGGTTTCCATGTTATCTCGGCTGCGGAGTCGGCAGGCTGAGCAGAAAGGATAACAACTGCATCTGTGCTGATAACAATGACCCTTTCGGCAATTTCACTCTCGGTTATCCTGCCCGAAGCATTTTCAATATATGCGCTTACGCCTATCTTGATATCGGCGCCGTTTGCATACTCCGAAGCAAGAAGCGAATATGTGGTCGAAGTTATATCCTGCCTTACAAGGGTGTTGTTTACATAAAGCTTGTATTTAAGAGCCGAACCGAGGCTTGCAGTTCCGACAGGACGCTCCCACGCTATATCAAACTGAGTAGAATCGGAAGAAAGCTCGCAGGACAAAATTGTCGGCGGCTGTATTGACGGCTCGGTCACCGTTTCAACATTGGAAAGAAGCACGGTATATTCATCGGTTTTTATATCCGAATCGGGCTTTGCTGTGTCGGAAACGTGTTCTCCGAAGGGGTCAAAGTATGCGGCAACACAATATGACCGAGGAACCGAGCCAAGATCTGTCGGGTCGGAAAAGCCCGCCGAAACAGAAGTGAGCATTCCGCTGATGTCCATATAAAAATCTTCGTCCGCATTTCGTGCAAACACACGGTAATAATCGGGAGCAGCCGTGCCCGTTGCCGAAGCCGCAGCAGAGGCAGGCGTAATATTAAGGGCAACGGAAACGTTGTTAACGGTCTTTGAGATAACAGGGTTTGTATAGCTTGAAAGGGGCATAGCCTTCTCGGCAGACTGACCGAAAAGCTTGCTGTATACCTTCGTGCCGCCAACAGTTCTGTACGCTCTTACGGCATAATAAAGAGAGGTCGATGACGGAGAGGAAACAACTGCCTTGCAAGTTCCCACGCCTGCCGTTTCCGCCGCCGTATATTCTTTTATCTTTGTGATAACAGGAAGAGATGTGGGGGAAGTCTGAGATATGGTATAAACCGCATAACCGTCTGCACCTGAAACCGGATCCCATCTGAGAAGAACGGAATTATTGCCGCTCTTTGCAACAACATTTGTAACGTCCGACGGCTGAGTGTAAGTGCCGTCATCTTTGAGTATCGTTATACTGGAGTAACCCGCAGCAGTATTTGCCTTGTCCACAACAGGCTGAAGTATAGTACTTACATCATTAAAATGTGTAACATTGTCCGCTTTTACATAAATAGCTGCATCGGGAGCAATATTCTGAAAATTGTTATCTCCGATCGTTACGCTGTCTGTGTAAGCAAGCCTTATTGTTGTAAGATAAGGCATACCCGACAAGGTGTTATTAGATATAGTATATGGGTCAGTCACACTGTAGTTTGACAGATTAACTTCCGAAGCAAGCTGATAGTCGCCTGACGTACACTTTTTTTTCAAATAATCTTTATCAATGGTTTCGGGATTATCGTCCGCAACAATATCCACCGCACTGTTAGCAAAAACCTCGATCTCCGGCACCAGCATAAACGCAAAAGCAAACGCCAGCCCGAAGGAAACACACCTTTTCCAGAACGGACGGTAAAACGCTCCCGACTTTTTAAGCTCCTTTTTGGTAAAGCCTGTCCGCAGCTCGTTTCTTTCCTCGTCCATTTCGGCGCTGAGCCTTGCTATCTCACGTTCCTCGTGCCTGTAAACGCTGCGGCTCTTTTCACGCCGCTTTATCCCGAGGAAGTTTCCGTCCTTGTCGGAAAGCGCCATATCTGCGGCTCTGCCCACGGTAAACACGGCTATAACGATATATTTTGCGATAAGGCAGGGCAGGAAAAGCAGCTTGTTCCTTCTGCCCTTTTCCTCAAGCGCCTTAACTGCTCTTCTCTGAGCGGCATAATCCATATATATACAGTCCTTTCTGTCCCGAGCAGGTCATTCCTGCCATTTTCGGGAAGCGGTCAAATTGATTATTTTGCGCATACGCATAGTTATGCTTATAATCATTATAGCAAAAAAATACAGGAAAGTCCATAGAATTTTAAAAAACTCTGTGAAAAGTCCTGTTAATATTTGTATTCGATTTTTGTGCATTTTTACATAGTTAATCGGATAATATTTCCGCCTATGAGCTTTATATCCTCGGGGTCATGGGTCACGGCAATGATAGTTTTCCCCCTGCATTCTCTTATGACAAGCTCCGCCGTCTGCGCCTTGGTCATGCCGTCAAGTCCCCCGAAGGGCTCGTCAAGCAGCAGCAGACCGAAATCGGCGCACAAGGCTCTTACTATGGCAGTTCTCCTCTTCATTCCTCCCGAAAGCTGTCCCGAAGGTCTTTTTATATCCTCCTCCGACAGTCCTGCCGCCATGAGCATCTCACTGCACTTGCTCCCCCTTTTTCCTCCTGCGAGAAGGCAGTTTTCAAGGGGTGAAAGCTCCTCGAAAAGCCTGTCCTCCTGAAAAGCCATTGATATTTTCCCCTTCGGCATATCGGTTATGCTGCCCTCATACTCTTCAAGGCCTGCGATTATCCTCAGAAGGGTGGTTTTTCCGCAGCCCGACACGCCCATTATCCATGTAACGCCGCCGTTTTCCGCCTCCATATCAAATCCGCTGAGGACGGTTTTATCTCCGTATGCCTTGCAGACCCCTTCAAGCCTCATCTTGAAGCGCTCCTTCTCTTTGTGGTATTCTGCTTTGAAAGGATCTTTCTCAGAGTTTTCAGAACTGCTCCGAAATTGTATACCAGAACCACAACAAACAAAACTATCAGCTGAAGCACATAGAGAGCAGGCTGCTTTGCAACAAGAACGCTCATGTATACTATTAAAATAGTATTGACCACAAATCTGAAATAGTCCACCTTAAAGAAGATGAACTTTCTTGTATCGAATATCCTTACCGCAAAGCAGGCAAAATATGACGCCGCCGTTGCGATAGCCGCTCCGTACACTCCGTATTTCGGGATAAGCAGAAGATTCAGCACGATATTCACCGCCGCTGCCACAAGAGCGGTAAGGCAGGAATTTACCGACTTTTTCCTTGTGCTGTAGACCGATGAAAGAAACTGACAGAAGCACTGGAATATCATTGCGGTTATAAGTATGGGAGTGAAGAGGTATGCCTCATAGAATCTGCTGTTATCTCCGTCACCCGTGAGGATATAGGTAAAGGGCTTCACGAACAGTATCAGTCCTGCGGCGGCAATATACAGCAGGGAGGAATAGGCTCCGAAAACGTCCTCGTAGAATTTTCCAAGATAGCGGCTGTCCTTCTCCTCAATGGCGGACATCTGCCACGCCTGATAGAACATCGTCGTCACAAGCATAAGCAGTGTGGGGAGCTTATACGCCACGGAGTAGATACCGTTTTCCGTATCGCCCACCATGCTTACCACAAACCATCTGTCCGATGCCGATGTTACCCACCAGAGCAGGTAGGTCGGGATAAGAGGGATCGAAAAGACCAGCATATCAAATATTACACGCTTGTCTATAAAGCGCTTGTCAACAAATTTATTAAGCTGAGCCATTACCGTGAGGAACAGCAGCGAGAATACGTCTGCGCAGATTATTGAAAGGACATATCCCGTTACGCCCATTTTGAACGCAAGCAGGAACAGCAGATTGCATATGACCTGCACAAGGGTGGATATTATGCCGTCAACCGCAAAAAGCTTGACCATTCCCCTTGCTCTGACAAACTGCGAAGCCATCTGACGGAAGCAGGAAAAATAGCAGTAGATGTAAAGCAGAAAGCTGTAATCGCCTATCTTGCCGTTTTTTGCGACAAGAGGCGTAAAGAGCATGAACACCGTCATTCCCACAAGCACGCAGGCGTTTGCGGCGGTATAAACTCTTCTGTCGTCATAATCCTTGTCCATTCCGAACCTGACAACAGCGTCCGCCATGCTGAATGTGACCAGCGGAACAAGAACGTTCACCGTGTTGTAGATAAGGTCGGCGGTGGAATACTCCGCCTCGGTCATAACACGGGTATAAAGCGCCACAAGAATAAATCCCAGCAGCTTTGTTCCGAAGGAGCCTATGCCGAAGATCAGCGTATTGCCGAACAGCTTTTTGTATTTGTTCATTTTTGACAGTCCCTTTCAAAATGCTTATCTTTAAGCTAAGGAAACGCTGAATAATGCGAAGCAATCGTTTCGCCGTTTTGAGGAACGCTCGAAAATCCGCCACTGAGAGGGTGACGAAAAACGGCTGAAACGATTTATTCAGCGTTTTCCTAATGCATTCCGTGCGCATTCTGTGCAGTTTTTATTTAAACGGAGGCATTTTATATATTATACCATATAATTATAAAAAATGGAATAGGCATATCAATGATTTTTGCACATATTTACACGCCGAAAATCAGCATTTACGGCATATCACACCATATTGAGCCGAAACACACCTCAACTTTACGAATAAATTACAGAAATCTTACATAATGCCGTGTTTTATACGGAAATTATCTTTAAATCGTGACTTTTCGGTCAATTTGACCGAATAAATCCGCCGAGAATTTATAGAGATTATATTTTTGTAATGTTGACATAATCGAAGAATTAGTGTATAATCGTTTATGTATCATCTGTACATATGCTTTTTTGCAGCATAGGTCCAAAAAACAAATTTTTGCAAACGAAAGGAAGTCGGTTATGGATTCTGACGGGAGTCATATGCTGACGGGAACTGCCGCAGTCGTACTGCTTATCGCTCTGAGAGCGTTTTTCTCCGCCTGCGAAACCGCAGTCACCGAGATCAGCGACCCAAAGGTCAAAAGCTATGAAAACGAAACGGGAAACAAGGGGCTTCTTTACAAGCTTCTCAGCTCCCCCGTCAAGCTTATCGCAGCTTTTTCCGCAGCACGTATAACGGGAGTTGTGCTGATATCCTATCTGTCGGTCTATCTCTATTTCAAGCCGCTGAGCGAAGCCGTTTCATCGGTATGCGGAAATCCTGCTCTTTCGGGAGCTGCGGCAATTGTCATTCTTATCTTTGCGGAGGTGCTCATTGTCAGCATTTTCGGGGACAATCTGCCCAAAAACGCAGTCATAAGAGGAAACAGTGACGGATTTGCTTCAAAATGCGCTCCTGCGGTCTACGCTCTGTCAGTAATTTTTACACCGATAACCTTTTTTTCAAACACGCTGACCTCCTTTATCCTGAGATTGACAGGTTCGGGGAGCAAAGCCGTACCCGATGCCGTTACCGAAGAGGAGATACGGCTGATGGTGGACGCAGGCAACGAAACGGGCGCCATAGAACAGTCCGAACGTGAAATGATAAACAATGTCTTTGAGTTTCACGAGCTGACCGTAAGCGACGTTATGACCCACAGGACAGACATAACCGCCGTAAGCGTTGATGCCGAGATATCCGAGGTGGTCTACACCGCCATAAACAGCGGATTTTCACGGATACCCGTTTACGAGGAAAGCATCGACCACATCGCAGGCATCATCTACGTAAAGGATCTTCTCTGCCTTATCGGCACACAGTCCGCAGAGGGCATGAGCGTAAAGCATTTTATGAGGGATGCCGAATATGTTCCCGAAACCTCAATGTGCGGAGATCTTTTCAAGAAGCTCACCTCGGAAAAGCTCCAGCTTGCGGTCGCCGTTGACGAATACGGCGGAACGGCGGGGCTTGTCACAATGGAGGACCTTGTGGAGGCTATAGTGGGCAACATTCAGGACGAATACGACCACGAAGCGGAGGACATCACCAAGATATCCGACGACACCTACACCATAAGCGGAACAGCCGACCCTTCCGACGTTATGGAACGTCTGGGGCTGACCCTTCCCGAGGACAGCGATTTTGACACAATGAGCGGATTCATGACAGACCTGCTCGGCAGCATACCCGAGGACGGCGAAACGCCCTCAGCAGATTACCGGAACGTCAGATTCACCGTCCTGCTCACCGAGGACATGAGGATAGTCCGCATCAAGGCAGTTATCAAACCAAATAATGACGATAAAAACAAAGAAGAAAAGGAGCAAACCGAAAATGAAGAAAAAGCTTAATGCCGTACTTGCCGCATTAATGGCGCTGTCCATTCTCGCAACAGGCTGTAAGTCCGCCGACGGAGAGGGAGATATGACCATTCCTCCCCTCGAATCACAGACTACCGCCGAAACAACGGTCTCCGAAACCGAGTTAACGACCACGGCGACTACTGCCGAAACCACCGTTCCCTTAACGGAAGAATCAACGGAAACCACGACCGAAACAACAACAGAAACTTCGGAAACCTCCGAAACCTCGGAAACCTCCGAAGCCTCCGACGCTCAGGAGTGGACCGAAACCGAAACCTCGGGAACAATGTATGTTATCGAGAACTGCTATTCGAGAGAACGTGCCATAGTCGGTTCAACCCCTATTTCCCAGCACTATGCCGGCGATACGGTGGAAGTCACAGCTATAACCGACACAGGCTACTATAAGCTTGCAAGCGGCGGATTTATCCACTCGGATTATCTTTCCGATTCAAAGCCCGAAGTGACAACAGCAGCCGCAACCACAGCAGCTGCGGAAACAACAGCTTCTCAGGAATCAAGCAGCAACACCTCTTCCGAGCCTTCCGCTCAGATATCCACTTCAAACTACAACATAAAGTCCTCCTCCAGATACGCTTACAAGCAGCTTTCCGCCGAGGAGCAGGAGCTTTACGATAGATTTGTTTCAGCTGTCAAGAGCCTCAACAGCGTTGTGGAAATTCCTTCGGGACTTACCGAAAGCGACGTTATCAAGGTTTACTCCATCGTATTCAACTCAGAGCCGCAGCTCTTCTGGATGGGCGGCAGCATCTCCGTGGGAATGTCCTTTGCAACACTCTCCTTCAAAACAACCGACAAGAACGAGATCGCTTCAATGCAGAAGGAGATCGACGCAGCAGCTTCAGAGATCTTAAACAAGGCAAACGGCTATTCGGGCACAGTTTCAAAGCTCAAGGTCATCTTTGATTCAATTGTCCTCAGAAACGAATTCAGCAAATCCGACAGCGGCTACAACACTGCTATCTACAACGGTCTTACAGGCAAGGGTAATCTCCAGTGCGCAGGTTATGCAAAGACTGTACAGTATCTCTGCGACCTTGCGGGAATCGAATCCATGGTAGTTGTGGGAACAAACTCCGAAGGCGCTTCCCACGCTTGGAACGTAGTATACTGCGAAAACGGCTACTACAACCTTGACGCAACATGGGGCGACCCCATAAACAGCTTCGGCTCCGATTACGTTACATACGAATTCTTCCTCGTTCCCGACTCATGGATACACAACATCACTCATTACAACGTAAACACAATGTTCAGAAGCAGCGGAACGGCTATCAAGCTTTACGACCAGCCGAGCTGCACCAAGGAAGCCTGCAACTACTTTGCAGCCTACAAGAAGCTCTATGACAACAAGACCGATGCCGAAGCGGCTCTCTATGCGGAATTTGACAACGCTATCGCAAACGGAAAGAACGTTGTTGAGATCAGAGTTACATCAAAGGCTCTTTACGATGAAATGATGAGCGACGCTTCCGCAAAGGTATATCAGAAGTACGCTAAGGGCAAGTCCTCCAAGGTAACGGGTCTTGCAAGACAGAGCGGCTTCACAAAGGGCGTTTACGTTGTTCATTACGACGTTAAGTACGAATAATCTCCTTGGGAAAACGCTGAATAAATCGTTTCGCATTATTCAGCGTTTCCTTAGAAAGAAAGCAGGGGCGCTCCCAAAAAACGCACTCTGCTAAAAAAGTAAAATAAACAAGAAAGGAAATAGTCCGATAAACGGACTGAAAGGTAATGAAAATGAAATTCAGAAAAATTACTGCTCTCCTTGCCGCTATAGCAATAGCCTGCTCCATGTTTGGGGCATGCGGAAAGAATGATGCCGAAGACGGTGCAGAATCCGATGTTTCCATTAATGTTATAAGCGACGGCACTGCTGCTTACACAAGCCCCGATGATATCGAAGGCGAAAACGTTACCACCACAACAGGCGAATTTGTAGACCCTGCCGCTCAGCTGGGAATTGATGTGGGCGACGACGAGGAAGATACTGCTCCTTCCGAAACCACCGTCCCCGTAAATCACGACGATATCGCTTCCATGGTACTTGAGGGCACCACCGCCCCCAAGCAGTCTGTCGTAAAGGATTATTCCGTTGACTGCACAACACGCTACGGCTACAATCAGCTCAACGACGCAGAAAAGGCTCTTTACAAGGCTATCCTTGAGGGCGCTCAGTCACTCAGGCTCAAGGTTGCCGTTGACGACAGCGTTACCGATGAAATGTGGATAAAGGTTTACGGCTGTGTTTACATGCAGGAACCCCAGCTCTTCTGGCTCACCTCCAAAAAGGTTCAGAAGGGAAAGCTCTGGTACTGGGAAACCGACCCCGAGCTTATTAAGACGATGCAGTCTGAAATAAACAAAAAGGCAAGCGAGGTAGTTTCCTCCGCATCGGGAAAATCCACCTTCGACCAGCTGAAAATATTCCACGATTTTATCGCTCTCAACAATGATTTTGAAAAGACCGAGGGCTTCAATCAGACTATCTACGGCGGATTCGTTCTGGGCACTGTCCAGTGCGAGGGCTACGCTAAGACAATGCAGTATCTCTGCGACCTTGCAGGCATCGAATCCATGGTAGTTGTCGGAACGAACTCCGAAGGCGCTTCCCACGCATGGAATGTTGTAAAGGTTGACGGCGAATGGTACAACCTTGACACAACATGGGACGACCCCATTCTTTCCGTTGTTGACAAGACAAACGTAAGATACAACTACTTCCTCGTTCCCGACGAGTGGATACACAACAAGTCCCACTTCAACATCAATCAGAAGATAACAGGCACAAAGGTCACATACTTCAATCCTCCTGCCTGCAAGGCTGAAAAGTACAACTACTTCGCTCAGACAGGCAAGCTTTACTCAGACGTTAATTCTGCCGACAAGGCTATCAAGGAAGCTATGAAGACCGCTGCAGCCTCCAAGCTGAGAGTTGCCGAGATCAGGGTTTCCTCCAAGTCCGTTTACGACAGCATCACCGCAAATCTCAAGGATTACGCAAACTGGATAAAGGAACAGAATTCCTCTGTTACAAAGGTCACATCAAACTGCGACCCCAACACTCTTATCATCGAGCTTGACCTTGTATACTGATAAGATACCGAACGGTAAAAACAGGCGAGCCAAATAAATATCTACGGAGATAAATGCATGAAAACACGCAGGTTTGCAATACTTGCTGCCGCTGTTTTGTGTCTAACTTCAATTCTGTCAGGCTGTTCCAGGATCAGCGAATCTCTCCCTGAGGAGAGCGCAGGTCCGGGCAGCCTTTCTCCGAATAATGAGGAAAAGATAACAGACGACAGCGTTTATATTTACAGCCTGCTTTCCGCACAGGAACAGGTCTATTATGACATCTTCAAGGAGGCGGTGGATAACTTCGCCCCAAGCGTTACCTTCCCCGAAGTCCTTGAACCGGACGAGCTTCGCAAGCTTCTGGTTGCCGTTTACAATCAGGAGGAGGAGCAGTTCTGGCTTGCAAGCCTTTTTTTCAGACCCAATACCGCAACAAACACTCTTCGGCTTGAATACCGCTTTCCGCAGGCGGATATACCTCGAATGCAGGCGGAGATCGACAGCGTGACCGACAGCATTTTTTCCCGTTTTACCGAGGAAACCACCGACTATGAAAAGCTGAAAGCCTTTCATGATCACCTTGTCCTGAACTGCACCTTTTCAAAGGATACCGAGTATGTAAACACCATATACGGCGCTCTCGTGGACGGATATGCCCAATGCGAGGGATATGCCTTCGCATTCGATTATCTCTGCATGCTGGCGGATATCGACTGCTTCACCGTAAGCGGCACCAATCCCGAAGGGGAGCTTCATGCATGGAACATGGTAAAGCTGGACGGCAAATGGTATCACGTTGACTGCACCTGGGACGACCCTATCCTCGATCCGCCCGACACCGAATTTATCAGATATTACTACTTCCTCGTTCAGGATTCCGACATTATCGGAGCTACTCATATCGTGGACTGCACATACTTTACCCCCCCCATGTGCACCGACGGGAACAGCTATTACGTGAGAGAAAACCTCACCGCTTCAACTGCGGAGGAGGGTATCGAGATACTCAAACAAAACGCTGCCGACGTGCTTTTACAGGGCAGAAAGGATGCCGCTGTAAGATTCACAAACTATGAGGCATACTCCTCGGCGGTATCGAAGCTTTTCGACAGCAAGAAGATCAGAGAGGTTTTTGACGCAGCCAACAGCAGCGGAGCGCCGAGAAAGGTTAAACCCGGCAAATATGTCCGCTACTGCAACGACACCGAAATGATAATCCACATATCCATGTTTTATGAAGACGAGTAATGCAAAGTACCGCCGAACTTGGCAGGATATTTTTGTGTATTGCTATAGTATAAAAAGGAGTGCAAGCCATATGCCGTATAAAAAAAGCTTTGCCGCCGCATTATCGGTCATTCTGGCGGTAACTTTCTGCGGCTGCGAAAGGAAAACGGAATATCCCGAAGACGTGGATATGCCCACCGTTCCCCCTGCTGTGACAACGGACACAGTACTGACCATATATGACACCTCGGCACGGACAGAGCCTGTCACCGTCCCCGTCACGACCACACCGACAACGGAAAAAACATCTCCTCAGCTCGCCACCACTCTGACCGAGGAAACGGAGGAAACCGTATCCTCTTCGGAGAGCGAAACTGTCACTGAAACTGTGCCTTCCGTGACCGAAGGTACCACAAATCTCGACCTGAGCAATGTTCCCGAAGTGGGCCTTTCCGAATATTACGAGAAAACTCAGACTCTTCCGCCTTACGCCGAGTCGGAAACAGGCTACACGGGCAGTCTGACAAGCGCTTCCCTGACGGGATCGTCATCGGAAACAAATTCGGACACGACCGAAACTTCTTCCGAAACAACGGGCGGTTCGGAAGTATCCTCCCTTACGGTTTCCGAGGAAAGATCACCCTATTCTGGACGGAATATCATCACACGCCCCTACAGCTGCACATCTCTTTCCGAAAAAGAGCTGGCGCTTTACGACAAGCTTACAAGCGCTATGCTTGAATGCAAATCGACCATCACATTTTCTTCATCGGAGCAGATAACCTACGACGAGCTGTTCAACACCTATCAGCTTATCTACAACGATGAATATTCCCTTTTCTACATCTCCCCCACCATTGAGTATTCCCTGAACAGCAACGACTATATCGTTGCCATGAACCCAAGGTACAACTATTCTGTGTCGCAGATAAAGGAAATGAAAGAGGAGATCGAAGCCGCAGCGGAAAAGATACTTTCCGCCGTTACTCCCGAAATGTCCGACTATGAGATCGTTAAGTACATTCATGACTACGTTATCAAAAGCTGCGTCTACAGCGAAAGCGCCGACATGAACAGCATCTACGGCTGCCTTGTCACGAAAAAGGCGCTCTGCCAAGGCTATGCTCATACATTTTCATATCTTTGCAGCAGATTGGGCATAGAAAGCTGCACCGTCCTCGGCGTTGCAAGCGAAGAGCATATGTGGAACATGGTAAAAATGGACGGCGACTGGTATCATATCGACCTGACATGGGACGACCCCGACAGAGCTTCCTTCCCCGACTCCGTCCGATACGATTATTTCGGACTGACCGATGAACGGATAAGGCAGCTGCGCACAGTGGATACCCTCGACTACCCCCTCCCTGCCGCAGAGGGAACAAAATATCAGTACTACTCATGGAACGATCTTGTGGCGGACAGCAAGGAACGGGCGATAGAGATAATTGAACGTGAAGTCCGTGCCGCAAACAGCGAAAAATCCTCCACGGTACAGTTCATGTGCAGCAGCTCTCAGCTTTACGATGAGCTTATCGACCTGCTTTTCTCTCAGGGTTCGGGAAATATCATCGACATTATTTCGCCGCTGAACGACGAGCTGCCCAACAAATTCAAGGTTGACACCGTTTACCACAACAGCAATTCCAACACAAGGACAATAAAGATATACCTTGAATATACTTGATCCAAAGGAGAGCCTCATGATCTTGCGTTTGCGCAGAACAAAAACATTCTGCATACTGTCGGCTGTGACAGCATCCCTGCTTACGGGGTGCTTAAAGTCGGACGAGCCTTTGTCCGAGCCCGACTATACAGTCATTTCCGACGGAAAGATTATCACCGAAGCCGCCTCGGAGGAGGAAACCGAGGCAAAGGACAAATATGCCGACGTTTCCTCCACGGAGCTGTACGTTCCGCAGAATATGATAACCAAATACGCCTCTCTGGATTACGATCCAAGACATACAGACGTATACAACGATGTTGTGGAAACAATGGCAGGATTTGAAACCTCCATGCTCATGCCCTTGACTATAAGCGTTGACGATTATGTGAATATTCTTGAAACGGTGCGCTGCGAGCAGCTTATGCTGTTTTACGTGGGCAGCAGAAACGTGGGGGATTTCAACATCTCCGCCCAGACCTTTGAAATGAACTTCGAGTACAAATACTCTGTCAAAGAAACAAACATCATGCTCATGGAAACGGAGGATGCGGCAAAGGCAATATTCGACGAATATATTTACGAGGGAATGTCCGACTATGAAAAGCTGAAAGCCTTCCATGATTATCTTGTGCTAAACTGTGAAAGCTCCACCGAGGACCCTTATTCCGATTCGATATACGGTGCGCTTGTAAGGAAAAAAGCTCTCTGCGAGGGCTATGCGAAGGCGTTTTCCTATCTCTGCAACATTGCGGGGATAGAAAACATGATAGTCACGGGATATACGGACGTTGACCATATGTGGAACATGGTAAAGGTTGACGGGAACTGGTATCACGTTGACGTGGGCTGGGATTCACCCGACCCTGCGCTTGCGGAGCTTTATCCCGACATGGTGCTTTATCAGTATTTTCTTGCGGACGATTCGGTCATCGAAAAATCGAGGACGGTAAGCACCGCTCTTTGCACTCCCCCTTCGGCTGACAGCGATAAAATGAGCTATTACGTACATGAAAACAAATATGCGGAGGATTACGCTCAGGCGCTGGAAATAATTGAAGAGGGCTGCCGCAGATGCGTTGATTCTGGGGACAAATATTTCATGATAAAGCTTGCGTCGGAGGAGCTTTACGAGCAGACGACCGAACGGCTGAAAGAGCCTGACGAAAACGGTATTTCCGACATTGACAGGATAATGGACGACATAAACTACAGCGGAAAGATCAGCTACATTGACTACTACAAGGCTCACCGTGTGATAATTTTTGTGCTGGAGGAATGACTCTTTTCCGAGTTCTCGGAGGGGGTCATTTTTCTTATTTAATACGTATCTCTTTTTAATATGTAAGTTGTTTCGTTGCCCGTTTTTGTAAGGATAGATTTTGTTCTTTTTCGTATTGTTTTTTTGAAATGTTAGATAATTCGTTACCCTGCAAAGGGACAACCTTCAGGGGAGGGGGGAGTGCTCGGAGCGCTACGGACGCAGCCGCCACCCCCCTCTCCTTGCGGTTTTCCCTCTGCACTCCCTTTCCCTCTAACAGAAAACCTCTCCCCTCTCAGGCTATGCTCTTTCGCTTCCCTAATTGCTTGTACAGCAATTATGTGTTTCTTTTTATGGATTATTGAAAAGCTCTAATTTTTTTGCATTATGGATTTCACGGTATGTCACGTTACCGAGCCAAGAACTGTGTCGCCCGAACAAACTAACAGAACGATTGGGTGCAGGCTCAGCCTGCCGATTGGGTGCAGCATCATGCTGCCGTTACCGAGCCAAGAACTATGTCGCCCAAACAAACTAACAGAACAATTGGGTGCAGGCTCAGCCTGCCTGCCCTGTATTAGCACTCTAAGAGGAGTTTTGCTAATTTTTTTTGAAAAAGTTCCGAAAACCTCTTGACAAGAGGAAAATTTGGTGTATAATATAATTAGCACTCAAGGAGAATGAGTGCTAACACAGCAAAGCAATAAGTGCTAAAATGAAAGCGGTGATCACCCTGTTAGATGACAGAAAACTAAAAATACTTGCTGCCGTCGTCAACGAGTATATCGTGACAGGTGAACCCGTCGGTTCAAAAACGATCGCTGCCATGCCCGATATCAAGGTTTCTCCCGCAACCATACGAAACGATATGGCAATGCTTGAACAGCTCGGGTATCTGGAACAGCCACATACATCGGCAGGAAGAGTCCCCACCTACAACGGATATAAGCTTTATATCGACAGGCTCATGCCCGAAAGAAGCCTTACAAAATCCGAAAAGGAAATGCTGGACAGCATTCTCGACATTGAAGTACCAACCGAGGAAGCGCTCATCGAAAGTGCCTCGAAGGCTCTCGCAGAGCTTACAAACTGCGCTGCGGTGGTTTCCAATACAGCGCCTCAGTTTTCGGTGATAACCAAGGTGGACGCTATACCAACGGGAAAAAGAATGTACGTCCTGCTGATGATAACGTCAACGGGAAACATTCAGAACAAGGTGTGCAGGCTTGAATTTGACCTGACGGAGGAACAGCTGAGCTTCTTTAACGAGTTCATGACCAAAAATCTGAGCGGTATAACAGTCGACAGCCTCTCGGACGAAATGATCGAAAAGCTCTCCGCTGCAATGGGCGCATATATGATGACCCTCACTCCCCTGCTCAAGGGCGTATGCGAGCTTGCCCAAAGCTTTATGCACAGCGATGTTCACATCAGCGGCGAAAGAAATCTTCTCGCACGAAACGATATTGATGCACAGGAAATACTGGGATTTCTGGAAAAGAAAAACGAATTTTCCGCCCTGCTGGATTCCACCTTCAACGATCTGCAGGTGCTGTTCAGCGAGGAGGACGGAAATGCAGTCATCAGCAATTCCAGCCTGATAGTTTCCAAGATACGCAAGGGCAACAAAACGGCAGGTTCTCTCGGACTTCTCGGGCCCATGCGGCTTGATTACGCCAAGATCATTCCCTATATCGAGTATCTCACCGACAGGATAAGCGAAATGATATCCGACGATGAGGATATCCTCGGATTACCCGATATATCGGATAACGATTACGAATAGCAAATACAGAAAGGACGGTACAGCAAATGGCAGAAAGTGAAAAGCAGACAGCCGAGGAAACAACCGAAACAGCGGCCGCTGCCGAAGCCGAAGCGCAGGCCGAAGAAAGCTCCGCCGATACAGCAGAAGAAACGGAGGTAAAATCCCCCGAAGAACTGCTGAAAGAGGAGGTCGATAAGCTTACCAAGGAGCTTGCGGACGAAAAAGAAAAATATCTCCGCTTAGATGCGGAATATTATAACTACCGCACACGTTCCCTCAAGGAAAAGCAGGACGCATATGACAACGCTCTCATAAAATCCGTTACCGAAATACTTTCAGTCGTGGACAATTTTGAAAGAGCACTTGCCGCCGAAACCGAGGACGCCACATACAAAAAGGGTATCGAAATGATATTCAAGCAGTATACGGATATCCTCAAAAAGCTTGGAGTGGAGGAAATAGACGCTCTCGGCAAGCCCTTTGACCCCAATTTCCACAATGCGGTAACTCAGGTCGAGGACGAAAACTTCGGCGAAAACACCGTTTCTCAGGTTTTCCAGAAGGGCTACACCTTAGGCAAAAAGGTTATCCGCCATGCTATGGTCACGGTGGCTAATCCGTAATCCTAATTTAATTCGGTTAGTTAAATTTATTAAATATTTGTAAGTTGCAGGCTCAGCCTGCTAACAAATCTTACGTTTTCAAAATCAGTAAGGTTACCGAGCCAAAAACTTGGGTTTCCGATAAATTACGAAACGATTGCGTGCAGCATCAGGCTGCTAAAAAACTAACGTTTTCAAAATCAGTAAGGTTACCGAGCCAAAAACTCGGTTTTCCGATAAATTACGAAACGATTGCGTGCAGGCTCAGCCTGCTAACAAATCTAACGTTTTTAAAATCAGTAAGGTTACCGAGCTAAAAACTTGGGTTTCCGATAAATTACGAAACGATTGCGTGCAGCATCATGCTGCCTGAAAGGATGATTTATATGTCAAAGATTATTGGTATTGACCTTGGTACAACAAACTCCTGCGTTGCAGTTATGGAAGGCGGCAGCGCCGTTGTAATCCCCAACTCCGAGGGTGCAAGAACAACTCCTTCCGTTGTAGGCTTCACAAAGATGGGCGAAAGACTTGTAGGTCAGGTAGCTAAGCGTCAGGCTGTTACAAACGCCGACAGAACTATCTCCTCCATCAAGCGTCACATGGGCTCCGATTACAAGGTTGCCATCGACGACAAGAAATACACTCCTCAGGAGATCTCCGCAATGATCCTCCAGAAGCTCAAGGCAGATGCAGAGGGTTATCTCGGCGAACCCGTTACGGAAGCTGTTATCACCGTTCCCGCATACTTCACCGACGCTCAGCGTCAGGCTACAAAGGACGCAGGACAGATCGCAGGTCTTAACGTAAAGCGTATCATCAACGAGCCTACAGCTGCGGCTCTCTCCTACGGCATCGACAAGGAAGAGGATCAGACCGTTATGGTATACGACCTCGGCGGCGGTACATTCGATGTATCTATCATTGAAATGGGCGACGGCGTTCAGGAGGTTAAGGCTACTGCCGGAAACAACCACCTGGGCGGCGATGACTTCGACCAGAGAATAATCAACTGGATGGTAGAGTCCTTCAAGGCTTCCGACGGAATCGACCTTTCGGGCGACAGAATGGCTATGCAGCGCCTTAAGGAAACTGCCGAAAAGACAAAGATCGAGCTTTCTTCAACTCCTTCTTCCTCTATCAACCTGCCCTATATCACAGCAGACGCAACAGGTCCTAAGCACCTTGAGCTTACTCTTACACAGGCTAAGTTCAACGAGCTTACTCACGACCTTGTTGAATCCACAATGGGTCCTGTAAAGCAGGCTCTCTCCGACGCAGGACTTAAGCCCTCCGACATCAGCAAGGTGCTTATGGTCGGCGGTTCTTCAAGAATCCCCGCAGTTCAGGAAGCTGTAAAGAGCTTCATGCACACAGAGCCTTTCAAGGGCATCAACCCCGATGAGTGCGTAGCTCTCGGCGCTGCTCTCCAGGGCGGTGTATTCACAGGCGATGTAACAGGCATGGTTCTCCGTGATGTAACTCCTCTGTCCCTCGGTATCGAAACCGCAGGCGGCGTATGCACAAAGATGATCGAGAGAAACAAGGCTATTCCTATAAAGTATTCACAGGTATTCTCAACCTATGCCGACAATCAGACTGCCGTTGACATCAACGTTCTCCAGGGTGAGCGTGAATTTGCAAAGGACAACAAGCAGCTGGGTATGTTCCGTCTTGACGGCATCGCTCCCGCTCCCAGAGGAATCCCTCAGATCGAAGTAACCTTCGACATCGACTCCAACGGTATCGTTCACGTATCCGCTAAGGACCTCGGCACAGGCAAGGAGCAGAACATCACTATCCAGTCCTCCTCCAACATGTCCAAGGAAGACATCAACAAGGCTGTTGAAGAGGCTGAGAGATATGCTGAGGAAGACAAGAAGCGCAAGGAAGAGGTAGATATCAAGAATCAGGCTGATTCAATGGTATTCCAGAGCGAAAAGGCTCTCACCGATTTCGGCGACAAGCTCTCCGACAGCGACAAGGCCCCCGTACAGGCTAAGATCGACGAGCTGAAAAAGGCTATCGAAAGCGGCAATACCGCTGACATGAAGGCTAAGACCGAAGAGCTTCAGAAGGCAGTTTACGAGCTTTCCTCAAAGGTTTACCAGGCTGCAGGCGCTGCTCAGCAGGCAGCTCAGGGCGGCGACGATCAGAATAACGGCGGCGACAACGGAAACGGCGAAGGCTTCGTTGACGCTGATTTCACCGAGGCATAATTGATAAATCAGTAAAATCTCAGAGCATCAAGGGCGGAAACAATATTCTTTCCGCCCTTGGCTTGATTTTAAAAATCATTGGCGAGGATAGATATTTGATATAAGGATATGGCATTTTTCCGACAGAAAAACACCGTCGGAGAAAGGATTTGAGTTTTATGGCTGATAAAAGAGATTACTACGAGGTGCTCGGATTACAGAAAGGCGCTTCGGAAGATGAAATAAAAAAAGCATACCGTGCCTGCGTAAAAAAATACCACCCCGACCTTCACCCGGACGACAAGGAATGCGAGGAAAAGATGAAGGAGGTCAACGAGGCATACGAATGTCTTTCCGACCCCGATAAAAAAGCACGCTACGACCAGTTCGGTCATGCGGGCGTCGATCCTTCATACGGAGCAGGCTCGGGCGGCTTCGGCGGATTTTCGGGCTTCGGAGATATGGGAGATATCGGCGATATCTTCTCCGAGATATTCGGCGGTTCAAGCTTCGGCGGCGGTTCAAAAAACAACCCCAACGCTCCGAGAAGAGGTCAGGATATACAGACCGAGGTCACTATCGACTTTATGGACGCCTGCAACGGTAAAAAGGTGGACGTCAAGCTCAACCGTATGGAAAAATGCCCCGACTGCGGCGGCACGGGCGCTGCACCCGGTTCCTCTTCAAACACCTGTCCCGACTGTAACGGTACAGGTCAGGTCAAGGTCACACAGCGCACGCCTTTCGGCATGATGTCCTCCGCAAGACCCTGTACAAAGTGCGGCGGAAAAGGCAAGGTCATCACAAATCCCTGCTCCAAGTGCCACGGCGCAGGAAGAGTTTCGGCATACAAGACCATTTCCGTTGATATCCCTGCAGGTATCGACGACGGTCAGATGCTCAGGGTAAGCGGTCAGGGACACAACGGCATAAACGGCGGTCCGAACGGAAACCTCACCGTTTCGGTAAAAGTCCGTCCCGACCCCATCTTCGAGCGTGACGGCTACGATATCCACACGGAGATACCCATCACATACACACAGGCGGCTCTCGGCGACGAGATCACCGTTCCCTGCATAGACGGCAAGGTAAAATACAAAATTGCCGAAGGTACTCAGAGCGGAACTATATTCCGTCTTAAGGGCAAGGGCGTTAAAAAGCTCAACCGTTCCGACAGGGGCGACCAGTATGTTCATGTATACGTTGAAGTGCCCAAGGGACTTTCCAAGAAGCAGAAGGATCTGCTGAAGGAATTTGAAGCAAGTCTTTCCGACGAAAATTACAACAAAAGAAAATCCTTTTTTGACAAGATCAAGGACGCATTGAAATAATATAAGAGGCGGTCATTTCACAATGATATGAAATGACCGCCTCAGTCTATCGAGGAAGTGAGATAATAAAATAAACTATAGTTCCAAATCGGAGTTAAAGTTTCGCTCAAGCCTTTTCCAAAGGCTTGCAGGTTTCCAAAGGGCAGCGCCCTTTGGTCGCCGTTCGCAAACGGCGAAATCCCCTTTTGCCTTCAAAAGCGGAGCAGGGGTGAGAAATGCGACAGCATTTCGAGGGGGGCGTACAAGACCGCCCCCCTTCTTTCAAGAATGTATTACCTTTTCCTCAAAAACGTTCCTGTGGAACGTTTTTGACGCAGTACCCCCTTTTCAACCAAAAAGGCGGACATTTCCGTTGTTGAAATGTCCGCCTTTAATTATTTAACTACAGCCTTGACAGATTTTGAATACTCTCCGTTTTTATATCCCGAAGATGTCTTTGTAACAGCTGCGACAATGAATTTGTATGTGCCGCTTTCAAGCTCCTTTACCGTGTAGTAATTTGACCTTACCGTTACAATACGCTTGTATTTTCCCGTTTCACTGTCGTACATATAAACTCTGTAAGCGTCTGCGCCGTCAATTTCGTTCCAGCTGAGCTTTACGCTGCCGCTTCCTGCCTTTGCAGTTACCGTAGGAGCTGAAAGCTTGCCCGATGATGTATCCTTATCTTTGGCTGATGAAGATGACTTTGACGCTTTGACCGATGTGAGAGCCTTTACGACCTCGCTGTGGGTTATCTTTGCCGTGTTTCTGTCAATGAGAGCCATTTCGCCCGTATCCCACCAGAAGCACTTGACGCCGTACTTTGCCGCTGTGGTAACAAAACAGCTTGCATACTCAACTCGTTCGCTGTCGTTTTTCTTGTACTCCGCACCGAACTCTCCTACTACAAAGGGAGCGCCCAGGCTGTCGGAATATTTTTTCAGCCTTGCAAAATATGTATCCACATTCTTCTTTTCCGCATCGGTGCCCCACTTGTCGGTCATGGTCGTCCATGTTGCCGATGATGATGTAAAGCCCTGAGGGTCGTAATTATGTACCTGAACGATCAGATGTCCCGAAACGGTATCCTCGGGAAGCTTGAATTTTTTCAGCTGATTTTCCGAGCCGTCACCCGAATAGGTCTGCACCATAAGATTTCGGGTCTTGTTGTTGCCACCCGTTTTGCGGACGGTATCAACAAAAAGCTGATTGTAATTGTTTATGGCTGTATATGCTCCGCTGTCCTTTGAAGATGTCCAGGAATTGTTTTTGTCAAGCATCTCGTTGAAGCCCTCAAAGATGAGCTTGTCATCATAGCTCTTGAATTCCGCTGCAATATTCTTCCAAAGTCCCGCAAATCTTGTCTTGTTTTTTTCATAGGAGGACTCGGAGGCTTCCAGCCAGCCGTCCGAGCCTGCATCATGGTGTACGTTCAGGATACAGTACATATCCTGTGATATAACATAATCCACGACTTCCTTTACTCTTGCAAGCCACTCGCTGTCGATATTTCCCTTTGAGTCGATATGTGCGTCCCAGGTGACAGGCACTCTCACAGCGTTAAAGCCTGCTTTTTTTATTGCTGTGATAACGCTTTTCTTTGTAACGGGATTGCCCCATGCGGTTTCATATTTGTCGGGCTTTCCGTCGGAATATTTTGCTATCCAGTCGCCGCAGCTGTCAAGGGCGTTTCCCAGATTCCAGCCTGCGGTAATCGAAGCCACCGCCGATTCGGCTGACTCGGCAGTCGCCGCCGAAACGGGAACTGTACTGAATCCCAGAACCATTGACGCCGAAATAACGGCGCTCAGAACACGGCTAAGGACACGCTGAATAATGCGAAGCAATCGTTTCGCCGTTTTGAGGAACGCTCGAAAATCCGTCACTGAGAGGGTGACGAAAAACGGCTGAAACGATTTATTCAGCGTTTTCCTAAATAAACTCTTTCTTTTCACATCAGTTCATCCTTTCGCTGTAAATAAATTGGTCATCATTTATGTAATGCATTTCATTCCTGCGCAGAATGTTCATCCTCGTCCATGGTAAACAGAAAATCAAAGCTGCCCTTTTCCGTCTGAAGGCAGGTTTCAAGTATCCCTGCATACAGCTTCAGCTTTCGGTACAGTCCCTCGTTGTCGGAGGGGAAAAATGATTTGTCCAGCAGGAACGTCAGCATTGCAACGATCATTTCAGCGCTTTCCTTGGGGGATTCGGTATGAAAGGAACCGTCCTCGGCACCCTCCGAGAGAAGCTTTGTGAGTATGGGCGATATGGTCCTCACAGCTGTCATCATCATCTTTATGTGCAGCATCAGATTATCCTGCACATGGAAAGCAACGATAATATTCTTGCGGCTGTTTTTGAATTCCTCCTTGATGACTGTACGGAACAGCGCCTTTATCTTCACCAGCGCACTGCTTTGGTCGTACACATCGGAGAAAAATTCCTGTATGGCAGTGGTGTAGCTGCGCTCGATAACTGCGTCGATGATGTCCTCCTTGCTGTCAAAATAATAGTAAATACTTCCCTTGCCGATCCCTGCGTTTGAAGCTATCATATCCACCGATATTTCCCTGTCGGACATTCGGCACAGCAGCTCCTCGGCAGAATCGAGGATCAGCTCTCTTTTTTTGGTCTTGCTCATGATAAGCCTCCGAATTTGCTGAATTTATACCATTATATCACAAAAAAACAGCTTTTTCAATAGAAATTTTATAGAAAAAGCACTTGACCGACAGTCGAAAAAGTGATATACTATAATCGTAAAATTTATCGACTTGCGGTCGAATTTGACGCTTCAATACAGGATCTTGCTTTATTCAAAGCATTTTTCGACTGTCGGTCGATACATAATATCAAAATTAAGAAGCAAAGGCAGATGATCATTATGGGTATCGGTACAGCTGCGGCTGTTGTCTTCGGAACAGCGGCTGTAGGCACGGCAGCCTGCGTGGCAGGAGCTCTTACTCTTTACAACAAGGTTATCCCCCGTCAGGACGTTCTGAGAGTGAACCTTGACGAAGTTGCGGACATGAAGAAATGGGAAGAATACAAGAAAATGATCGCTCCGAGAGCTGAATGGCTCAGTGAGCAGAAGCTTGAGCATATTACCATAAAATCCCGTGACGGTCTTACGCTTCACGGAAATTATTTCCCCGCAGAGGGCGAAAGCAAGGGTATTGTTCTCTGCAACCACGGCTATACGAGCAACGGCATGCAGGACTGCTGCTCTATCTCGTATTATTACCACGGCAAGGGTTATGACTGCCTGCTGGTAGATCACCGTGGACACGGTCAAAGTGAAGGCAAGTACATAGGCTTCGGCATTCTCGACAGATATGACTGCCTGGAATGGATAAAATATGTTGATAAGCGTTTTGAGGGTAAAAAGGACATAATCCTCCACGGCATATCCATGGGCGCCACAACGGTGCTTATGACCGCAGGCTTCCCCGATCTCCCCGAAAGCGTCAAGGCGGTAATATCCGACTGCGCATTCACCTCCCCCTACGATGTTTTTGCGCATATCCTTAAGAGGGATTATCACCTTCCCCCCTTCCCTATCATGAACATTAACGATGCCATCTGCCGAAAAACCGCAGGCTACGGCTTCAAGGATTATTCCACACTTGACGCCGTAAAGGTCACAAAGCTTCCTATCCTTTTTATCCACGGCAAGGACGACGATTTCGTTCCCACATGGATGACCGAAAAGAATTACGAGCAGTGCACTTCGCCGAAGGATATCCTTTGGGTGCCCAATGCGGCGCACGGCGCTTCCTACTATGAAAGCCCCGAAATGTACGAAGAGAAGATCACAGAATTTCTTGAAAAATATCTGCCCCGGAAATAAACTGAAAGGACTGTTACTATGAAAGAAATCACCGTAAACGGCGCTCAGATGAAGTGCTATCCTCTCACCGCTGCACAGAAGCTCCATTATTTCACCATGCTTTTCAGCCCTGCACAGGTCCTGAATATCGGAACCGGTCTTTATGTAAAGCAGGACGTTGACTTTGACCTGCTGAAAAAAGCAGTCTACATTGCCTACGAGCGCTTTGACTCAATGCGTATCAGGTTCGTAAAGGACCCCGAAAACGAACAGGCTGTTTATCAGTACATAGTTCCCTTTGAGGACAGGAACATTGAATTCGTGGATTTTTCCAAATGGCGTGAAGAAGCGGCTCACGATGAAATGCGCCGCTGGACAGCAATACCTTTCGAGCCTTTCGGAAAGCCGCTGAACAGAGTAGTTCTTATAAAGCTCCCCGGCGGATATAACGGACTGTACCTGAACGTTAACCATATGACCATGGATTCAAGCGCACTTATCGGCTTCGACCGCTGCGTGCTTGAAGCATACTGCTCCATGAAATACGGCACGGAAATGCCGGGTCCCATGCGTTCCTACATAGAACAGCTTGAAAAAGACCTTGCATATGAGGACAACTCCCCCGCACTTAAGCGTGACGAAAAGTTCTGGGAGGAAAAGATCGCAGAGAGCGAACCGATATTTACGGGATTTACAGGACCCGAACACCTTATCGCCACAAGAAGACAGTACAACGACCCCAATATCCGAAGCGCAGTTATGGCTTCCGAATCGTCCGCTGCGGCAATTTCCGTATTCCATCTGGAAAACGAGCCTTCCATGCGTCTGATGAAGTTCTGCGAGCTTTACAACGTGCCTATGGCAAGCCTGATGATAATGGGTCTGAGAACCGTTCTCTCCAAGTTCAACAGCGACGAAAAGGACGTTTCCATTATCAACTGTATCGCAAGAAGAGGTACTCTGTCGGAGAAATATTCGGGAGGAACAAGAATACATTTCTTCCCCCTGCGTACCATCCTTGAAAACGATATGACCTTCCTTGACGGTATAAGAGCGATACAGGCGGAGCAGAACAAGATATACCGCCACGCAAACTATGACCCTATCGCTTTCAGAATGAAGCAGGGCGAGTACTGGAAGATCGTCCCCAATTCCTGCTACGAAAGCATAAGCTTTACCTATCAGCCCCTTACCCTCAACAAGAATACTCCCGATATGCCCGATATCCCGTACAAGAGCTACTGGTACACTAACGGCGTTGCAAGCCATGCGCTGTATCTTACACTGATGCACCGTCCCGAGGATAACGGTCTGAACTTCAACTTTGAATTCAAGAAGGACATGGTAAGCCCCGAAGAAATGGAATATTTCTACTATTACCTTTGCCGTGTACTGTTCAGAGGTATCGAGGACGAAACAAGAACTATCGGCGAAATTCTTGAAATGATATGATGATTGTGATTATGGAGGAAAAATTATGCTTGAAAAAATAAAAGAGCTTGTCTGCAATTACGTTGAAGCAAACCCCGAGGACATTACCGAGGACACCCGTTTTATTGAAGACCTGGGCTTTAATTCATACGATTTTATGAGCCTGCTGGGCGACCTTGAAGCAGAGCTTGACATTACCGTGGACGAAAGCGAGATCATTAATATCCACACCGTAGGCGAAGCTATCAATTACATCAGCGGACTGCAGAAGTGAGGTGCGGCATGAAAAAAGAAAATGTTAAGACCTTACAGGATATCGTAAGACTTGCTGCCGAAGAATACGGCGACAAGACATTTCTCAAAGAAAAAATCGGAAAGGATATTTCCGAAAAATCCTACAGCCGTTTTTATGAGGACGTTCGCCGCACAGCTGCATATATCATGTCCGTTAAGACCTCCGAAGAGCCGATACATGCGGCTGTCATAGGACCTACAAGCTACTGCTGGCTGGTCAGCTATTTCGGAACGGTTTCCTGCGGAAACACCGCAGTTCCCCTTGACGCACAGCTTCCCTGCGAAGAGATATGCGACCTGCTCAACAGGGGCGACGTTTCTGTATTCTTCTACGACAAGAGATACGAAAAAATGATACCTGCCATAAAGGCAGCCTGCCCCGGCGTTAAGGCATATGTAAGCTCGGAAGAGTTAACAGGTATTCTTGAAAAGTACGAGCCTGCCAAGCTGCCCGAGGTTTCCCCCGACGCACTTGCTGCTATCGTATACACATCGGGAACAACGGGCAAGAGCAAGGGCGTTATGCTTCTTCACCGCAATCTTATCGACAACGCAATGTGTCAGGACAACGAAAGCACACCCGAGGACGTTGTAATGACCGTACTGCCCATTCATCATATTTACTGCTTTACCTGCGATATCATGTGCTCCCTCAGATACGGCTCCACCCTCTGCGTAAATGATTCCATGCTGCACATCGCTCAGAATCTTAAGCTTTTTGCTCCCACTATCATGCTTATCGTTCCTATGATAGCCGAAACCATTTACAAGCAGATAAAAGCTGCCGCTGCCGCAAAGCCCGAGATACCTATGGCTGCCATTGCACAGTCAGTTTTCGGCGGAAGGCTCAAAACCATATACAGCGGCGGAGCATATCTCCGTCCCGAGCTGCAGAAAGCATATATCGACATGGGATTTAACATGGCACAGGGCTACGGCATGACCGAATGCTCACCGAGAATCTCTACCGCCGACCCCACCGACAAGTCATGCAGAGGAGATGTTGGTGTGATAGTCAACGGCTGCAGCGTAAAGATCTGCGACGGAGAGATACTTGCAAAAAGTCCCTCGGTCATGGCAGGCTACTACAAGGACGAAGCCGCAACCGCCGAAGCTCTTACTCCCGACGGCTGGCTCAGAACGGGCGACCTTGGATATGTTGACGAAACAAATCACATCTTCATAACGGGTCGAAAGAAGAACCTTATCATTCTTTCAAACGGCGAAAACGTATCCCCCGAAGAGCTTGAAAACAAGTTTGCGGGCATTGATTTTATCTCCGAGGTACTGGTATACAGCGAGGACAGCATCATCACCGCAGAGATATTCCCCAACGCCGATTACTGCAAGGATATGACATCTGAAGATATCGAAAAGCTTTTCACCGATACTGTGGACAAGATAAACAAAACAGTGACCTCCGCAAAGCAGATACACCGCCTCAGGATCAGAGATACGGAATTTGACAAGACAACTTCCAAAAAGATTCGCCGCAATCAGCCTGTTAAGGGCAGACAGATAGTATAATATTAAATTATTTTAGGAGAGATATGATGACTTACGAAGAAATTTTTGAAAAATCAAAGAAATACGTTCTCGATTCCGCACCCGAAGGACTTGAAGGACATCTTGCCGTTCAGGTAAACATTATCGGCGAAGGCGAGGGCAGATTTTATATTGAGCTGCTTAACGGAAAGGTATATGTTGAGCCTTACGAATATTACGACCGTGACTGCATTTTCATTGTAAGCGGAGATGATTTCCTTGCAATGTGCAGCGGCGACCTTGACCCTGTTGAGGCTTTCACAAAGGGCAAGCTGAAAATTGACGGCAGCATTGACAAGGCTCTGGAATTTTCAAGAATAGTTGAAGCCGCAAAGAAAAAGAAGAACGAAAAAAGCGAAAAGAAAAAGGCTAAGGCTAAGAGCTGATAAAAACTGAATAAACTAAAAACTGCGCAAAAGCTTATGGTTCTTGCGCAGTTTTTTGTATTTATCAAACATTATTCAATAACGGATTTATCCTTCCACCTGCCGCTTTTGTAACGGATAAGGCTTACCGCCGCCGTTACAAACCATGTAAAGCAGGTAGTGAGCCATATGCCCCAATATCCTATCAATGGGACAGCTGTAAGCAGCAGGGACAAGCCTATGCGGCATATGACCTCGGCGGAGCCGTTTATCAGCGCATATCCCGTATCTCCCGAACCGTTAAGAAAGCCTCTGACCGTATGGATAATTCCAAGGGCCCAATAGAAGCAGCCTGTCAGTACAATTGCTCGTGAAGCTATTCCGATGACCTCGCTGCCCGTCACAAAAACGGCTGTCAGCTGCCGTCCGAAAAGTACGAACAGTATAAGCACCGCAAAAGCAAATACGGTCGATATCTTCAATGCAGAGCGCAGTCCACGTACCGCACGGTCGTTTTTCCCTGCACCGATATTCTGTCCCGTAAAGGTGGAAACGGCTACATTAAGCGATGAAAACGGCTGCTGGACAAGCTGTTCTATCCTCATGGAAACGGTATATGCCGCCATTACATTTTCTCCGAAGCCGTTGGTGACTCTCTGCAGAGCGGTCATGGACACGGATATAAGTCCGTTCTGAGCGGCTATGGGCAGACCTGTTTTTATGCAGCGAAGCATCATATTTCTGTCGGCTTTGATATCTTCGGCAGAAAGGGATATCTCTCTGCCGAATCCGAAGCAGTATATTATGCAGGATACCGCCGAAAGTCCCTGAGCAAGCACAGTTGCCCATGCAGCTCCCGATACACCAAAACCCAGCACAACCACAAAAAGCAGATCGAGAACTGCGTTGAGTATACTTGCCGCACCAAGGAATATTAGAGGCGTTTTTGAATCGCCCACCGCTCTCATGACAGCGTTTATCCAGTTATAAGCCGCAACAGCCACCGTTCCGCCGCAGGCTATCTTCATATACACTGCCGAATTTCCAATAAGCTTTTGGGGGACGTTTAAAAACCGCAGGACAGGCTCTGCCGCAAGGACGGAAATGACGCTTACCGCTATCCCGAAAACGGCTGTAACAATGGCGGAATTCACCACCGCAAGCCGCAGCTTTTTATCATCTCCCGAACCGAAAAGCTGTGATATGATCACTCCTGCACCTATGGAAAGACCTATACAGAGGGTGTAAAACAAATATGTAATGGAGCCTGTTGCCCCTACCGCCGCAAGTGCGTCATCTCCGAGATAACGTCCGACAACTGCGGTATCGATCAGATTGTAGGTCTGCTGGAGAAGATTTCCCCCCAGCAGGGGCAGGGCAAATCGAACGATATGACCCGTTTCGCTGCCCTCCGTCATATATCTTGTATTGTTCATTTTTCACTATTACCGTTTCAAGGCATTGCCGCTCAATAGGGGGCGCAGCAATGCCTTGACCTTTGTCAGAGTGTGGTTACACTATTTTGATTTCTTCTTTTTCAGGACAACAGCGCCGCCGATAAGAGCCGCTCCCGCCGCAGCTGCGATTATCGGTATAACAGGACTGCTTTTGCTGCCGTTTTCATCGCTCTGTTCCGAAACGGCAGCGGCTTCGCTTTCATCGGCCGACAGAACTGTTTCCGCAGAAACCTCCGAGCTTATTTCCTCCTCTGCTGTCGGCAGAGGGATATCGCCCCCTGTGACCTCCATACCGTCAACGCTGTATTTGCCCGAAACAACGGTTATCTTTGCTGTATGTGCGCCCTTTTCAAGTCCGTCAAAACGGCAGGATATCTCACGCAGACCTGTTTTGTACACACCTGCCGTTACAGCTTCCCTTTCGTCTATCCGGACGGAAAGCACCGTATCTGCCCCTGTTTCTCCCGTAAGAGCAAATCCCGTTCCGTCAAAGCGCACCGTTACAGCTGAGCCTTCCGAACCCTTGGATATAGTTCTCTTGTAATTTTTGAAGCTGCTCATGGTATTATGCTCCCACTCGCCCTCATACTCGAAGCAGAGGTCGGTGTTGTCATAGCGTGTGATATATGTATCTGCGCCCTCCACAGGTTCAATGAGCAGATCGTCAAAGCTGTTTCGGTTGTAGGAGCTGAAAAGCGCCGCTCTTCCTGCGCCGATAAGCGCTTCGGAGTCAGCAGTATATTCCCCTGCCTTCTCCCCGTCGATATATGCGCAGATGTTATTTCCACATGCGCTTATCTTGAGAATATGAGCTGCGGTGCTGTCAAAGCCTTCTATCTTTCCCTCCGCTTTTGCGGTTTTGTTTGCGTTGAGCTTCCAGCTGCCGTCCTCAAAAAGCTGTATCCAATATCCGCTGATACCGTTGCAGGCAAGGGTATATCTCAATCCTGCGCCTGCATAATTCTTTGACGGTTCATCGGAACTATCAAACTTCACAGCTGCACAAACGCTGTAATTATACCACCTGTCATCTCCCAGACAGGTCACAGGGTCGGGAGTCCAGCCCCATTCATTCGACTTTATATCGGGAGTTATCTGCTGTACGAGCACATTGCCGTTTTCGGTGGATTCCACCTCAAAAGCGCCGCCCTGATCGGTAGTATATCTTGGTGCATTGCCTCTTGACGAGAGGTAATCATCGGGGTGATCGGAATACTCAAAATCGTCCGCATAGGGCAGCGAAAGCACAGTTCTTTCCGATGGGTCGGCATTTGTATATTCTGTCCTTGCGGGGGTGACAGTTGAAACAGTTACAATAGAACATGGCTTAACTGTGACCTTATAGCTGTAAGCGCCGTCCTTTTCATCGGGAGTTATATCGGATACCTTCTTAAAATAGTTCTCGTCATAGCTGCCGCTGTCGGGTCCTCTTGTTTCCCATACGCTTACAGCAGAAGAAGCTTTCTCAAGATTTGATACCCTGATTATATATTCTATAGGCTCAGAAGTAGTGTTTGTGATTACTGTGCTGTAATCGCCCGTTTCGGTATCAGCAGCAGTCATATAGCTGTAAACTGCATCAACAATAGCATGACCGTCGCCGCCCGGCTTTCCGTCAGAATAGCATGCCTCGTCGATAAACGCCCAGCCCTTCTTTATAAACTGCGAAAAATGCAGGGACATATAAAAGCCGCTGTCAAGCTGATAGTAACCGCTCCACGGGTCGCAGGCGGATATAAGCTGCTTCTGGCAGTATGTAACGCCGTCATAATATGCGGAAATAACAGGCTGATATTCGTAAAGGTTCATTCTGCCGTTCGGATACATACCTATTATCCTGTTTGCGATGTCAAGCGTGCCGTTTATACCCGATATGCCCGAACCCGTTCCGTCAAATCTGTATGCTCCCTGAGCATAGCACATAGGAGAGCTTGCTTCGCTGAACCAAAGCTCCTTGCCCTTTTCCTTGGCAAGCCACTTTGCCGCAGCTGTGGATGAGCTTGTGTAATGGCTGCCCACAACATCAACAGCCTCCATAAGCTCCTCGTCGCCTTTCATCATATCGGCAAAGTTCCATGTGCAGACCTCTTCGCCTCCGACTATCTTTATTTTTGAATAATCATAGGGACAGTCGGTTTCGCTTTTCAGATGCTCCGAAAGATACTTTACCCAATCGGCATCGGCTCCCCTTTCATTCTGAACAGCGCTGACATAATCAAATTCCAGACCATAGGTTTCATATGCGGCATCGAGAGTTTCCTTGTACCAGCTGTATCTTGCCCCGTAAATATCTTCGGCGTCGGATATCCACTTCGGCTCGCTCCACCACAGCATATCCAGCGTAAGGTCGGGATTAATCTTCTTTGCGTCGGCTGCAAGCTGATAGCCTGCACCTCTTGTAACGTCCGCTTCTTCATCGGCAAAACGCTTTACCGAAGGCTCTGTTCCCGAAGAAGAATTTATATCCGAACCCATTTCCAGCTTAAGATGAGTAATTCCTATACCCTCATCGCCGAACATATATTCAAGCAGCCTGCTGTATGCTTCGGGAGCTTCGGCTTTGTAATCAAGGAGCAGACGGGAAGAGTTGTTTCCGCTTACCATTCCTGCGCCCCTGTAAAGCATATTTTCCCGTGTGTTCATCGCTGCTCCGTCGATGATGATCTCTTTCATTTTAACATTCTCCTCCGCATTGCAGTATAACGGTGATACTGCCGATGTTATCATTGCAGCTGCCGAAATGACAGCCGCAAATCTTCCTGCATTTTTCATGACCGATACTCCTCCCGATACCGATATCAATAAGTTTTTCTATCTGTATTATATCGCTGTACCTTCCGGCGGTCAATATGAAATATTTTGCATATTATTAAGATATGAACATGGAGCAGAAAAAAATCGGGTCACCCTTTAGTTCTTCGGTATTCCCTCGGAGAAACTCCCTCAAGCCTACGGAAAACTATGCTGAAATAATTTCTGTCGGGATAGCCCGACATTCTGCCTATCTCCCCTATTTCCAGAGCTGTGTTTGTAAGAAGCGCTTTGGCTTCCGATATACGCCGCCTTGCAAGATATTCAAGGGGACGCATTAACGTTTCCGCCTTGAACACACGGCAGAAATGCTGCACCGACACTCCCGACAGTCCCGCAAGGGTTTCAATGGCGATATCCTGCATATAGTTTTTGTCGATATAGATCAAAGCGTCCGATACGATATTGCTTTTTCCCCTGTTTTCGGGGAAAAGGATAGCCTCACGTGCTGCAAGGATATATTCATAAACAGGCACCGACGCATTTTCTCCCCCGTTAATGGGGTCAACGGCAGCGGTAAATATCCTTCGGAAAATTTTTTCGCAGCGTTCCGTATTGCAGGAAGGGGCATATGCAAAGCCATTCAAGCCTATGTTGCGCATAAGCTCGTCGGAGCATTTTCCACGGAACACAAGCCAGTTTGTTACCCAGTCCCCGTTAACGGGGTAATATTCATGAGGTTTTCCCGGCGCAAGGTAAAACATAGAGCCTTTTTCCTGAGGATACTCCTTCCCGTCCACATGAAGCATTCCCGAACCCTCGGACGTAAAAAGGAACTGATGGGATATCAGTCCCGTATTTCTGACAACGTGTATCTCGGGGTCGGAAACTCCTATGCCCGTAAGATAAAAGGGCAGCACGCTCTGCTTTCCCACAACGGGATATACCGCTTTTGTCATTTTTATTCTCCCCTTTTTTGCCAATCGAAGAATTACCTTTTTCGAAAAATCAGTATAGCATAAAAAGCACTTCATTGCAAGTTTTTCAAAACAAAAATGACCGATGCAAAAAATTCACATCGGTCATCTGTTTATTAATACTAATCCCCGATTATAAAGTGTACAAAAAATCAAGCAAAATCTCGCATATATGGATTTTGCGCAGATTTTTTGTCTACACTTTAATGAGGGATTAGTATAAGATATAATAAATTACATTCCCACAACAGAAAGAGGATCGGGGAAAAGGGTGATTATAAACTGTGATACAAGCACAACTGCTATCAGAGCGATAGGATATGCAGCCGCATATGCGGAGGCAACGTTGTCTGTCTTTGCAACGTTGATAAGTGTTCCGAGAGCAGGTGTAGATGTCATACCGCCTGTGATTCCGCCAAGGTTGTTGAACAGGGGCAGCTTGATAAGATATTTTGCAACAAGGAAGCCTACTATCATCGGAACAAGTGTCATAAGAACACCGTAGAGGAAGTATTCGGGCTGGAAATACTTAACGAAGGAAGCGCCGCCGGGGATACCTGCGCCGAGGAGGAATGCCATAAGTCCGAATTCACGGAAGATCTCAAGCATTCTCTTTTCGGGCTTCATGCTGAGAGGTCCGAAATGTCCGAAATGCGCAATTACAAGGGAGGAAAGGAGGCAGCCACCTGTTGTTCCGAGGGAGAAGGTGGAAGCACCCATAGGTATCTTGATACCGCCCACGAACATACCGATCACTACTGCAATAGCAAATGCAGCAAGACCGAAGCCGTCGATATCGAAAAGCTTCTTGCCCTCGTTCTTTTCCTTACCCGTATCAACGGAAGCTATCTTAGCTCTTTCCTCGTCAAGGTTTGCCTTGCTGATCTTGGGGATTATCTGAACGAAAAGCACAACGCCCACTACTCCGAAGAGGTATGCAATACCGTGACCTACAGTTACGATATCTTCAAACTTGGAGATAGCTTCGGGAGTATCCGCATATACCGAGGAAAGGGTATCCTTTGCCGCAGAAAATGCGGGAGTCGAGGTAAGAGCGCCCGAAAGAAGTCCTACAGCCATTGCTGTTCCGCAGCCGAAAACCTTGATGCAGACAATAGTTGTAAGTCCGCCGAGAATGATTATCAGCAGCGAAAGAAGCGCATATGACTTGAAGTTCTTTTTAAGGCTTGTGAAGAAGTTCGGACCTGCGATAAAGCCTACCGATGTTACAAACATGATAAGTCCCAGGTTTTCGATTATTTTCAGAGCGTTCTTTGCGTAGGAGACCTTTGCGCCGTCAACGGTCATTGTAACGGTGCTGTCAAGGCTTGAGAAGAAAAGCGCACCCATGAGAAGGGCAACAATAAATACGCCTGCTGTTCCGAGTGAAACACCCTTTATCGAAACACGTCCGAGAAGATATCCCAGAGCGGCAACGATAAAGATGAAGAACATCAGGTAGGTTATACCGGTTATGGAAATGATTCCGAAACTCATGTTAATGTTCCATCCTTTAATTAAAATAATGATTTTCAGGACATTCTGATATATATATAATTTCGTTCTGACTATATTATGCACATTTTTTCCCAATCATATACAGATCAAAACGTCCCGTGTTCATACACACCGCTACCCCCTGCGGTAAAAATTATCCGCAGGGGGCACAGGGCATGATGAATTATTAATTACTTTCAGTTAGCTTTTCTTGCGTAATCGGGGAGAAGCTTGGGAGATACTATATCAGTATTGATACCTGCAGCCTTCTGCTCCTCAGCGAACTTGTTAACATGGTCAAGAGTGAGCTTGCCGACCTTAACGTTCTTGTACTTAGCTGCAACGCTCTTTCCTGCGTTTCTGCCGAATACGATAACGTCAAGGAGAGAGTTGCCCATAAGTCTGTTTCTGCCGTGGATACCGCCGACAGCCTCACCTGCAACATAGAGGTTCTCAACGCCGCTCATGCCGTCAACAGAGATATCAATACCGCCGTTCTGGTAGTGGAGTGTAGGATATACAAGGATAGGCTCCTTACGGATATCAATGCCGTATTCCATGAACATTCTGAGCATTGCGGGGATTCTCTTTTCGATAGTACCCTCACCGTTCTTGAGTTCGATCATAGGAGTATCGAGCCATACGCCCATACCATCTTCATTGCCTGTCTTGATGCCCTTGCCTCTTGCCTTGCACTCTCTGATGATGGAGGAAGCACAGATATCACGTGTTTCCAGCGGATGCATGAATACTTCACCGTCGCAGTTTACGAGCTTAGCACCGAGGGAACGAACCTTCTCGGTTACGAGAGCACCGAAGATCTGCTCGGGGAATGCAGCACCTGTGGGGTGATACTGAAGGGAATCTGCGTAAAGGAGCTTAGCGCCTGCACGGTATGCAAGTACAAGACCGTCAGCTGTTGCGCCGTAGTGGTTAGATGTGGGGAATCCCTGGTAGTGAAGTCTTCCTGCACCGCCTGTTGCAATGATAACTGTCTTAGCCTTAGCAACCATGATCTCCTTGGTTTCCATGTTCATGAGAACAGCACCTGCAGCCTTGCCCTCATCATCAAGAATGATCTCAATTGCAGCCGTGAAGTCAACAACAGGGATCTGTCTGTTAAGAACTTCATCACGGAGAGTCTTCATGATCTCAGCGCCCGAGTAGTCCTTACAAGCGTGCATTCTCTTACGGGATGTTCCGCCGCCGTGTGTTGTTACCATTGTGCCGTCAGGCATCTTATCAAATTCAACGCCCAGCTCATTGAGCCACTGGATACAGTCGGGAGCATCGTTTACAAGCTTAGCAACAAGCTCGTGCTTGCCCTTGAAGTGACCGCCGCCGTAAACGTCAACGTAGTGGATAGCAGGGGAATCGTTGGGCTTGTCAGCAGCCTGGATACCGCCCTCAGCCATCATTGTGTTAGCGTCACCGATACGGAGCTTTGTAACGATCATAACGTTAGCGCCGCCGTTGTGAGCCTCGATAGCTGCGGAAGAACCTGCTCCGCCGCCGCCGATCACGAGAACGTCAACATCATACTTGGGGTTCTCCAGATCGATCTTGGAAGGATCGATACGGCTGTTAGCCTGAAGGAGATCGGCGAGCTGATGAGGAACCTTCTCACCCTTGTTGGGGCCGATCTTGAGTTCTTCAAACTCAGACTCGATATAGTCGGGATGATATGTCTTGAGAACCTCATCCTTCTGTTCAGCTGTCATTCTGACAGGCTCATAAGCTGCGTTTGCTGCTCTGTTAGCTTCGACCTTCTTGATCGAAGCAAGCATTTCTTCACTTGTGTACATTAGGCAGTCCTCCCTTACTTTTCGATATCTCTGTTATTGTACTTCTCCTGCATTTCCGCATCGGACATAGCCATAAGCTCGTCGAGGAATGCCTTGAAGTCGCCGTTGTTGATCTCCTTTACCCTGTCCTCAAGGTGCTGGGACTTGGGCTGGAGATACTTGCCGTTGATACGTCTTGCGAGCATACCAACCTGTGGGTGAGAGATACCTGCAGGGCATCTGGAAGAACATACGCCGCACATTACGCAGTCGAAGGATTCTTCAGCGCACTTGTCGAACTCGCCTCTCTGAGCGTATGCAATGTACTGCATAACGTTCAGCTTCTGAGTACAAGCCTTTGTGCAGGCATTACAGCCTACGCAAGCGTATATCTCGGGATAAAGCTGCATCATAACAGCCTGTGTTGTAGGGATAGTGTTGATATCATAGATCTGCTTTACAAGGGGGAAGAAGGGAAGAGTTGCGATATACATGTTCTCCTGGACCTGAGTCTGGCATGCAAGACAAGTCTTGAGCTCAGTGTCGCCCTTTATTCTGTAGATAGTTGCGCAGGCACCGCAGAAACCGTTACGGCAGCCGCAGCCTCTTACGAGCTGGTAGCCTGCATATTCCATAGCCTTCATTATCGTCAGGCTTGCAGGAACTGTGTACTGCTTGCCGAACAGAAAGATATTTACCATATTTTCCATCTGAAACTACACTCCTTATTAATATTCATTAGGAAGCTCGTCGAGCTGATCGAAACGGAATACAGGGCCGTCCTTGCAGACGTACTTGTTGCCGATGTTGCATCTGCCGCACTTTCCGATAGCACATTTCATACGAAGCTCCATTGTTGTGAAAACCTGAGTTTCAACGAAGCCAAGCTCCTTAAGTCCTGCCAGAGTAAACTTTATCATGATCGGAGGTCCGCAGATGATAACTGTCTTCTTCAGGTCGGGATTAAGCTCCTTAACGTAGTTGGGAACAAATCCTACGTGACCGTCCCAGCCCTCCTGCTCACGGTCGATGGTCAGGTTGACTTCGATTCCGTCATCCTTCATCCACTCGTTGATGATCTCCTTGTAGTCAACCAGATCGTCCATTGAACGGGAACCGTAAACTATCTGAACGCTGCCGTAGTTTGCACGGTTGTCACGAACATAGTTGATAACGCTGCGGAGAGGGGCAAGACCGATACCGCCTGCGATAAACAGGAGGTCCTTGCCCTTGAATGTTGACTCAACGGGGAAACCGTTTCCGTAAGGACCTCTTACGGTGATCTGCTGTCCCACGTCCATCATGTGGAGCCATGATGTAAGACAGCCGCACTTCTTGATGGAAAATTCCATGTATTCTTTGTTTGTGGGGGAAGATGTGATGGAGAACATACCCTCGCCTACGCCGGGGATAGAAACCATTGCGCACTGACCCGGGATATGTTCAAACAGCTTCTTTCCGTCAGTTCCCACAACACGGAAGGTCTTGACGTCGGGAGTATCGATTCTTATATCGGTAACTACGCCGATTCTTGGGATCAAAGTTTCGTTCTGCATTATTTTTCCTCCCCGAAAGACTTGATTACCTTGACGATATTCATAGAAATAGGGCATCTTGTAAGGCATCGTCCGCAGCCTACGCAGCCGAACTCACCGTTGTTGTTGTCAGGGAAGTATACAAGCTTGTGCATAAATCTCTGTCTGAAACGCTGCATCTGAGTGTTTCTGGAGTTTCCGTGAGCCATTCTTGTGAAGTCGGAATACATGCAGCTGTCCCATGTACGGTAACGCTTGATCCCGTGGCCTGTATCGTAATCCTTGATATCATAGCACTGGCATGTAGGACAAACGAAAGTACAAGTACCGCATCCAAGGCAGGACTCGGAAAGCTTGTTCCACTTCTCGGAGTTGAAAATCTCAAGCAGTGTATTCTTTCTGAAATAATCAGCGGAAATGCCCGCAAAGGGAAGCTTTTCAACGATCTTTTTGGTTTCAGCCTTCTGAGCGTCAACAGCTTCGCTGCCGCACTCTGTAAGGAGAGAGCTTACGGACTGAATGAACTTCTCGCCCTTCTCGTTGTTGGCTGTGATGTAGAGAGCGTCTGCTGTCATCCAGCATGCCGCATCTCCCTCAGGAGCGGCAGCATCAATTCCGAATGCGCTGCAGAAGCAGGTTTCTTCGGGCTGTGTGCATGCCATGGTAACGATCGTACCGTGCTCTCTGCGTGTTGCATAGTATGTATCCACAGGTTCAACAAGGAAAACCTTGTCCAGGATAGTGAAGCTTCTTGCATCACAAGCACGAACACCGAATACTACGAAATCTTCGCTCTCGGTTCTGTTGTCGATGATCTCGATATTCTGACCGTTCATATTGAAGTCGCAGATATTGGTTGTCTGGGGGAAGAAGAAATCCTTTGCGCTTCTGACGGTGTTGAGAGCCTTGCTCATTACATCGCCGTCGGAATACTTCTTGTAAGCAGCCTTTCCGTCCTTTCCGTCAACGGGAAGATAAAGGGTCTGTACGGCGGAAACAGCGGCAAAGAATTCGCTGAGCTTTTCAATAGGAAGCTTGAACATTATTCCTTACCTCCTCTGTTATATACAATGCTCGGCTCGCAGTCGCCGAAGGTGTAGGTGTTGAGAGGAGCCTTTGTTTCAAGATCCTCGCCTGCCTGATAATCTCCGTAGAACTCGTCGATATCCTTGATATACTTACGGTTGAGGAGATGAAGAGGAATGCTCTGAGGACATACTCTCGAACATTCGCCGCAGTCGGTGCATCTGCCCGCTACATGGAACGCACGGATAATGTGGAACATATTCTCTTCAAAGGTATCTGTAGCCGCTCTCTGCTGAATGCCCGAATTCGGGTTGTCGAATACGCAGTTTTCGCAGGTGCACGCAGGACATACATTGCGGCACGCATTGCAGCGGATACACTTGGAAAGCTCGCCTCTCCAGAATTCAAAACGCTCGTCGGCGGTCATGGCTTCAAGCTTTTCAACCATTTCAAAACGCTTGCCGTCGTTGTTTACCTCGCCGTCCTCTCCGAGAAGCTCATCGAATACAACGTGCTTCTTGGACTTGCAGGTAGCGCACTTAGCGCCGAGAGTTTCGCTGAGGGGAAGAACGGTATCGCCGTAAAGAGTGTGGACTGTAACGTTCTCGCCGTCCGACTCCATTCCTGTGATACCCTTAACGCCCTTGGAGCGGACAACTTCAGCGTTTACCTTGCCCTTGCAGGGAACGCCTACAACATAGATGTTCTCCCTGATGATGCGGTGCTCCTTGGTAAGCTGATTGAAGCTGTATGTATCGCAGGGCTTGAGGAAAACAAGCAGCTTGCCTTCCTTGCGTGATTCCTTGACGAGATATTTGGAAAGGTTGGGTCCGCAGAAATCATTGTAAACAAGTCCTGCGTCGATCTCCTCCGCCGTTGTGAAAACAGCGGGAGTAGTATCATAAGCAAATTCGCCTGTTGTCCAGCCGACAACACGGTTCACTGTACCGTCGGCAAGCAGCTCCTTTGCACGCTTTGTTACTGCTTCTTGCATCGTAAATCCTCCAATCTCTTGTTTTCGCCGAGCTTTGTGACGGTTTCAACAAACTCGTTCATTGTAGCGGCAAACTTTGCGCCCTCGGCTGCGGAAACCCATTCAACACGGGTCCTTTCTCTCTCGATGCCCATAAAATCAAGCATGGAGAAGAGCAGGGTCATTCTTCTTCTTGCAAAGTAGTTGCCGGAAGTATAGTGGCAGTCGCCGGGGTGGCAGCCGCACATGATAACACCGTCAGCGCCTCTCTGGAATGCACGGAGGATAAACATGGGGTTTACACGGCATGAGCAGGGCACACGGATAATTTTTACATCAGCCGGATAGTTGAGTCTGTTTGTACCTGCAAGGTCGGCGCCTGCATATGAGCACCAGTTACAGCAGAACGCAACGATCAGGGGTCTGAATTCATTGTTTTCGTTTATAGGCATATCGCATCTACCTCCGCCATAATCTGTTTATTGGAGAAGCCGTTGAGATCCATAGCGCCGGAAGGACAAGCAACCGTACAAGCGCCGCAGCCCTGGCATACGGCAGGATTTACGGAAGCAACTCTGCGGATCGCCACAGTTCTGTCAGGCTGTCTGAATTCCTTGTCGGAATATGTGATAGCGCCGTAAGGACAAACCTTTTCACAAGCCGAGCAGCCGTTACACATAAGCTCGTCGGAGTGAGCGACGCAGGGGTTTCCTGTGAGCTTGTCCTTGGAAAGAAGACCGATGACCTTTGCCGCAGCGGCACTTGCCTGAGATACGGTCTCTGGGATATCCTTAGGTCCCTGGCATACGCCCGAGAGGAATACGCCTGCTGTGGGGCTTTCAACGGGACGAAGCTTTGCGTGAGCCTCGGTGAAGAAGTCGTTTGTGTCCATGCTCGCTCTGAGCATCGTAGCAACGGAGCGTGCAGTCTTGTCAGGCTCGATAGCTGTTGCAAGAACGACCAGGTCTGCATTGATATGGAGCTGCTCGTTTGCGATAAGGTCGGAAGCCTGAACATCAAGGGTACCGTCAGGCAGCTGAGAAACCTTGCCGACCATTCCCTTTATATAGTGTACTCCGTACTGTTCAACGGCTCTGCGGTAGAACTCGTCGAAAAGCTTACCGGGAGTACGGACGTCGATGTAGAATACATATACGTTTGTATCGGGGTACTTATCTCTGATAAGCATAGCGTGCTTAGCGGTGTACATACAGCAGATCTTGGAGCAGTATGGCTTTCCGCAGCCGTCGTCCGATCTGGAGCCTACACACTGAACGAATACGATGTTCTTGGGGTGTGCTCTGTGATCGTCCTGCTTGTCAAGGTAGGAAGGTCTGATGAGTGTGCCGTTTGAAGGACCTGCGGCGTTCATGAGTCTTTCAAGCTCAAGAGAAGTGATAACGTCCTTGCTCTGAGAGTAAGAGAACTCATCGTACTTATCGCCAAGCTCGATAGGATTGTAGCCTGTTGCAGCTACGATAGCACCGTACTGTTCCTCGATGATCTCGTCCTGCTGCTTGTAGTCGATAGCGCCTGCTGTACAAACCTTTGAGCATACGCCGCACTTGCCTGTTTTAAGCATTGTGCAGTAGTTTGGGTCGATAGTAGCTACCTTCGGAACTGCCTGTGCAAAAGGAATATAGATGGCACGTCTTGTATCGAAGCCTAAGTTGAACTCGTTGGAAACCTTCTTCTGAGGACATTTCTCGGTACAGATTCCGCAGCCTGTGCACTTTGTGGTATCAACATAACGTGCTTTCTTTCTGATCTTTGCTGTGAAGTTGCCGACAAATCCGGATATCTCGTCAACCTCGCTGTATGCGTAGATATGTATCTTCTCGTTCTGAGAGCAGTCAACCATTTTAGGTGTAAGGATACATGAAGCGCAGTCGAGGGTCGGGAATGTCTTATCGATCTGAGTCATCTTTCCGCCGATGGTAGGCTGCTTTTCAACGATATCTACTTCAAAGCCTGCCTCAGCGATATCGAGAGCTGTCTGGATACCTGCGATACCGCCGCCGATAACGAGTGCTCTCTTTGTAACGGGGCTCTCCCCTGCTGTAAGGGGTGCGTTAAGGCTTACCTTAGCGATAGCTGTGCGTCCGAGAACGATAGCCTTTTCTGTACCCGAAGCCTTATCCCTGTGGATCCATGAGCACTGCTCACGGATATTTGCGATCTCAACAAGATAGGGGTTAAGACCTGCCTTAGCGGCAGCCTTTCTGAATGTGTTCTCGTGCATACGGGGCGAGCATGAACATACTACAACACCTGTAAGCTTCTGATCCCTGATAGTATCCTGGATCATTGTCTGACCTGCCTCGGAACACATGTACTGATACTCAACGGAGGAAACAACGCCCGGTTCCTTGCCGAGAGCTTCTGCAACGGCCTTGACATCGACAGTAGCTGCAATGTTTGTACCGCAGTGGCATACAAATACGCCTATTCTCTGCATTACTTTTCTCCTCCTTAATTATTTACTGTATTTACGGAAAGCGCTGACAAGAGCCTGCTGGGGAATATTCTCGTCAAGCTTTTCGGGGATCATGTTTGCCTTAAGGTGATTCTGTCCCTTCTGTCTGATAACCGAAAGACGAACAGCCTCAACGACCTTTGCTGGCTCAACGCCTCTGGGACATCTTTCGACACAGGCGAAGCAGGAAAGGCACTTGTAAAGGGAATCGGACTTCATAAGAGGCTCGATGTTGCCTGATTCGACCATGTATACGAACTGGTGGGGATGAAATTCCATCTCATCATAGGAGGGACATGTGCCAGAGCACTTTCCGCAGCGCATGCACTTGCGGACGTCCACGCCGCTGATGCGGAGGATCTCTTCTCTTTTATCCATGTATTTTTCATTCCTTTCTGAATAATGGTTGCGGATCTGTATATCAGTCCTTTACGCCAAGCGCTTCGGCGAGAAGCTCCGTGAAGTAATAAACGGGGACCTTGTCGTTCTTTAAGTTGTACATGCAAAGCGGACAGGCGGTAACCATCATATCAGCCGAGAATGCGGCAGCGCTGTCAACTACCTTTGCGCTTCTCTTTGCGGCAACTTCCTTGTCCTCAACGGTAACATATCCGCCGCAGCATTCGTTTCTCATGGGGTAGATAACAGGCTCAGCGCCTATTGCTCTGATGAAATCCTCCATGATCTTGGGGTTTTCGGGGCTGTCCATCCGGAGGACCTTGCCGGGACGGAGGAGGAGGCAGCCGTAATATGCTGCGATCTTCTTTCCTGTGAGGGGCTTTACTACCTTCGCCTTGAGGTTGTCAAATCCCACAACATCTCTGAGCATTTCAAGATAGTGGATAACATTTGTTTCGCCGTGATATTCCTCGTCAAGCTTCATGTAGTTGTTGACTCTCAGAGCGATGTCCTCATCGGTGCGCATATCGTTGTTTACCTGCTTGAGGACGTTGTGGCAAGCGGAGCAGAGTGTGATAAGATCTCTGCCCTCAGCCTTAGCGGCAGCAAGGGAGCGCACGGAAGAAAGCTTTGTTGCGATCTCGTCCTTTGCCATCGGATAAACTCCGCCGCAGCACTGCCAGTCCTTGAGCTCGTCAAGAGTGATGCCCAATGCTTCGGCAGAAAGACGGGCGTACTTGTCAAGCTCCTTAGCCTTGTTCTTTAAAGTACAGCCCGGATAATAACTGTAAACCATAGCTTTACTGTCCTTTCGTTGAATTTATATCATCTGTTCGGGATGAAAAACCTCGTCGAATTTTTCTGCGGTGAGGAATCCAAGTTCAACGCAGGCTTCCTTGAGGGAAATGTTGTCCTTGTAGGCCTTCTTTGCAGTTTTTGCGGCGTTCTCGTAGCCTATGTAAGGATTGAGTGCCGTAACGAGCATAAGAGAATTGTGGAGATTGTGGTGCATTTTTTCCTTGTCAGCCTTGATGCCAACAGCGCAGTTGTTGTTGAAGGAAACGATGCACTCTGCAAGCAGTCTTGCGGACTGGAGGAAATTGTATATACATACGGGCATGAACACGTTAAGCTCGAAGTTGCCCTGGCTTGCTGCCATTCCCACAGCAACGTCGTTGCCCATAACCTGAACGGCAACCATTGTTACAGCCTCGCACTGTGTGGGGTTTACCTTTCCGGGCATGATAGAAGAGCCGGGTTCGTTTTCGGGGATCTTTATCTCGCCAAGACCATCTCTGGGTCCGCTGGCAAGCCATCTTACGTCGTTTGCGATCTTCATCATATCCGCAGCAAGAGCCTTGAGAGCGCCGTGTGCGAATACTATCTCGTCCTTTGAGGTAAGAGCGTGGAACTTGTTGGGAGCTGTAACGAACTTCTTGCCTGTAAGCTCGGAAACAGCCTCAGCTACCTTAACATCGAAGCCCTTGGGAGTGTTGAGTCCCGTACCAACGGCTGTACCGCCGAGAGCAAGCTCCTTAAGCTCGGGAAGAGCTATTTCAAGCAGCTTCTTATCCTTTTCGAGGGAGGATCTCCAGCCGCTTATCTCCTGTGCAAAGTCGATGGGAGTTGCGTCCTGAAGGTGGGTTCTTCCGCTCTTTACGATGCCCTTGTTCTCTTCCTCAAGGCGCTTGAAGGTGCCGATAAGCAGGTCGATAGCGGGGAAAAGCTTGTCCTCGATAGTCATAACGGCGGAAATGTGCATTGCCGTCGGGAAGGTATCGTTGGAGGACTGGCTCATGTTGATATCGTCATTGGGGTGAAGCAGCTTCTTTCCTGCGATCTCGTTGCCCCTGTTGGCGATGACCTCGTTTGCGTTCATGTTGGACTGTGTTCCGCTTCCCGTCTGCCATACAACAAGAGGGAAATGGTCGTTCAGGCTTCCGCTGATGACCTCGTCGCAAGCCTTGCTTATAGCCGCAAGCTTTTCATCGGTCATCTTTTCGGGCTTGAGAGCATGGTTTGCCATTGCAGCAGCCTTTTTCAGGTATCCGAAAGCCTTTGTGATCTCCCTTGGCATGGTTTCGATGCCGACGCCGATAAGGAAGTTCTCATGGCTTCTTTCGGTCTGCGCTGCCCAATACTTGTCGGCAGGGACCTTGACCTCGCCCATTGAATCGTGTTCAATACGGTATTCCATCAGATATGTACTCCTTTATAATTATATGAATTGACAACTTGATTTTTCCGCATAATGCGTCATTTTTCGCACAGTGCCGCAGCACGACTTATGGCGGCAGTGTTAAAAAACGTCTGCCGCCTTGAAATGCTGTATAAATTATCAGAACTTGAGGCTCTTGATAACGTTCTTGAGGCTTTCTGCGCTGTTTCTGAGCTTTGCGACCTCCTCGTCTGTAAGAGGAACATTCAGCTTGCCCTCAACCCCGTCCCTGCCGATAACGGAAAGTGTGCTCAGACATACATCGCTGATACCGTACTCACCGTTCATCATTGTGGATACTGTGAGAGTTGTGTCGATTCCGCTGAACAGGCACTTGCAGATGTGGCAAACGGAAATAGCGATCGCATAGAATGTAGCGCCCTTGTTTGCGATGATCTTTGCGCCGGATTTTCTTGTGTACTCCTCGATAGCCGCATAGTCGAGGTTCGGCTTCTTGTCAGCGGGGAGACATTCAAGATACTGCTGGATCGGGATATTGGAGATATTTGCAAGGGACCACGGAACGAAGGAAGAATCGCCGTGCTCGCCGAAAACGTAAGCGTGAACGTTGCGCTGGCTGATGTTGAAGGTTTCGGAAAGGCCTGTGCGCAGACGTGATGTGTCGAGAGTTGTACCCGAACCGATGATGTGGTTTGCGGGAAGTCCCGAAGTCTTGTGGAACTGATATGTGAGAATGTCGATAGGGTTGCTTACTATAATATAGATAGCGTTCGGAGCAGCCTTGACGATCTGAGGGATAATGGACTTTGTGATATCAACATTCATCTGAGCAAGGTCAAGACGGGACTGACCCGGCTTTCTTGCCATACCCGATGTAAGAATAACAATGTCGGAATCCTTTGCGTCCTCATAGCTGCCGGCATAGATGGAAACAGGTGAGCAGAAAGGAACGCCCTGACAGATGTCCATTGCTTCGCCTAAAGCCTTGTTCTCGTTGATATCCACAAGAACGATCTCGGATGCGATGCCGTTTACCACCATGGTGTAAGCAATAGTGGAGCCAACGCTTCCTGCGCCGATAACTGTAACTTTGTTGCTCATAAAACATTTCCCGCTTTCTTTAATTTTTTGTCCTCGAAAAAAATTCATCAAGGCTCGGTTAAAATATATACGGATCCGGTCCAATATGCGTTCAAAAGAAGCACCGACCCGGTGTCACAGACGCACATTTTCTCTTTGCATATTATTCTATCACAAAAAATCTAAAAAATCAAGAGTAAAAAGATAGAAACCAACGTTTTTGTCAAAAATTTAACAAAGTTTATACGTAAATCATATTTTTATGTACATTAAGCAAAATCAAAATGATATCGGGCGATTTTTTTGTAATAATTTTAAAAATCTGTTGACTTTTAGATGAAAATGATGTATAATTTACATAAATCAAGACTATTCTGTATCAAATTATTGAAAAATCATACTGTTCCGTGCAAAACGGGACTGCGGCATATCGTGAGCAATACGACACAAAACTTACCGGACGGTGATAATATGCATAACAACAATATTTCCGGATCTGCTGATATTTCGGGCAGCGGCGCTAACAGCCGCACAAAAGCCGATATCATTGCGGATTTCTGTCCCTATGCGCTGTGGGAATATGTCATTAAGGATAAGTGTGCCCTGCAGTACAAAAAGCTTGAGGGACGATTCAGCGGAGATCTGGAGCCTGTCCGCAACTTCCGCAGATCCATGCTTGACTGGGGAGTTGTTTACCCCGATGATATTCCGATCTTCAACGAATTCTGCGACGCTCTTGACAGAGGCGATGACGAAATAGACTTTGTTATACGTCAGTTCAGCGACAACTACCGCATACAGCAGCTCAGATTCAAGGGCAAGACCATATACGGCGAGGACGGGCTTCCGAAAAGCGTCATGGGCTGCACCGAATGTTTGTCCGACACTTCCGAAGGCGGCTCTCCCGAAGACTGCGACGCTCTGACGGGACTGAACAGGCTTGAATATGCTTCGGGAGTCATTTCCGAAAGACTCTCCGCCCTTAAAAAGGACGACAAAGCGGCTCTCGTAATTCTTGACATAGACGACTTTAAGGAAATAAACGACAGGTTCGGACGTTTTTACGGCGACAGCGTCATTGAAAAAAGCGGCGAATTTTTCAGCTCACAGGCAGGCAGCGACAACGTTACCGCCCGTATCGCCGCCGATGAGTTCATGATTTTCAAAACATACCCCGGCAGCTTCTCGGACGAGGATATACTGAGCGATATAAAATCGCTGACAAACACTTACTCGGAGCACTGCTTCGACAGAGGAGATTCCCACACGGTCAGCGCAGGCATAGCTCTTTCCGACGCTTCGGCGGATTTTGACCTCCTCTACAGAGAAGCGGATATTGCTCTCCGCTGTGTAAAAACAACCTCGAAAAACGGCTGCCTGCTTTACAGCAAAGAACAGGACGATGCGGTGGGAGAAACCACTTCCAAAAACTATCGCACCTCCTCTGACGAAAAAGGCATATCAAACCTCAACAACGTGGGCAAGAGCATTTTTGATTTTGCCCTGAGCACATTCAGCAGCGCTTCTACCCTTGATGAAGCGGCGGACGCCCTTTTCCCCGAGATCGGAAAATACTTCGGGCTGGGCAGGATATACGCTATCGGGAAATCCGAATCGGGCGGTATAGAAACCATTTGCAGCTGGAGTTCCGACGAAGCAGGCACCGAAAACGGATATATATCATTTGCAAACAGGAACTGGCACGAATTTAAGATATTTTTTGACGATAAACATTATTACTGCGTTTCGCTGGGCGACGAAAACCTTACCGAAAAGCAGAGAAATTTCTTCACCCAAACGGATATATCCGCCTTTTTCCGCTGTCCCTTCTATGAAAATGACGATCTTGCGGGTCTGATAAGCTTTGAGCGCATCGGGAACACGGCAAAATGGACCGATGCCGAAACCACATCCTTTACGGCAATAACAAAAATGATCTCCGCTTACATAATCAAGTTCCGCAGTCAGAAGCGCCTTAACAGCTCGGTATTCTACACCAAGGCAATGCTGGAAAATCAGCAGCTGACAAGCTATGCGGTAGATCCAACCGACTACAAAATAACCTATGTAAGTCCCTACGCTTCAAGGACATTCCCCAACGCAGAGATCGGCAAGACCTGCTACAAATGCATAATGAACGCCGACTCCCCCTGCCGCCACTGCCCTATCCCACAGTTTTCCGAGGATAACCCTCGTCCCTCGGCAGAAGCGTATTACGACTGCCTTGACGGCTGGTATACCACTACCGCCACAAAAATAACTGACCTTAACGGCAAGGAAAACATTCTCGTCTGCTGGACGGACGTTACCGGATTTATCCACCGTGTCCGCTTCAAGGACACCATAACGGGACTCATGACCTACGAGCGTTTCAGCGCCGAAGCACTTGTCCTGATGGAAAAGCCTTTTTCCGATTATGCCGTTATATCCCTCAGCGTTGACAGGTTCAGAAATTTTAACGAGCGTGAAGGCTATTCCGCAGGAAACAGCATTCTTACGACAATTGCGGAATGCTTAACGGAGATCGTTGAAAGCGGCGAGCTTATCTGCCGTATCGGCGGAGGAAAATTTGCAGGACTTATGCACTGCCCCGATATATGTGAACTGCGTGACAAGATATCCGCCGCCCTGAAAAAAGCAAGGGACATCATTGCCGCCGAATATTCGGGCGAGAAGATATCACTGATTGCGGGAATTTACCTGCTCAAACCGGGAGACTCTATCCTTTCAGAAGGTATCGACAAGGCAAACATCGCAAGAAAAACCATAAAAAATGCTCTGTCAAAAACAGGCTACGGCACAGCTGTCTACGATGCGTCCCTTGACGAAATGCTCTCACGGCGCAAGTACCTTGAAGAGATCATGTATGACGCTCTCGAAAACGACGAATTCAAGGTATACTACCAGCCCAAGATATCTCTGGGAACAGAAAAGATTGCAGGCGCCGAAGCGCTTGTCCGCTGGATACGTCCCGACGGCGAGATAATCTCCCCGGGGGAATTTGTGCCCATGTTTGAGGAAAACGGATTCATTGCGGAAATGGATTTTGCGGTCTACAAACGGGTATTCTCCGACATCAGACGCTGGATAGACGAGGGCAGGAACGTGCCCATCGTATCGGTGAACGTTTCACGCGAGCATCTAAAGGGCGATGATTTCCCCCAGAAGATCTCCGCTCTTATCCGCGAATACAGGATATCTCCACGGTTCATTGAGCTTGAAATAACCGAGAGCATGTTCTCACGCAATCTTGACCACCTTATCGGAGTTATAAACGAGCTGAGAGAGATAGGCTTCAGCATTTCCGTTGACGACTTCGGAACAGGGTTCTCAACGCTTAACCTTATCACTGTACTCCCCGTAGACGTGCTCAAGGTAGACGGCGGATTCTTCAAGCAGAACGCTCTGAGCGAAAGGGACAAGGCTGTTGTAACGAGCATACTCACTCTTGCAAAGAAGCTGAGGCTCAAGGTCGTTTCCGAGGGAATCGAAACCATCGAACAGGTATCCTTCCTGAAACACGCAGGCTGCGATGCAGCGCAGGGATATTATTACTATCGTCCCCTTACCTCGGATAAATTCGAATCGCTCATCACTATTGAGGATAAAAGCACTGTTCAATAGCCCCTCCCCCTACAAACCACCAATAAACCCCTATAAATTGAAGCTGAGCTGACGCATTTTGTGTCAGCTCAGCTTCTGTTTGCAGAACAACATTTTTCCCATTCTGACGCATATCGGAAAATGCATCTCCACTGAATAATATCAGCCATTGGAAACATATCGGGAATAAAAATGATGATGTAATCTCATTTTCAAAAATCTACTTGTCAAAATTATTGCATAAAAAAGCATTGACATTTTCTTAACATTATGATATAATTAATACACTTAATCAGCCGCTGTGGTGAAATCGGCAGACACAAGGGACTTAAAATCCCTCGGGCTAACCCCCGTACCGGTTCAAGTCCGGTTAGCGGCACCAACCCTCAAATGGCGTATCTACGCCGTTTGAGGGATTTTTTATGTCTGATTTTAACGAAGTCCGTTATAATAATAATTCAATTGCGATCAAAATTGCGATCAGCGCGCATGACATGAAAATACCCTCGACCATTTTGATCTGGCCAAGGGCTGTAATTATTTGCTCAGTTTTCGTCGTCATCGTCGGAATTAAAAACTTTTACGATGTCTCCTGCATCATTATGAATATAAATGTTGTCGGTAACCTGGGTTGAGGCGTGTCCGAGCTGGCGAGATACTTCGAAGAGAGAATATCCATTGTGGATGAGGTACGTTGCGTATGAATGTCTCAGCCCATGGAAAGTAATATTTTCAATGAATTGAGGATACTTTTTATTCAGCCGTTTCCAATGATCTTCGACCTGTCCGGGGGTTATCAGTTCGCCAACGCCATTAACACAGACAAATCCGTAGTCAGGCGTTCCATCTTCCCATATTTTTTGAGTTTCATCTGTGAACGGTGTTCCTCCCCACCTTTTATTCCAAGCATCAGCACAAGTTTTTCTTGAGGCCATTTGCTTGTTGAACAACTCAATTATGAGGTTCTTTATCTTCTTTTCGACAACAATAACTTGCCGGGAGGAATTTTTGTTCTTCATGCGGCGTTGTATTTTAAAGGACTCAGTCATTCCATCCAAATGCTCGGCGCGTTCGGGGTTTTCGTTTGGACCGATATTAATTATTTTTTGAGATATTTCGAAATACCCATATCTGGTAGAAGGTACTTTTTCACAGCCCATCAGTCCTACGAGCTGTATCTTGTCCCACCTAAGGCCTAAAGCTTCCGATCTTCTTAATCCGGCACAAGCTGAGAGCAGTACACACGGATATATGTATTCATCCTTGATTGCTTCAAGGAATTTAAATAGTTTATCAGGCCTAATTACATTATCGGATGAAATCTTTTCCGACTGTGGTCTGTATGAGGGAAGAGCTTCGGCAGGATTTTCAACGATTACACCTTTCTTTTTTGCGAGTTTAAAGGCACCGTCAATGATAAGCTTGTATTGTTGAACTGTATTACCTGATTTCTTCTCTCCCTTTCGTCCGGGCTGAGATGCGATCATCGAAAGAAAAGCTTCCAGATCTTCTGTTGTGATTTTTGATATAGGTTTATCAAGCGCCTGATATTGTTTGATTCCATTAAATCTGGATTCATCCCCTTTTTTAGTAGTGGCAGACAAGTTGGTCCTATTAAGACGCTCCTCTCTGTGTTTATCAAGATAGACAAAGAAGCTGTCAGACGATGAATATCCTCCGTTTTTTGCAAGATTTGCCATATCAACAAGCTGTTGTGCCAGTTTCTCTTTCTTTGCTCTTACTTCTTCCGGTATCTTGTGAGTTTTTGACCTTGACTTTTTTTGTTTGTCGAGCTTAATGCCGGTAGAAATCCGGCGTATAATTCTTTTGCCCGATTTGTCGTAGAATTCTATCCTGAAAATCCAAGTTCCCTTCTCGACGACGGTCTTTACATCGTCGAGAGTGTAATCTGAAGATCTTTCTTTTCCCATTGAATCCCTCCTTATGCAGCGGCCTGAGCCGAAAGACTACTTGCGATGAACTGCACCAGAGATGCAGTAAGGATTCTAATACCACGGGTGTTCTTCATTTTAAGGAGCTTTCCCTCTTTTACGAGCTTGTAGCAGTAATTCTTTGACCTCTTAAGAATAGATGCCGTCTCTTCTATTGTAAGAACGGTGCCGTAAGACTTGAGTTCTTCCTTTATTGCTTCTGAATAATTGTTTGTAGACATAAAAATAACCCTCCTCATCGTAATAATCGTTGAGCGGGCAATTTTAGATATATCCTATTTTATCTGTATTTTTGAGCTGCATTACTCCTTTCCTCGTTATTGCTCTTATATATAGATGTACTAAGACCTCCTAAAAATTGCTCACAATGTGTGATAATTTTATAAAAAAGACTATAATAATCTTTTGTTGATATTATTATAACACCACAACGGACCATTGTCAATACCGTTTTTGCCTTTTTCAGAAATTGATATTGTAAGCCTTCTGTAAACTTGATAAAGCAAGCCCAAATGTTAACAAAATATGAATATGCGCATTTACGACGCATATTTGTTATTAAAGTGTTAATGAACAATCTTGAAAATAGGTTAACTCGACGTATTCAAGCCATTTCACAAAAATGTTGACAATTCTTTGAAATGCGCATAATATACTTTTAACACAACAAAGCGGATTTATGACCAGAATCTGAAAACATGAGGACGAAAACACCCAAATGATTTGGATAATAATATGATTTATAAACCGTTGAGGTATAAAAACGGGGCTGTTGCAGCACACACTGTATCAGCCCCTTCTGTTTATGTACTATTTTGATTTTCTGCCTTTGATAAGGTAATCAATTCCAAGAATAATATATCCAAGCACAACAAAGGCAACAAAAAGAATTCCAATCCACATTGCAACTCCGCCCACACCCTTTTCGTCGAGGTCAAGGAAGAATAATGATATATAACAGACTTAATATCAGCTCTTTTGTCAAATGAAAACAAAGAAATACAAACATCACAAATTAGTTATTGATAACAACAATGGTGTAAAAATCCGCATATTAGGAAAAACGTGATTTAAAAAAGCATCCCGTCATTAATCATATCTCTTTCAATTTGGATTTTCTTTTGGATATCTTTGATTTCCTTTGAGGTAGCAACGGAAAATACTACATGGTTTCTTATTTTTCTAAAAGCATCAATAATAGTCCATCCTAGCCCGGCAAGTCCAAAAGTGAATAGAGACGCAAAGATTGTCTTAATAATCCCAACTCTGGTTGCACCAAGACAAACCACAGAGGTGATAGCAAAAACAATAAATGCATGAACGCTTTCCTCAGCATTCATATCAGACTTAGCAAACACCACAAAGGTTACAGTAGTTAAAATGGCTAGAATGATTGAAAAAATCATTGATGCTCTGTTTTTTGACAGTTCTTTCTTTGCCTCTCTGATTTCTTGTTCTTTTTCCATGATGATAAGACCATGTCTTCTTTGCATACACTCTTTGTACTTTTCATTCGCATCCTTCCATTCATGTATGGAAGCAAAGAGGTTTCCTGCACGAGATACTGTCTCAACATCGATAGAATCCTTTAACTGCATTGCTTCAGAATAAACCTTCTCACATCTGGCCTGATATGCCTTCTCAAAATGAGGAAGAATACTTGTCTTAACCTCATCGTTCGCATATTCTACAAGCTTCCGATAATCCGCCCGGGACCTAAAGTCCTCGAGACAGTAATCAATTTGATTTATCTTGGAGAGCTTAAAATTTGCCATGAGCTTGTACGCATAAGCTTTTGAATATCGGGGATTCATATCCAGAATTTTTTCACAGTAGCTTGTTGCATGCTGCCACTCTTTATCGACCAGAAAATCTTCAACTCTTGTCATAAGAGATTCTATAGAAGCACCCGAAGTAACTTGAGAAGGAGAGGATATCTGCACCGCTAAAAGTTTTCCGACACCTCTTACTAGATCTTGTATGCATCCAACTTTCGATAAATCTTGTCCCTGAAGATTTCTGAACTCTGATGGCATGTCGTATGCGTCAATATCAATGTAACAAGGTATAAGTGTCTTGGATTTATCCATTTGCATCATTTTAAGGAACCTAGACCACTCATTCTTTACCCATACGGAATCAAAGTATTCATAGCAAGAGCCTATAGCAAGCATGACTTTTGAACTATTAAGTGCTGAGAAGATATACGGCTCATATTCTTTGCCAAGAACATCTTCCAAAGTGATTCTTGAGAAGAACACCTTGTATCCCTTTACCGTAAGAGCATCATATATATCCTGCGCAATAACACTGTCCCTTGTTCTCTGACCGGACCCATCTGTCTCTTTGTAGCAGATAAATACATCAAAAGGAGCTTCTTTGCTTGCCACTTCCAAGATTGACTTCTGAAGCCTATCGATTTCTTTTGCCTCGTTACGATAAAGTGTTTTCTTTTCCCCACTTGAGTTTTCGAGAGCTTGTGCAAAGTCATCGTCATCAAATATACTGGTATAAGATGTTCTATGGCAAGTAGGTACTTTTTTGCCGGTGAGAGGATCATCAACATATTCAATGCCGTATTTGCAAAGACAAAGTCCCCAATATGCTTCGGATTCATCTTGGAACTCTGCTACGATATTCTCATATATTCTGGCCGCACTGTCGAACTCATTATTAAGACGCAGTTTATTTGCTCTATTAAAATAAGCCAGCTTCTTTTCATCATCGAACACGGGAACCGTTTGAGTTGTTCCGCAGTACTGACAAGTGTATATACTGGATTTGGGAATAATGTCTTCGAGATTACCTCCACAAGCTTTGCATTTAAATAATATAGCCATAATTCCACCTCAAGAATGTATATATCGTCAATTTTAATTATACCGTATAGATATGTCGCACTTTTGAATATTGTATTACAGAACCCGAAATAAATATATATTTCTATATCGTATCATCAAGTGCGGCTATTTGTAAACTCACATTCCTTTGATATAATTCATGTGCAAATAAACAGTAAAGGGTCAAAAATAACATATACGAGGAGGAATTGCAATGGGAAAGAAGAAAATCACACTCAGAGAACGTATCGATTCATCAATTTTTTCTGAAATGGAAGAAAAATATCCGTTAGGGACAAAGAGACAAGGAATGAGTACAAAACAATCTGTTGACCATTTTTCGTTTCCTAATGATTTTGATTTTGCAAAGTTTATGCAAGAAGCATCTGAATATCAGATAAACGCTGCGGAAGCATTTTGGGATTTGTGCAATGTTCTTGAACGGATTGCAGTGAAGCATGGATTTTGGTCTGAGATGGATAGCATTTCAATAAAGCCTGATAATCTGAAGTTCCTAATTCAATATGGATATCTGGTCAGTTTGAATAACCGAATAACCTCTAAATACTCGGTGAGAGAATATGAGATTTCTCAATCAGCCAGAAAAGCGAGCCGTTGCAGAAGAACGTCGGAACCGATTAATTCTGAGCTTGATTTTAACGATTTTGATGGTATCACAGAAGAATTTTTTGAATGATGTGAAACAGAAAGAAATATCTTGAAAAGCTCTGTGAAAAAATATGGGATTAGTTTATGCAAAGGATTTACATACATAATTATCAGAAAAGCTAGCATTATGCACATTTGAGTTTCATAATAATTGTTGAATTTTCACCCTCAAATATCTTTGGGGGTGGATTTTTTTTTGATATAATTACCAACGTGGAAACATTGCGGCTGAAAAGCAGAAGAGAAGATGGATGAATTATTATGAAACATGTGACTATAAAGGCAAAATTAGTTAATATTACTTATCCTAGAGCTGTTAAATGTGGAGATGTTACAATACCGGGGTTTGCGGTAGAAAAGTATATGCTTTTGGAAGACTGCCTTCCTTTCAAAAAAGGAGATACTGTTACAATAATTGGAGATTCGCTTCCTATAGCTAAAATCACCTATATAATCACCGGCCAGATGATATGGGATAAGCAATATGGTTTGCAAATCAAAGCCGACGTGTTTGAAGAACTTCCTGTTGATACAGACGAGGGCATTATCGAATTGCTTACCAGACGTACAAAGGGGCTAGGTCCAAAAAGTACAAATGCAATAATTGAAATGTTTGGAAGTGATACAATTAATGTGATCGAAAATGACTACAAGAGATTAGAAGAAGTAAAGGGAGTATCGCATAAAAAGGCATCAGCAATACATAAGGTTTATCTTGAGCATAAGGAAATACCGGAAATCGTTCATTTACTTGCTCCATTTGGCTTTTCCTATTCGAATATAGCAAAGATATTCAATGAATATCAGGAGAAAACATTGGATGTAATCAGAAAAACACCATTTGAGCTTTGTAAAATCGCCGGAGTTGAATTTGATGTTGTTGATGATTTTGCTAAAACTATGAACCATCCCGGAAATGCGGATGATAGAGTCGAGGCAGCCTTATATGCAGCAATAAAGACTAATGAAGCCAATGGACACACATTTGGGGATGTTACTATAATTAACAAAATGGCATCTGATATGCTGGATTGCAAAGAAGTATCAACTGTTCAGATGAAAAGAGTATTGAGAAAAATGAATGAATCAAAAAGAATAATGATAGGCGAGTCCAAAAATAGTCGCCAAAAAATCGTATATTCTGCGTCAACTGCAAGATTGGAAATGTACGGGGCCAGAAACCTGGCGCATCTTGTCCAAGCAAAAACATCAACCGGGATTTCAATCAACAGTATTAGTTTATGGGAAAATAGAAATCGAATTAAATTATCAAATGAACAGAAATTGGCAGTGGAAAACTCACTAAACAACACCGTATCAGTTATTACCGGTGGACCCGGTACCGGAAAAACGACAATAATAAAGTGTATAGCGGATGAATTTGTCAGTATGGGAAAAAGTATTCTTATGCTTGCTCCTACAGGTTGTGCGGCCAGAAGAATAACCTATTCGACCAAATACATGGCTTATACAATACATTCTGCATTAGCAGTAAAGCCTGAAGAGGACGGAACTGTTACTTCACCAATTCATTCTCTTAATGCTGATGCAGTAATCGTTGATGAGTCATCAATGATAGATATTCATTTAGCAGACGCTTTGCTAAGGGCTATTAAGCCGGGGACTAAACTTGTTTTGATAGGCGACGCTAATCAACTTCCGTCTGTTGGACCCGGTTCGGTGTTTTCTGAAATCATAAATTCCGGTGTTGTTCCTGTGTCCAGACTAACAAATGTATATAGAACCGGCGGGAGTGGTATTATCGCAAAAAATGCTTCTAAAATCTGTGTCGGAAACACCGACCTCACATTTGACAATAATAACTTCATGTTTGTTGAGGCTCAAACTGAGGTTGAAGCTCTTGAAAAGATGAAGGATTTGTACCTTCAGACTCTTTCGGACTATTTACCTGAAGAAGTGGCAATGCTGTCCCCTTTTAAGGATAAATCTACAGTTTGCGTTTCTGAGCTCAACAAGGCAGTTCATGATTTAGTCAACCATGCAAGTGAGGAAAAAATGGAAGTCAAGGTTGGCAACAGAATATTCAGACAGGGAGACCTGATTATGCAGACCAAGAATACAAAAGAGGCTTCAAACGGAGAAATCGGGAGAATTACAAGTATCAGCATTAACGAGAAAATATTCACAGTGAATTTTTCTTCAAAAATCGTTACATATCCATTCTCAGCCTTTGAAATGTTTGATTATGCTTATTCTCTTAGTATTCACAAGTCCCAGGGTTCAGAGTATGAGGTGGTAATTATTGACATCTTAAAAATTCACAATGTTATGCTGGCCAGAAATCTTCTATATACGGGTATCACTCGTGCGAAAAAGAAAGTCATTATCGTTGGTCAGAAGGAAGCGCTTGAAACTGCAATATTGAATACACACTATAGCCATAGGAACACCTTTTTTGGTTCCAGGCTGAAATGTAATCTAAAGGCTCTGTAATATTTTTTGTTGATTATTAACCTTTACCATATTATTGAAGATTAAGAAAGTAGTCCCCCTGCTTTATGGATGATCCAAATTAGCAGGGGGACAAATCATACTTATCAAAGAGATGATCGATTCATTGTTTTATGAAAGACATCTTCTCCTCTTCTGACAAATCTGCGACTTTTACGCCTTTTTTCTTTGCATATGTCATTAGATTTCGGATATTTACCTTTTTTGTCATTTGACTTAACAATATGGGAGAAGGTGTGCTTTTTAATGATTGATTATATTTCTTCATCTGTCCATTCATAATCATAAACCTCCACTATCTTTTTTGCATTTGATGAATCTATGGCGAATTGATATGGGTGAAGTATCCCGATGTATTCAGCATTAAACACGTTAACATAGTGGTTCAACAACTCTTGATTGGCGGCAAATCCGTACATGAATCCTTCATATCCATATTCAATTGATTTTTGAGCCGCAATTGCAAACAAATGACCTCCCACGCCTAGGTATTTAACGCTGTCGCTAATAAGCTTGTTGTTTTCCGGACTGGTACACATCCATGTAATATACGCAGCCTGAGATTCGTTATCTTTTGCGATTGCAACAAGTCCTTGAATGTCAACAGAGCCTTCAACCACAAGTGCATAAACCTCATTTTCATTCAAGAGGGTCTCCCAATTTATATACCATCCATTTTTCTTGTTGTACTTTTTTAAAAATGACTTCCTTTTTATCTGTATTACCTCTGTTTGGACAAGTTCTCCTGTTTTTGCGTCCTTAAGGCACGGAGTGAATTCATCGATGTATACATTAATCATGGCTGCACCTCCTACATACAAATACAATATTACATACGTTCTTTACATTATTATTATAACATAAATATACGCCGAAATCAACTGTTTTTTTATTTTTGACTGGCGTTATCGCAACAAGTGGAATTTTTTCTTATCTATCAAACAATAAAAAATATATCATAAAGCTATAAAGGCACTAAAAGAACAATCGAATAGTAATTGTTGAAAGTGATGTATATCACGTATATATCCGTTTTTTTTGTTGAAAATGTTGAAATTTATGAATATATATGTTATAATATAGTTGTTTTGTATAACATTGAATAATCAAGTATTAGGATATAAGGAGACTCGTGCTTCATTATGAATTCTTCATATAACGCTTCATATCTGGCAAATCAGATACTACTTAACAGACCAAGCTCATCTATTGACAGCCTTATTTCAACGATAGCAAGCGCAAAGGTTGACTTAAATCCGCATCAGGTTGATGCTTCATTGTTTGCTTTTCATTCTCCTTTATCTAACGGAGCATTGCTTGCAGATGAGGTTGGCTTGGGAAAAACAATTGAAGCCGGAATTGTGATTGCTCAATGCTGGGCAGAGCATAAACGTAAAATTCTCCTTATTGTCCCCGCTTCTTTGAGGAATCAGTGGCTTTCCGAACTGGACGAAAAGTTTTACATAAAATCGGTTATCCTTGAAAGCAAAAACTATAACTATGAAAAGAAAAACGGTAACCACAATCCTTTTGACTGCAATGACAGGGTTGTGATATGCTCATACAATTTTGCTGCCAAAAAGGACTTGGACGTATCAAAGGTCAACTGGGACCTTGTAATCATTGACGAAGCCCATAGACTAAGGAATGTATATAAATCAAGCAACGTTATCGGCAACAAATTGAAAAACGCTCTTTCGGGCAGAAAAAAGCTTCTGCTCACTGCTACGCCGTTCCAGAATAATTTAATGGAGCTTTATAGTCTTGTCAGCATAATTGATGAACGTGTTTTCAGTGATGCAAAATCATTCAGAGATAAGTATGTAAAAGTAGAAAATGAAGAGATGCGCAATGTTTTTCTTAGGGCAAAGCTGCAGTCATTCTGCAAGCGAACGCTTCGTAAACAGGTTACAGAATATGTACCATATACAAAGCGTGAAGCGATATTGACAAGATACGAGCCGTCACCTGACGAAGAAAAGCTATACAATGATGTGTCAAATTACCTTGCATCAGAGAAATTATATGCGCTTCCCAACAGTCAGAGAAAGCTGATGACAATGATACTTCGCAAACTGCTTGCATCATCATCGTTTGCTATTTCGGGAACTCTTGATTCACTGATACTGCGCCTTGAAAATATGCTTAACGGTATTGATACCGATCTAAAGCTTGAGGACTATGACTCTTTTGACGAATTGCTTGATGAAGTAGAGGTAACGGAAGATGACGTTCGTGCGGATATGATCAACGAACGGCAGGCAATAACCGACGAGCTTAACAAATTGAAGGAATATGCAGAATTAGCAAAGCGTATCAATACCAACGCAAAGGGAGAAAATCTTCTTACTGCATTGAAGAAAGGCTTTGACAGAACATCAGAGCTTGGCGGTCAGAGAAAAGCTGTGATATTTACCGAATCACGCAGGACACAGGAGTATCTGTATAACCTATTAAGCAATAATGGTTATGCGGATAAGATTGTATTTCTCAACGGTTCAAATTCAGATGAGAAGTCAAAGAAGATATACAGTGACTGGCTTGAACGTCATAAGGGAGAGGATATTGTATCGGGTTCCCGTCAAGCGGATATAAAGGCTGCTATTGTTGAGGAATTTAAGAATAACGCTTGTATTCTCATAGGAACAGAAGCTGCTGCCGAGGGTATCAATCTGCAGTTTTGCTCCCTGCTTGTCAATTATGATATGCCCTGGAATCCGCAGAGAATAGAACAGCGAATCGGACGCTGCCACCGTTACGGACAGAAAAATGATGTTGTGGTTCTGAACTTCGTAAATGAACATAACGAAGCGGACAAGCACGTTTATGAACTGCTCGACCAGAAATTCAAGCTGTTCGATGGTCTGTTCGGTTCTTCCGATGAAGTTCTCGGCAGTCTGGAAAACGGTATCGACTTTGAAACAAGAATAGCCGAGATATATCAGAACTGCCGTACCACCGATGAAATCCAGGCTGCATTTGATGAACTGCAGGAGCTTTATAAGGACAAGATAGAAAGCAATCTGACACGCACACGTCAGTCTATTCTTGAAAACTTCGATGAAGATGTGAGCAAGCTGCTAAAAGTTACCGATGATACGACTAAGACAAGCCTTAACAGGTTTGAAACATGGCTATATTATTTTCTGCTTTATGCCGCTCCCGACAGCCAAGTTATCAGCGATACAGAAATATCCGCAAACGGTATTACGTATAATCTGCGTTGGCGTGATGTCAATGGCAGCAATGAAGTTTTTATGCGTAAAGATGAGCCATATATTCATAGTTTGCTTGAAAATGCTGTAGAAAACAGCTTACCTGTTGCCGAAGTGTGCTTCTATTACAGTTCATCGGGACGCAAATTCAGCTATTTTGAATCAATGCCTGTCAGAACGGGTTGGCTGAGAGTAGATAAGCTGACCGTTGAAGCCTTTGATATTCAGGAGTATATTATCAACACCTGTGTATGTGATGACGGAACTGTACTTGACGATGATACTGTTGAGAGAATGATGGAGCTTTGTTCCGATGCAAGGGAAACCGCTCTTCCTGTGCCTGATGACCTTGAGAAAAAATCTGCTCTGAAACAAACCGACCTGCTCAAAGATATTGAGGAACAGAACAAGAAGTATTTCCTTGATGAATGCAGCAAACTGGACGAATGGAGCGAGGAACTGAAAGAAAATCTTTATCGGGAAATAAAAGACCTTGATAACGAAATAAAGGAAAAGACCAAAGCTGCCAATGCAATGGCTCTGACATCTACCCTTGCGGAGATGCTTGAAGCAAAGGACGAGGTAAACAAGCTGAAAAAGCTTCGTGACAAGAAACGCAGGCACTTATATGATGAAGAAGACCGCATTGCAGAGGAAAATGAGCGTTTGCAGGAGGAAATGCGAAAAAAGCTTATAGGCAGAACGCAGATGAAAACTATTTTTACAATACGATTTGAAATAAGGTGATTATCTATGGAAAATGATATAACTGTCCGAGAATACTTGAATAAAGATAATTGGTTATACCATTATACCTCGGAAAACGGAATACTTGGCATCTTTAAAAAAGACAAATTCATCTTGCAGCTATCAAAAGCAAACAGCCTTAATGATAAAAGCGAGGGAAAAGATTTTTATAAATGCCTTGACGATGTTTGTAAAGAAATGTTAGAAGAGAAGAAAATAGACATTGATTTCTTTTATGCAATCAACTCTTTGTATACCGATAAAGTTGGTACAATAGCCGAAAAAACAGAGTATTCAAGATCGCAAATCGTACATTATCGCAGGATGCTTAATGATAGTAAATTTGATTTTTTTATTATGAGTTTTTCAACAGAGAAAGATTGTCTGCCTATGTGGAATTATTACACAAATGCCGGTACACAAGGGTATTCTATAAAAATTGATAAAAAGAAGTTAAAATCAGTTATTGAAACAAAATCCGAAAAATATGGAATATCTGATTTTGACTTTTATAATGTAATTTATTCTACTGATGAAAAACATAGAATTATTCAAGAACGAATTGAACAAGCTTATTTTTCAAATCGAATTAATACGATAGTTGATATGATAAATGAATATCAATATCTATTTAAGCACACCTCTTTTGAATATGAAAAGGAAGTTCGGCTAATTATCAAAGTGCCTAAAATAAAGAATCAGAATTGCAACGGTTTGGGCTTTCGTGCAAGAAGTGGAATGATCGTTCCATTTCTTCAACTGGAATTTGATAAAAGCCCGTCAAACTTAGTGTACGAAATTATGATTGGTCCGCTTTCAAACGATTCTATAGCAGAAGAAAACTTGAAAATGTATCTAACTTATAATGGCTACAATAATTATAGAATAACTTCTTCCGACATCCCAATTCGTTTCTAAAGGAGAAATAAAATGATAAATGATACTTTTAACAGTTCTACTGTCTTTCATTATACGTCAGAAGCTGGACTGATGGGTATTTTAGGAAAAAATAAGATGAAATTACATTTTACAAAAGCAGATAGCGTAAATGATATTAACGAGGGAACAGATATAATTAAACATCTTATAACAGCATTAAACAATCTTAAAGATTCAGGAAAACTAAGTGACTCTGAGTATAATTACATAAAAAGCAACCTTTCCTTTCCATATGCTCCATATATATTTAATTTCAGCAGTGAAAAAAAGAAGAGCAATGGGGATTATGGATGTTTGCCATCTGAACCGTATATAATGTGTTTTTCCGAAGAAAAAGACAGTTTGCCTATGTGGAATTATTATTGTTCAAGCGGACAATTGGGCTATTCTCTCGAAATAGATATAAATTATCTTCAGAACAAAGTGTTCCAAAAGCTATCCGAATATAAAGTGGATTTTAATGTCGGGGCTGTAGAATATTCTGATATTAAAAAGGTAAACTTCTTTACAAAAGAAATAGATGAAATATTCAATCATAATATTTATAATTCTAATCGAACACTGGTAATCAATTTGTCAGGCAAAAAAACGAATATAAACGAAGCATTATTCTCACAAATAAAAGAATTTATCAATAAATATAAGTTCTTAGTTAAAGATAGCGCATTTATGTATGAAAAAGAAATTAGAGCAATTATATCAGTTCCAAACGGGAATGAATCATTTCAGTCAAAATATCTTAATTTCAAAACAAGAAATGGCTATTTAATTCCTTATCTGGAAATTACTATTGACGAAGATTTCAGAGATATCGTAAAATCTGTCAGAATCGGACCGCTTGCCAATTATGAACTTGCCGAAAGAAATCTGAAAATGTATCTGAATCATAATGGATATACCGAACTTGCCAAAAATATAGTCCCTTCCGACATCCCAATTCGTTTCTAAAGGAGAAAAATAACATGGAAAACAACAATCCCAAACTCGAACTGACCTGGATAGGCAAAAACGATGAGATAAAAGTTGAACCGAGAATACTTATTCACGATAAGGACAAGTCATACGGCGACCAAGACACCGAAAATATGCTTATCCACGGCGATAACCTTCTTGCATTGAAAGCTCTGGAGCAGGAATATGCGGGAAAGGTTAAGTGCATTTATATCGATCCGCCCTATAATACGGGTGCGGCATTTGAGCACTATGATGACAATTTGGAACACAGTACATGGCTTAATCTAATGTATTCAAGGCTTACAATGTTTGTTCAGATTTGATTTATAAGCTGATAGGTCAACTCAAAACTCACTTAAAGAGTTATATTAAAAGCGATGATGATGTGGAAAAGGTGCTGCGGCAGTTCAAGGTCAATATAGCTGACAATATCTATGCCCAGATGAAAAGCCACTTTTTTCACGAAGATGTTGCATACTCCATTTCAACTATGCGACCTTTCAGCAAAATTGAAACGGGCTTCGGCGGCAAATATGTGTCCGACCGGATATATGATTACAGAGCATCTATGCCGCCAAGCGAAGTGCCGAAAAGAATATTCAAGGGCTTTACAAAGAGCTGTCATACGATGTATAAATTTGACAGTAATACCGAAAGAGTGTTTGCAACAGTTCTTGAAAATGATAATGATGTTCTGCGCTGGCTTTGTCCCAATATAAATCAGTTCAATATCTATTACGACCGTAACAGCGGCAGCCGATATCAGCCTGACTTTGTTGTAGAAACCAAAGACATGATATTTATGGTTGAAACCAAGGATGCTCGCAAAGTCAACGGTGATATCGATGATGTTGTCTTGGCAAAATCAAAAGCTGCTATGAAATATTGCAGCGAGGCATCTGCATACAACGCACAAAACGGTGGTACGCCTTGGAAATATGTTTTGATTTCAAGCGCTAATGTTCATATTCAATCAAGTTTGAAGTTTTTGGTTGAGAATAGTGTGGTTATCTGAAAAATCAGGAATGATTTTGTAAGCATTATCAACAATAAAAAAATTTTCTGCTTCTCTTCTCTTTTCTGCAAGAAAAACTACTTCCAGAATAAACTATTGTATTTTCTGTTTGCCTCGCTGATGAAATCCGTTGTCAGCGAGGCAAACAGAATTTTTTCATATAGTATTGCTTTATGCAGCAAATATGAAACCCTGAATTTGGTGTTTGAGGCGCAACGAAAGTTAGTTTCAATTGGTGACATTACTTTATAATGGTAAAAAAACCGCAGCGCAAAGGCTTCTTATCATTAGAAAAGCCAATAACCAATGTTCCAATTCCTGAAAATCCCCAAAAGGGGGTAAATCGCTTGACAAGACAATCCCGGCATGATATCATTAGACCGACAACAAGAACAGGCTTGCAGATAGGACCTCATTACTCCGTCCACATTTATAATAGTATGGACATGACAGGATGGCGGAATGGATTCTTAACATTAGGAAATGACAAGACCAACGTTCTGATTCCTGAAATTCCAAAAATGGGCTAAATCGCTTGCAAAGGAAAAAGCAGCATGCTATAATATGTTTGTAAGCAAAAGACACTGAGATTTATATTGTTCAGAACTTGAGCTTTATGATTCGAATCAAATTACGTTAATATCACGATGATTTGTGATTTTTATTTAAAAACAAGTTTTTTATGCACCAATAAAGCTACTATCCGGAGGATAATTTACATTATTAAAATAATGAAGGCCTCCATAAAGCTTTATGATAACTGAAAATGTTGTCAGATGAAGTCAGAAATCCAATCCGTTTTTGACGAGGTGCAAGAGGTGGTGAAGGCATATAAGAGATAAAGTACACAAATACTCCTGCGATTTCCGTAAGGGTTTGGGTTCTTATACTCACAATACGCATTTATCATCTCTGATAAGGATGATAGGTGCTTTTTTAGTGCCTGTACGCTATCGCCGATACAGCATAGCAAAAATAATTTATCAGGAGGTATTTATTATGAGTAGATATTTTTTGGGTTCTGAAATCAGCTCTTACGGGGAGAAAAATGGATATGTTGACTTTGCAGCATTTGCTTCTTCTTTTCCACATATTGAGTGTAACGCAGACAAGTTTATGAAATATGATTTTGAGCTTGTGAACGGAAATGAAGTTCATTACGTTGATAGCGACGGAAAAACGTACACTCCGTATGAGCGTAATAAGAGAGTTGAGGAAATCCGGGAAGAAATCGAAGTGATTCAGGACAAAATCAATGAACTTGAGGAAGAAAAATCGCTAATGCCCAAAAGTGGTAATTCACTGCGTACTGAAGAACAGATAGAACAGGAAATATCTTTGCTTGAGGATGATATTGGCGCTCATGAAAATGAAATAGAAACACTTAATTATGAATACTCAAACGATATATTTGAGTTCTTTATCACTGATGCCAACGGATATGATATCCTGAGAAGATATACCGATGAGATCGTGTACTATGTTCCTGATTTTAATGTGTATCTTTGGGGCGTTACTCATTTTGGTGCTTCATGGGAATCCGTGCTGACATCAATACCCATTGATGATACAATGTGATTATCATCAAGAAATAGATTTGCTTCGGTCAGGTGTCTGACCGAAGCAAAAGAACGCATAGAGAAAACAAATGACGAATTGAACTATTGAAAAACAAGGAGGTCGATAAATAATGATATCGAGAGAAAAACAGCTTGCAGAAGCAATAAAGAGGATGAAAATGCTCAAGCTCCACCCAAATACAATCAGCGACTTAAAAAACGGTACGGTCAACGTAAGTGAGCAGATTGGTTTTCTTTATTGGGCAAACGAAGAGGAACAGGAGATAATCGCAAATTTTGAAGCAAAATACAATGCTCTTGTCTACCATGCAATCTTAACTCCTACTCAGTTCGGACTGTGTCTGTCACTTCTTTACGTTAGTCAGCACGAAGACGAATGGAAATATGATGATATGGATATTGAGGACCTCACTCCGTATGCGATGGTGATAAACCTTAATGACGAATCCTGTTCTGATATGGGCTGTATCGGAGTAAGACCGATGATTGGTGGGCTTGTAAGGACTTCATAAGAGAAAATTGAGGAAGCTATATTTTCCCTAGATAAGTGAAGTGCGTTTCAAGAGTAACACATCCCTGTGTGGTATCTACGGACAGTGGGATTTATATGTGCAAATCTGAAAAAGTCAAAATAGGCCTAAATCGATTGCAGACGAATGAGATACATGGTATAATAATTATAGAAAAAAAGAGGAGGTATGTGCACATGAGTAAAATTAAAATTAATAATATTCTCGTTGCAGACGGATTGAAGGGAATTAAATTCGCTCCCAAAAATGTCATTATTGAGCGAATGACCCCAATCATTAAGTTCGCAACAGAATTTAAGGACGATGAAATTTTTGACGAAATCATTAGTGCTGTCAGTAAGGTTCTTGATGTAATCAATACTTCACAACCCGGGTATGATGCAATGACGTATTTCTTCACAGTAGGTGATGAAAAGTATGTAATAATATTATGTAGAAACAAGATTTGCAAGAAGGAGAAAGATAAGTTGAGAAAGCTTGCTTTGAATTATGATTTTGATACGGCTATGCAAAATGCTTGGGGACGTTAAAAGAAATAACCGGTCAATAGATATGGGTATTGTAAATAACTCAAACGACTCAAATCGTTTGAGAAGTACCCTGACACAAGTAATATACTATTGACCGGAAAGAAAATCCGGTAGGGATAATTAACCGAGTCGGTTTTTATAAATTTGCCGCAGTATTCAAAACAAACATTAACTCAGCCCCTCCGGGGGCTTTTTTGCTTTTCAAAAACACGAAAAGAACTTAAATCGCTTGACAAACCTTAAAACATATGTCATTCTATAATAAAGGAGGAGTGGCACCATGTTAAAAATAACGCACGACAGCAACAGAGTAAAACGGAATACATTAATCGAGCTTGAAGATACCGGGGAGCCTTTATTTATGCATTTGCTTCAAAGGTTGAAACCCACAGAAAAAATAGAAGTATATGCTCTTATTAATAATGATGTTTACGTAACAAAAATAGTATCAGATGTATATTCTTTTATTTTGACAGAAACATTCGAGCCGATTCTCTTTTCAACAAGATGGGATTTTTGCTTCAGAAGGATTATTCATATAAATGTCAACACATTATCATCCGGAGCTCGTTCCCCTCTTGGAAGAAAAGAAATCATCAATCTTTACGGATGGGATACACCGACAGTTAAAATGGATATTTTATCATCTGTTCTTGACCATTACAAAGAAATTACATTAAATGAAGTAGTTTTCGAATTGGTAAACGGAAGGTTATTCTGGCCAACAAACAGCATTTCCGTTAGATTTCACGGAACGATATCAAATAGTAATACTATGGTCGATAGCAATATTCTTTCGACATATAATCTTAATGCAAAGTGTATAATAGGGATAAAGCGCTTTGACGACATAAGCGATGTCGATGAATGGTCATCAATACTCAAAGATGCTAAAGTATTATCAATCTATTCGCCAAACTGTGGAGATGATGTTATAATAGAAACTATGTGTGATTTTTCGATGACTGTAACGTGCCTTGGCAAAAACAAACTGAATGATGAAAGGAAAAAATATGAGGATGAATTCTATACAAATAACGACGGAACAAAGATAATTTGGAACTGATACACTAATATGGTATAATAATAACAATCCGGAACATTAAAAGTCTTGCATTCCTCACCAGATTCAAAGAGGTCTGATAAAACGTATCCACCCAAAAGAACAGGTTCACTGCCAGCCAGAAAGCAAATTGTTGCTGAAGCTTTACCCCTGATAATAACGGAAAAAGGAAACAACGTTCCGGACATTTTAAAATGAAATCATCTAATATTTGGTCTTACCCATCTCTTTTTCTTCTCTTGCCCTCTTTCACCCCTCGGTGTTTGAGGGCACTCTTTTGCACAACATTAAGAAGAGGGATTTGGCTTCAAGCAAAAAATCACAACCGCATTTTTTTACTGCTACATACTAATCCCTCTATCATCTTATATAAAAATTCCCGCCGAGTTGCGCATTCAAACTAAAGCAAGCCGAAGCAAACCTAAGCAAACCTAAGTAAGACTAAGCGAGGCGGGTTCTATTAAGCGCAGTATACCACGCTTCAAATACTTTGTCAAGTAAATTTTTTGTTATTTTGATATGTTATGATATAATATAGCTATGAGGATGCTTTCATACACCCAAACGTGGACTTATCCTCATATTTTTTCTTTTTATTAGAAAGTTGGGTCTCACCCCTTCTCGGTTACATATTAACCGGGTGGGGGTGTTCGCTTATTTGAAAGTTATGCATAGAGGAATTGCAAAATTTTCAGTACCGAAATATAGTGCGAACAAATTGCGATCAACATGCAGGTCGGTTTGCATTTTTCCGAATTGTGTTATCAATAGGGTTTGCACCCGAAAACGGCTTAACAGCGTGGTTTGCGGTAATTCTCAAAGTTATGTAAAATGATATCAAGTGACAACAAAAACGCAACTTAACGGACTTAAAATCCCTCGGGCTAACCCCCGTACCGGTTCAAGTCCGGTCAGCGGCACCAAACATAACTCCGCAAACGTCGTAATTTAGAAGTTTGCGGAGTTGTTTTTTTATGATTTTTTGTTTTGTCCGTTGTTTGACCGTTATTTTGGAATTTTCAGTCCTTGACCGTCTTTTTCATACTGATGGTATTTGCAACCGTGTCCATTGTTCGTATCTGAAAAGCTTGAAATGTATGCGCATAGATCTGCAAAGTAGCAAACATCGCAAAAGGTCACACAATAAAAAATCATCTCAAACCGCCAAATCAGGCGGTTTCATCATTCTTAGCCACTTCAAGATACTTC
>JBJERW010000087.1:0-6674 GCA_051882475.1 Huintestinicola sp. | reverse complement strand
GGGAGTGCAGAGGGAAAACCGCAAGGAGAGGGGGGAGGCGGCTGCGTCCGTAGCGCTCCGAGCGCTCCCTCCTCTCCTGAAGGTTTTCCCTTTGCAGGGCAATGAGATAACTTAACTTTTTCAATAACAATACGGAAATGAAAAAATCTATCCTTTTTAAAACGGGCAATGCAAAATCTACCATATTCAAATCAAACCAACAGAAAAACTCGGCAACGGATACAAAACAAGTACCGTTACCGAGCCAAGAACTATAACGCCCAAAAAAACTAACAGAACGAGCGGGTGCAGCATCATGCTGCCGATTGGGTGCAGGCTCAGCCTGCCGTTACCGAGCCAAGAACTATAACGCCCAAATAAACTTACAGAACGGGTGGGTGCAGGCTCAGCCTGCCTTAGCTGCCTTCGCCGGAAAGAATAGCCGCAGGGTCTACCCATGAGCCGTTTTTCTTAACGGCAAAATGAATGTGCGGTTCTTCGCATATCTCGCCCTCAGCAGTCTGACCTACAGAGCCGATAACCGTTCCCGCACTGACCGTATCGCCCTCGGAAACGCTTACTTCTGCGGCAAGATTGGAGTAGTATCCCGTAATTCCGCTGCCGTGGTCAATAACAACCGTTACGCCCAGCATAGGATCGTTTTCGACAGATGTGACCGTTCCCTCCGCCATTGATTTAACGCTCTCGCCAAGACTTCCCGAAATGTCAATGCCGTCATGAGTTTTCCATACGCCCAGCGTCTTGGATTTTACAAGCTCACCGTCCGAAAATGCATTGATGATCTCTCCATTAAGCGGACGAACTACCGCACCTGTCAGAACAGCATTTTTGGTGTTTTCAGCGTTTGCTTCGGCAGGCTCGGATGATGTGTCGGAATCACCGAAAGCGTCCTGTGCAAGCTCAATGTCCTCCTTGCTTTCGTAAACATCGGTAAACGGTACATTGTCGGCTGCCGCTTCCGCCTCGGTTACCGCCTCCGTTTCGGAAACAGCTCCCTGTTCTCCCGAAAGCTCCTTGGTAAGCTCGTCGGCAGACTTGTTGTAGGAGTAGATACCCAGAGCCGCAACCGCTGCAAGGCAGAAGCATATCACTGCCGTAGCGCCTTTTCCCGAAAATTTGCCGATTTTGAAAAACTTTTTCTCCATAATTGTTACGTTCCTTTCCCAGAAGAATTTGTGCGGTGTCATGTACTGCCCGAAAATATGCATTTCGGGTTTTCACCATATACTAAAGCCCGTATTGAAGCTTTACTATTACCCTTATTTTTGACAGCTTTTCCGCATTTATACTAATATGAAATGATAAAGTGTACAAAAAAACAAGCAAATTTTTGAAGAATGATTTTTTATCGGCATAAAAAAACGGTACCGCCGCACATATCGCAGCGATACCGTTTTGATTTTGTTATAAAGTATAGTTATCTGATGATCTTGTTTCCGCATTCGGAGCAGAATTTTGCGCTGTCGCTGAGTATCTTAGCGCCGCACTGATCGCAGAATTTTACCTTTGAAGCAGCAGGCTTGGGCTCTTCCGCCTTTGGAGCAGGTTTTGCTTCCGCCTTGGGAGCTTCCGTCTTGGGGGGCTCTGCCTTAGGTGCTTCTGCCTTTGGAGCAGCGGCAGGTATGGGATCAAGATGCTTAAGAGGCTTCACCTCGGGAATGGGTGATACAACCACCTCTATCGGCTTGATTGGCTTGATTTTTTCTATCTGCTTGATCTCGGCAGGCTTAGCGTCAGTCTTCGGAGCCTCTGCAGGCTTGCTCTCGGCAGGCTTAGCATCAGCCTTCGGAGCCTCTGCAGGTTTGCTTTCGGCAGGTTTAGCGTCAGCCTTCGGAGCCTCTGCAGATTTGCTTTCGGCAGTCTTAGCATCGACCTTCGGAGCGTCCGCAGGCTTGCTCTCGGCAGTCTTAGCATCGGTCTTCGGAGCCTCGGCAGGCTTGCTCTCTGCAGGCTTAGCATCAGCCTTCGGAGCCTCAGCAGGCTTTTCGGCAGCAAGTGCGTCCAGTCCCTTTGACTTTGCTGCTTCGACAGCTTTGCGCTCTTCTTCTTCCTCACGCAGCTTTGCTTCTTCCGCAGCCTTTATCTCCTCAAGTTCACGGAGCTTTGCGGCAGCCTTGGCATTTTTGAGAACGTCGATTATGCTGTTGAGTACCTTTACGGCGTTGTCGATAGATTTCCTGTCAATGTTTGAAGGAAGCTCGTTTGTCTTTCCGCTGCGTTCTACCATGAGGATCGAGGGCAGTCCGAAAAGTGCTTTCTTTACTTCAAAGCGTTCGATCTGTTCAACTGCTGTTCTTCCGAAGCCGTTTCTGCCCTTGAAGTACAGGTAATCCACCGTAAGCATATACGCCTCGTCCGTCATACCTTGAGTTACCTCATGAATGAGCACGGGCAGTTCAAACTGTTCGATGCTTGCAAAGCTGTTTGTTATTGCAACGAACTGGGACTCAAATACCTTGGACATTCCGGGAACGTAGAAATGAACGCCCGTAATGAAGTTTGCAGCCATGACCTTTTTGAGCTGTTCAACAAAAGCGTCACGCTCGTTGGTCTTGAGATTTGTGATGTTCAGCTCGACCTGGGTAATGAACCGCTTTTTGGAAGCAGGGTCGATATCCATTGCGTTGATGTCCTTGATAAGCTCAAAGCACATATGCTCGTTGTATGTCGAGAGATTCCTGCACTTTGCGGTGAGTATCTGCTCGTCGGACTCACGTATCTTTGCATTGACCTTGCCTGTGTATCTTGTTACCATGTCTGCAGGGCAGCCGTCCTTGTTTTCGGTTATGCTGTCACGCAGAGCGATAAGCTGTGCACGGGACATTGCGCCCATATTTTCGGTGAGCTTGGAGTAGTATTTTACGTAGTAATCGGAAATTGCGGTTTCAAGCTTCTTGATGTAAGGATATGTGTATTCGGGAGTGAAGCTGCCGTCGGTGATCTTTTCCTTGATATCGCAGAGAGCTGCGGCGTCCTTTCCGCTGATGTCTGCGCAGAGCTTTTCCAGCTCTGCTGTTTCGAGTGTCTTTCCTCTTTCCCGGCACTTCTTGACGGAAGCCTCGTACAAAGCTGCGTCAAGAGCAGGCTTGCGCTTTTCAAGCTCCTCGGTGAACTTTTCAAGCTCTTCCATGTTAAGCTTTTCGATGGATGCCATCTGCTTGTCGAATTCAGCCTTGTCAAGCTGTTTCAGGCGGCTGTCGATCTGCTCGATATATGCCTTGCCCTGCTCGGCGTAATCGGGAGTATCGTTTATCTCCATCTTCATTGCAAGCAGCTTATCCTTGGGCGAATTTGCAATATTCTTGCAGATATCCGCAAGCTCTTTCTTGATAAGCTCGCTTATGCGCTTGTCGATCTGCTCGATATATTTGGTTGCAAGCTCCTTGTCGAAGTCGTTGCCCGAAAGAGCTTCTCTAAGCTTTGAAAGCTCCTTTCTCGGAGTTGTGGGGATATTCTTGCAAAGAGCTTCAAGCTCGGATTTCATGAGCTTGATCTCAAGGCTGCGAACCTTTTCAAGGTAAGGCGCAATATTTTCCTTCTTGCAGCCGCTTTCGGAAAGGCTTGCGGAGAGCTTTTCAAGCTCAGGCTTCTTCATGGAATCCATGCCCTTGCAGAGAGCTTCAAGCTTTTCCTTTTCAAGGCTGTTTTCACGTTCGTCGATCTTGTCGTAATATTTCTTGACGTATTCCTGATCGAACTTCTTGTCGGAAAGCTGCTCTCTCAGCTTTGCGAGAGCGTCCTTCTGCATGGACATGATATCCTTGCAGAGAGCGTCCGCTTCGGCGTTGATAAGCGTTCTGCGGCGAGCCTTGATGGTGTCGAAATAGCCTGTTGTAAGCTCTTCGGGATATTTCTTGTCGGTAAGCGTTTTTTCGGTAGCGTCAAGCTGCTCGCTGTTCATGGAAGGAATATCCTTGCAGAGTGCGGCAAGCTCAGACTTAAGGAGGGCGGTTTCACGCTCCTTGACCTTGGGAATATATTTTGATGTGATATCTTCGCCGTATTTGCCGCTGTTAAGCTCTGCGGTTATGCTGTCAAGAGCGGCTTTGTCCATCTGAGGAATGGTTTCGCATTTCTTGATAAATTCCTCGTTGGCGATGACGTTTCTGCGTGTTTCGATCTGCTGTGCGTAAGCCTCGGTGAGAGATTTTCTGTACTTGCCCGATTTGATGAGCTGTTCAAGCTCGTCAAGCTTTGCGGTGTCTGCCTTGTCGATACCTGCGAAAGCAGTCTTGACCTCGTCTGCTTCAAGCTTTGCAAGCCTTTCGTCGATAGCCTTGAAGTAGGATATTTTCAGTCCCTTGCGGCAGTCGTATTCTTTCAGCTTGTCACGTATCTCGTACAGACCCTTGGCGTCGGATTTTTCAATATCTGCGCAGATCTTTGCAAGATCGTCAACTGCAAAACGATTCTTAGCGTCCTGTATCTTAATTTCAAAATGCTTTTTGAGCATCTTGTCGAATCTGTCGGAAGCAAGCTCCTTTTCAAGAGCTTCGACCTTTGCCTTGTCTGCGGACTCGATTCCTGCAAACAATGCGGTCATCTCGGCAGCCTGTGCGGAAAGCATTGAGCCGTCGATCTGTGCTATGTATTTAGCGGCAACAGTTTCGTCAAAATCGCCCTCGGTTATCTTCTTTTTCAGTGCGGTAAGCTCCTCGGTGTTTTTAAGAGGGATTCCCGTGCAGAGAAGCTTCAGCTGATTTTCTTCGCAGTCGTTCATTGCGACCTTTATCTTGAGCAGATACTTGCCGGTAGTTTTCTTGTCAAGGTTCATGTCGAAGATGTACTTGCGGAGCTTTTTCAGCTCTTCCATATCGAGAGCGGACAGATCTCCGCACATATCGGCAAGCTTGGCTTCGTTCTTGACAGCCGCTTCCATAGCTTCCTTTGTATCAAACAGGGTTCCGTTGTATGTGCGTGAAAGCTTTTCGGCGCTGTCACAGTATTCTGCTATCTCCGCAAGAGCGGGAGAGCTTTTCAGTTTGTACTTGGCTGATGCTGCGGACAGCTCTTCTTTGATTATCTCAGCCTTTGCAAGAGGGCAGATGAGTTTTCCCTCTGCATCATGGCAGTCTGACGGGATATAAGCGGAGGAGAGATACTCGCCCAGCTCTGTGGGGTGGAGGGGGGATTTGCCCCAGTATTCGGAGATATTCTCGATATTCTCAGCATCCGCAGGGGAGAGCGCTCTTGCGAGGTTAAACACAGCCGCATTAACGGGACGTACTTTCAGAAGCTCGATAATGTCCGACTTCTGAGCGTCCATATCTGCGGAGGACTGCTCTGCGCTGCGAAGGGCATCGCTGAACTTATCCTTGTCGGGAGCGGTATACTTGAAGCCGAAGCTGTTCTTTTCGGAAACAAGCTTTTTGAAAGCGTCCTTGACTGCGGAAAGGTAGTCCTCGGATTTTTCGTCAGCGCCCTTGAGGTAATTTGCCTTAAAATCGGAAACGGTTATTTCAATGCCGCATTTTTTTGCAGCGGCTGCAAGATATTTTATGATAAAATCGTTGATGTTGAAAAGGTAGCACGCAGCCTCAAATATTTCAGCGTTGGGCTTCATTTCCTCGGCTATCTCGTTTATCTTGTCGAGAGCCTTGTCAAGAGCAACACAGCGTGATTCCGACGGGTCGGTCATAAATTTTGTGCCAAAGACTTCAAATTCGGTTTCTGCCGTAATTTCAAGGCTCGGGAAATCGGTAAGCTTGTCGGCAATATAAGCGTCAAGCTTTGCGGTGATATCCTTTTGGGTCAGCACGCAGGGATTTTCGAGGGTTCCCTTGCCGTAAAGGAAGTTGTTTTTGAACTTCTTCAAGGGAACGACGACATTTGTAAGGGGAGTAACGGGAGCGTAAGGCTTGCCGATCTTTTTCATGTGCTCTTCGCTGATAATAACGGTATCGTGCTTGCCGTCGATCATCCATTCAACGGCTTGGAAAGTGCTTTCGCACATAAGGTTGCTGAGGTAGACGCTCTCGAATTCCGAGGCGATGTCACGAGCTTTTTTGATATCAAAGGGTACAAATTCCTCTCCGTCCTCGCTCATGAGCATAACGTCATGCATACGGCAGATATTTGCGCCGTTGCTTTTTGCTTCCTCGGCTGAGCATGGTGCAAGGATAACACCGTCTGAGAGAGGGTGGCAGTACAATCCGCCGTCCTGCAGATATTTTTCCGCAAAGGTATGCTTAAAGGCTGTACAGCTTTCTTTGAATCGGCTGTAATCGGTGTATTTTTCCACGTTTAATTCCTCCCGTACATTTTTTGTTATATATTTCGGCGTTGTTTGATTTAGTTTGGCATTAATTGTATGTAAAAATAAATGACATTTACAATTACAATAATTATAACAAAAAAGCGCCCCCATGTCAACGAACTTTTGCATTATTTTATACAAAAATATTTCCTCTGCATTTTGTAAGTATTGCATAACAGCAGGCTGAGCCTGCACGCAATCGGCAGCATGATGCTGCACCCAACCGGCAGGCTGAGCCTGCACCCAATCGTTCTGTTAGTTCGTTAGGGCGTTATAGTTCTTGGCTCGGTAACGGTACTTTATTGAGTACCCGTTTACCGAGCTTTTTCTTTATAGTTTTTCTTAATTTGGTGGATATTTCATTTCCCGTTTTTGTAATGATAGTTTTTATTTTTTTCCGTATCAATATTGAAACGCT
>JBJERW010000086.1:0-29637 GCA_051882475.1 Huintestinicola sp. | reverse complement strand
TATTGCTCCCCCAATTAACTATTGAATTTTCTGCTTGCCCCGCTGACGAAATCCGTCGTCAGAAAACCTTGTAATATCCGCATATTACTGCGTTTTTCTTCCTAGGCTTTCGCCAGCGGTTCTGCGCATAATTCTTCATCAGTTAATTGGCGGAGCAATAGTACTGTGTGGGATTTAACCCTCAACGACCTCAACGGTGATCTTTTCGGAGATACCCGCATAGAGCTTGACCTCGGCGGAATATGTGCCGAAAGCCTTGATCTCGCTGCTGAGAGCTACCTTTTTCTTGTCTGCCTTAACGCCAAGCTGCTCTTCGATAAGCTCGGCGATATTGCCTGCGGTCACTGCTCCGAAAAGCTTTCCGCCTGCCCCTGCCTTTGCCTTGCATACGACCGTCTTGCCCTTGAGCTTTGCCGCATTGTCAAGAGCCTCCTGCTTTGCAACATCTGCTTTATGCTGCTCGGAGGACTTCTTTCCTGCAAGATCGGACATATTCTTTGCCGTTGCTTCCACGGCAAGACCCTTGCCTAAAAGGAAATTTCTTGCGTAGCCGTCGGAAACCTCCTTAACGTCGCCCTTCTTGCCCGAACCCTTAACGTCCTGTAAAAAAATAACCTTCATTTTTATCTACCTGTCCTTTCACTGCGGTATACCACAAATTTTCGGATACCGCTTTCATATTATAATAACAGAAATTACTCTGCAATTCAAGCGTTTGTACCGTTAATAATGTATCAGCTTATGCTGCGGATATGTTCGTCCAGCGCCGCAATGAGCGCCTTTCTTGCTTCGGGAACGGTACAGCCGTCAAGCTGTGCGGCAGCCATAGTCTGATGACCTCCGCCGCCCATTTTTTCCATGATTATCTGTACGTTTACCGCTCCCAGCGATCTTGCGGAGATGTTCACGCCCTTGCCGCTTGTGAAGATAACAAAGCTTGCGTCCACGTTCTCGATGCTAAGCAGCTCGTTTGCCGCCTGAGATGATGCCACTCTGATATCCCCGTCGGTATCGGTGCAGGAGGCAATGGCATAGCGCTTGTATATCTCGGCGCTCTCGATTATCTTTGAGCGCTTCACGCCTGTGCTGAAGGATATAGCAAACAGCCGCTTTACGGCTACCGTATCCGCACCCAGCTTTTTCAGGAACGCCGCCGCCTCAAAGGTACGCACGCCCGTTCGCATTACAAAATCCTTTGTGTCAAGCATGATCCCCGCAAGGAGAGCGTCCGCACAGTAGCACGGGATAGGCGTATCCAGCGTAAAATACTGAATGACCTCAGTCACCATTTCACTTGCAGAAGAAGCATAGGGCTCATGCAGACTGATGACCGCATTTTCTATACTGTTTACCACCTGTCTGTGATGGTCTATGAACACCACGCTCTTTGCGGCGCTGTAGAGTGCCTTGCTCTCAAGCATGTCAACGTTGTTTACGTCAACAATGACAACAAGTGTTCTTTCGGTAAGATATTCAAGAGCGGTGTCCTCGGAGATAAACATATCCTCCCCGTCCTCAAGATTTTCCTTTAGGCGGGTGATGATAGGCATTGCAAGGGTGGCATTTTCCTTTACACAGATGTAGCTTTCACGGCTCATTGCCCTGATAGCTCCGCAAAGTCCCGCAGCCGCTCCTACAGCGTCAAGGTCGCTCCATGAATGTCCCATGATAATGACCTTGTCGCTTGAATTAATAAGCTCCTGAAGATTTGAGCTGAATATTCTTGTTTTGACCTTGGTGCTTTTTTCAAGTCCCTTGGAAGTGCCGCCGAAGAAGGTGTAGTCGCTGTCGTCCTTGATCGCAACCTGATCTCCTCCTCGTCCCTGTGTCATATCAAGAGCCTGACGTGCCATCTTTTCGCTTTCGGGAAGGTCCTCGCCGCCCCGTCCGACGCCTATGGAAACGGTAACGGGGGTATGGTCGGAGGTGGTTATGGACTTCGCCTTTTCAAGGATATCCTTGAACTTGTCGTCCATGAGCTTTCTCAGCTCTTCCTCGCTTATCACAGCGAAGAAACGGTCGGAGGCTATCTTCTTGATGATTCCGCCGTGCTCCTCCATAAAGCTTTCCATAAGCTTGTCTATCTGCATGGTGATGTGGGATTTTTCCGAATCCTTGACCTTTGCGAAAAGCTCCTCGTAGCTGTCCACAAGTATCATCATGACCCATATCCTGCTGCTCTCGTATTCCTTCTGCGCACAGATAAGGTCGGTGATGTCCTGAAAATACAGCAGCGTAAGCTCGGACACAACGTTTGAATCGTCGTCATGTTTTTCTGTGGTCACAGCGCTCACACGGTAGCTTCCTGCCTGATATTCCACCACCGTATCAAGGCTGTCGAAGGTCTTTTCAAGGTCGATGTCGATAATGCTGCTAAGATGCACTCCGTATGCGTCCGAAGAATGTATCTGCTCCACAAATGCCTTGTTGAACCAGATTATTATTCCTTCCCTGTCAACAATGAGGGCAGGCGCAGGGAATTTGTAAAGGGAATCCCTTTCGGTAAGATTGAGCTGAGATTCCATTTCCGACACAAACTTGTGAAGATTGTTCTCGGACATCATAAAAAGCGCAAGATAGCAAAGAGCAACGCAGGCAACTATTCCAAGCAGCGCCCAGAACTTCACTTCGTCATATGCCGCAACCGCAAACGCACATGCAAGAGCGGTGACGATAAGAAGCATGGATATCAGCTTGAACAGCTTCCAAGGCTTACCTGTCATAACAAACATTCCTTTCTGCGAAAGATCCCGCAAAGAAAACAGGGAACAATATATATCATATCTCTTCCAGAATAGGCAGGATCATAGGACTGCGCTTTGTTTTCATATAGATATAGTCGCTCAGAGCGTCCTTCATGGCGGACTTGATGCCGTTCCAGTCCCTTACGCCGTCCGTAAGGCAGCCCTCAAGAGTCTTTTTCAGTATCTCCTTAGACTGCTCCATCATCTCTTCCGACTCACGGACATAAACGAAGCCTCTCGACAGTATATCGGGTCCCGCAAGAACTGTGCCGCTCTCGCTTTCGATAGTCGCAACAACAACGATAAGTCCGTCCTGAGCAAGATGCTTTCTGTCACGGAGAACTATGGAGCCAACGTCGCCCACACCAAGTCCGTCAACAAAAATTCGTCCCGAAGGAACCTTGCCCGTAACGTTCATGGAAATTCCGTCGCTTTCGATAACGTCACCTATGGAAGCTATCAGAACGTTTTTCTCCTCCATGCCCAGAGCATGAGCAAGTCCTGCATGCTTTTTAAGGTGCTTGTATTCGCCGTGAACGGGAATGAAGTATGCAGGCTTAGTAAGAGCAAGCATGAGCTTCAGCTCCTCCTGACAAGCATGTCCCGAAACGTGAACGTCGTACATAGCCTCGTAAACGACCTCCGCTCCTGCCTTCATAAGCTCGTTTACAACTCTCGTGACAAGCTTTTCGTTTCCGGGGATAGGATTTGCGCTTATGATAATGCAGTCCATTGGCGTAATGGTAACGCTTCTGTGCTCGTTCATCGCCATTCTCGTAAGGGCGGACATAGGCTCGCCCTGACTGCCCGTTGTAATAAGAACGATCTTTTCGGGAGGATACTTGTTCATGGCGTCGATGTCAATGATAACGCCCTCGGGAACGGAAAGATATCCAAGCTCCATTGCCGTGGAGATAACGTTCAGCATGCTCCTGCCGAACACAGCGACCTTTCTGCCTATCCTTACGGCGTTGTTGATTATCTGCTGGATACGGTGGATATTTGAAGCGAAGGTGGCAACGATGATACGCTTGCCCTCAGCCTTGTCAAAAAGCTTTACGAAGGATTCGCCCACCTTCCGCTCGGTAGCCGTGTGACCGGGACGCTCGGCGTTTGTGGAGTCTGCCATAAGGGCAAGAACTCCTCTGTTTCCAAGCTCTCCGAACCGTGCAAGGTCGATTATTCCGCCCTCGATGGGAGTAAAGTCCACCTTGAAATCTCCCGTGTGGACGATTATTCCCGCAGGAGTGTGGATAGCAAGTGCCACTGCGTCGGGGATAGAATGGTTTACTCTGATAAATTCAACAGCCATACAGCCCATTTTTACCGTCTGTCTGGGTGAAACCACATTGAGCTTTACGCTGCCCGTCAGGTTATGCTCCTTGAGCTTGCCTTCGATAAGACCTATGGTGAGCCTTGTGGCATAAACGGGGATATTCACCTTTTTGAGCAGATATGCAAGACCGCCGATATGGTCCTCGTGTCCGTGGGTGATGACAACGCCCCTTATCTTGTCGGCGTTCTGCTCAACGTAAGTGAAATCGGGTATAACAAGGTCTACGCCGGGCATATCGCTGTCCGGGAAGGCAAGTCCGCAGTCGATGATGAAGATATCGTTTGCGCACTCGATAAGGGTCATGTTCTTGCCGATCTCGTTAAGTCCTCCGAGGGGGATTATCTTAACGGGAGTATGCTTTGCAAAGCGGTGGTTCGTATGATAAACGGGCTTTGTGGTATCGTGAGGCTCTGCCGTTTCCTGCTCGGCAGGCTCAATTACGGGAGCGTCGTACTGCGGCCTTGTGTCCTTCCGATTGTCATAGCTTCTGCGGCTGTTCCGATATCCGCCGTAGCTGTTGTTATTGTTATTGTAGTAATTATTTCTGCGGCTGTTGAAATAGGTCTTTCTGTACTGATCGTTTTCCGATGTCTGCACATTCTGCATTTCCTGTACATTTTCCGCAGCAGCATTCTCCTCTGCCGAAGCTTCCGCAGATATAACGGCTTCCTGCTGTCTGCGGTCGTAATTATTATTATTTCCGTAGCGGTTATTGTATCTGTAGTTTTTGTTGTAGTTCCTTCTTCCTCTGTAATCGTCACTGCGGTTCTGCTGATTTGTCCTGTTATCGGTCATGCCGTCAGTTTCGGGGCGGCTGTATGAGGAAGCGAGAAAATCCTCTGCGGAAGTGCCTCTGGGCGGAAGAGCGGGGTTTCTCGGACGTCTTGTATTTTCACCCTGAACGTTATCTCCGTTTCTCCTGTAATATGGTCGGTAATCGTTTTTCTGATATCTTCCGTTGTTCTGATTTCTGTACTGATTGTTTTTCCTGTAATCCTTATTGCCGTTAAATATCTCGCCGTAGCTGTTCACGCTTTTTTCGGGCTTCGGGGCAATTTTTTCTCCGTATTCGTTGACCTCAACATTTTTCTCGTTTGTCTGGTAATTTGCCAATTTTTTGACCATCCTTTCATTTTCGTGCGCCAAAAAGCGGACTGTAGATCCCGTTCTCAGCCGACTGTCTGCCGACGGCTGCGCTCCGCTTATGCGCATTTAAAACATAATTTTAATTTTTACAATTCATTTTCAAGTATGATACTCCGAGGCATACTGTGCGGCAAAAAATCCCGACGGCGCAGCATTGCCCGTATGATCGTAAATATTGTGTTTTGACGATAGAATTCCCACGGTTAAATGTGATATGCGCAAAAGCCATCATGACCATGCGCTCCGCTTAAAACATTATTCTGCGGCTCAATATTACTTTTTGCAAGTCCTCAGCACGTCCGTATGCCTTATTCCATTCTCCGCATATACAGTGCGGTACAAACAATACGGTTTCAGAAGTAATCACGGAATAGAAAAAATCAAACCGTACCCCATTGGGGGAAACTGCGTTCGTCCCCCGAAACAAATCAATTTTTCAACAAATCGAAAACCCTGAACGGACGGCGGAACATTAATACTCATCGGCAGCAGGTGAGCATAGTCCGACGGAACACATCATAATCATCTGCCCCTGTTTCTCAAACACGGGGAGCAGAATCAGAACCTGTCTGCACAGAGGGGTGCGTGCGGACAGGCTTTTATCCGAACACAATAATTACTGTATATTATACATCACATGACCGCTTTTGTCAAGGGAAAAAACTGTCGAAGCGTTTTATACTTTGCCGAAGCTGTGAAGAGCCTTTCCTATGATATCCTCATAAAAATCGCACAGCTCCGAGGCTGCCTCCATAGCCGCTCCGAAGCTCTCCACTCTGAGCATCATGCCCTTGCCCGTTCTTACGGGGGTAATGGTGACTCTGCCGTTGCCGTTGTTCATGAGAACGCCGTCGCCGCAGTCCCTGCCGCTGTCGCCCGAACCTGCGCCCTCTGCTGTACAAAGCCTTCTCAGCAGCTCGGAGGGACTTTTCATGGGGATATACCTGCTTGCGACGGAATAATCGGGCAGCTCGGACAGAAGCTGCTTCAAGGAAACGCCTCTGCGGCGGAGTATCTCAAGCACCGTCAGCATAAGAGCGCAGCCGTCACGCATAAAGGACTGCTCCGAGGCAAGGCTTCTCGCCTGCTCGCAGCGGACGGAACGGGCGCTTTCCGATGTGCAGATATTCTTTCCGCAGCCGATGACCTTCCGTCCGAAGCTTTCCGCCATACGTTCGGCTGCCTTTGGCAGGTCGGGGCAGTCGGCGGCGTCATATCCTCTCGAAAACAGGTCACGGCAGCATATCATCAGCAGTCTGTCATGAAAAACATATCCCGTGCTGTCGGAATATGCGGACAGCTTTCTTCCGTCGCCTGTGATGTGAAAGGCTATCCTGCTGCCTTCCCTGTCGTTTTTCCCTGCAAGGAGCCTTTCTGTGCAGGACATGATATCCCGTGAGGGACTGTTCACGTCCGCAAATATTCCGTGGAGATATCCCCCAAGTATGCCCGAAAGCCTTGACATGTAGACCTCGGTCATGCCGCCGCACTCGGTTATGCTGCCGTAATGGCTGTAGACATTTTCGGCGTGATGCGTGCCGCATAAATGCTCTTCAATGGCGGCTTCCGTGTCGGGAAACAGGGTAAGACCGTCCCCCGCAAAGAACATCATCGCTGCGGTCACGTCCGCCGAAATATGGCAGCCCATGTCTGCGGCAAGCCGTCTGACTGAGTATGCAAGGGCAGGAGAGGTACATTCTCCCACAGCCGCCGCCTCTCCTCCCGCAGAGCATACTCCCGACGCAAAGGCATATGCCAGCGCCTTTGCCCCTTCCGAACCCGACCAACCCACGCAGACCCGTACCCTTCCGCCGTGATGTTCTGCCGAACGGGCTGCCGCATAAACCGCCGCCCTTCCCGTATTTGCAGCGTCTTCGGGAGTTATCCTGTCGGCAGACGTTTTTACGAGCCTGCTCTCCTCCTCAAAATGAAGAGCCGATATGTTTTTTTCATTATCCATAGCTTTTCCCTCCGCAAAAGAAAGTTAATCTGACAATACCATTATAATTGCCATAAATATGCCGTATTAAACTATCCGGCGTATTTTTATCGGGTAAAAATGCAGTAAAAGTATCAACACGGCGGCAATATTCACAGCAATATGCCAAAAATTTGCCATTAACAAATTTTGTATAAAAAATTCTTTGAAAAATGCCGTTTACTGTGGTATAATGTTGCTTAATATATATCAAACCGCAGCTGAACGCCGCAAAAGGTTCAGCACGGTAAAAAAAGAGGAATTTTATCATGGAAGGCACAGGATTTAACGTTCCGAGCTACGATGTAATAATTGCGGGCACGGGAGTGGGAGGTCTTTATACCGCTCTCAATCTCCCGAGCAGTCTGCGTATACTTGTTATAAGCAAGCGTGAATTGGAGCTTTGCAACTCTGCTCTTGCCCAGGGAGGCGTTGCCGCAGTCTACAAGCCCGAAGACGACGACAATATCACGCTCCACACAAACGACACCCTTATCGCAGGCGGCTTCAAAAACAACCCCGATTCTCTCAAGGTGCTTGTTACCGAGGCTGCGGGGGAAATTCAGCATATCCTTGACATAGGCGTTGATTTTGACCGTGACGCCGACGGAAAGCTGAACCGCACCCTGGAGGGAGGACATTCCAGACGAAGAATCTTCCACCACAAGGATTCCACGGGGGCAGAGGTCACAAAGAAGATAAGGGAAGCTGTGCTGAAGCTTGACAACGTGACCGTTATGGACAACGCACTCCTTTGCAGAATGAAAAAGATATCCGGCGGATTTGCTGCGGATATCCTCAAGGACGATGTTCACACCACCTATACCGCACGGTATGCTGTCCTTGCAACGGGCGGCATCGGCAGAGTTTACGACTACACCACAAATTCCGCCATCGCAACGGGTGACGGCATCGCAATTGCAAGCGAAATGGGCGCAGAGATAAGAAATCTTTCCCTTATTCAGTTCCACCCCACCGCATATAACAACAAGGAATCGAGAGAATGTTTCCTCATATCCGAATCGGTAAGAGGAGAGGGCGCATATCTTCTCAACTGCAATAAGGAACGCTTTATGCAGGATTACGACGAGCGTCTGGAGCTTGCGCCAAGAGATGTGGTATCACGCTCCATAATCCTTGAAAGCAGAAAAACCGAGAGCGACGAATTTTACCTTGATATCCGCTACAAGGGCAAGGAATATTTAAGCGGCAGATTCCCTATGATATATGATTTCCTGCTGACCCAGAACATCGACATGGCGGAGGATCTTATACCTATATTCCCCTGTCAGCATTATCTCATGGGCGGCATAAACGTTGATACAAACGCCGAAACCGATGTTGAAGGCTTGTACGCTGTGGGCGAATGCTCCCATACGGGCGTTCACGGCAACAACCGTCTTGCTTCAAACTCTCTGCTGGAGGCTCTTGTGTTCGGTCACCGTGCAGCGGAGGACATCGCTTCAAAGATAGACACCTCCGCTTCCGCAGAGGATTTCGTATTCCCCGAACCCGAAAACGCCGAGCCTATCCCCAAGGGTATCCGCACGGAGATAAGGCACATCATGCAGAAGTCATATTTCGTTATCCCCGACAAGCAGAAGGCTCTCGAAGGCTTTGAGCGGGTTTCCGAGATAAAGAGAATGCTTGACAACGGCAATTACATCATCGACAGGGATTATGTGGAGGCACGTTCCCTTGCTACGGTGGCATACCTTATTTTAAAGGAAGTTATCTGAGAGGATAATATCATATGCGTCGGAGCTTTTCCCGACGCATATTTTCTTTTGGCAATACCGCATAATTATTGCCGTGCAGATGCACAGTCAGATCTTTCGTCAGATTGTATCAAAACGACGCAGGAATACTGTCGTATTTCAAGGAGTTTTGGTGCAAGATGACAAAAAATCTGCAAGCATATGTGCAGCAAAGGCGGCAGCCGTTAATTGTGCGGTATTGCCAATGAAAAAATATTTCTCAAACCCCTTGACAAAATCGGATTATGTGATATAATATGTAAAGGTTCTGCGCTTTACAAAGTGTTTTTACTTTACACTTTGTCCGCAGGAAGGAAACGAGGTGCGCTTTGGGTGAACGGAGAAAAGGATTTGAAGGTGGCTCTGCTGCTGGATCATTATGCTCCGCTGCTCACCGAAAAGCAGCGTGACGTTATCGACCTTTATTACAACGAGGACCTTTCCCTCGGCGAGATAGCCGAGCAGGAAAATATCACAAGGCAGGGCGTAAGGGACAGCATAAAGCGTGGCGAACAGACGCTTTACGATCTTGAAAATGCTCTCGGTCTTGCCGAAAAAAGCTCCCGTCTTGATCATATCGCCGAAAGGCTTTCGGTGATCGCAGAAAACATGAGCGAATCGGCGGAGCTGAAAAAATGTATTTCCGAAATAAAAAACATATTTTGATACTAAAGATTATTATGACATATTACGAGGAGGATGCACTGTGGCTTTTGAAGGACTGTCGGAAAAACTCAACAACGTATTCAAGCGCCTTAAAGGCAGAGGCGTTCTTACCGAAGAAGACGTAAGAGAGGCCATGAGAGAAGTCAAAATGGCTCTTCTCGAAGCGGACGTAAGCTACAAGGTAGTTAAGGATTTCATCGCAAAGATAACCGAAAGAGCGGTGGGAACCGACGTTCTCGCAAGCCTTACCCCCGCTCAGCAGGTGATAAAGATAGTTAACGAAGAGCTTATCGCTCTCATGGGAAATCACAACGCAAAGGTAAACTTCCCCTCAAAGCCGCCGTGCATTATCATGATGTGCGGTCTGCAGGGTTCGGGTAAGACCACTCATGCGGCAAAGCTTGCAAAGTATTTCAAGGAAAACGGCAAGCGTCCCCTGCTTGCAGCCTGCGACGTTTACAGACCTGCTGCTATCAATCAGCTTCAGGTAGTGGGCGAAAAGGCAGGAGTAAAGGTCTTTGAAATGGGTCAGATAAACCCTGTTGTCATCGCAAGAGAGGCTGTAAGACACGCAAAGGATCACGGCAACGATGTTGTTATCCTTGACACGGCAGGACGTCTTCACATTGACGAAGAGCTGATGGACGAGCTGAGAAACATCAAGGAAGAAACAACTCCCGACGAGATCATGCTCGTTGTTGACGCAATGACAGGTCAGGACGCAGTTAACGTTGCAAAGGCTTTTGACGACGCTCTCGGCATCACGGGCGTACTTATGTCAAAGCTTGATTCCGATACAAGAGGCGGTGCGGCTCTGTCCGTGCTTGCTGTAACCGGTAAGCCTATCAAGTTTGTGGGAACGGGCGAAAAGCTTGATGATTTTGAGCAGTTCCACCCCGAACGTATGGCTTCGAGAATACTCGGCATGGGCGATATGCTCACTCTTATCGAGAGAGCGCAGAGCACCATTGACGAGAAAGAGGCAGAGAAGCTTGCAAACAAGCTCCAGACCGAACAGACCTTCGGACTTGACGATCTCCTTGAACAGATGAAGCAGATCAAGAAGATGGGTCCCTTAAAGCAGCTTGTGGGAATGCTCCCCGGCGTAGGCGACAAGCTCAAGGACGTGGAGATCGACGACAGGCAGCTGCTGAGGATAGAAGCGATGATAACTTCAATGACCCCCGCAGAGCGTGCAAAGCCCTCTATCATAAATCCGAGCCGCAAGAAGCGTATCGCAGCGGGAAGCGGAAACACCGTCACCGATGTAAACAGACTGCTCAAGCAGTTTGACGATATGCAGAAGATGATGAAACAGCTCGGCGTTATGGGCAGAAACCAGAAGGGCAAGAAAAACAGGCTGAGAATGCCCGGAGGCTATTGGAAATAAAAGCTGCACAATAAATGCTTTCAATGTGTGTTTATACACTTTGATATAAAAATAAGATTTTAAGAGGTGAAAGAAATGGCAGTAAAGATCAGACTCAGAAGAATGGGTGCTAAGAAGGCTCCTTTCTACCGTATCGTTGTTGCTGACTCCAGATATCCCAGAGATGGCAGATTCATCGAGGAGATCGGTTATTACGATTCCACAAAGGATCCTGTTGTAGTAAGCGTTGACGCTGAAAAGGCTAAGAAGTGGATGGCTAACGGCGCACAGCCCACAGAAACTGTAAAGAAGCTTTTCGACAAGAACGGCATCACAAAGTAATCTGAAGGCTATGTGCATTTAAAAATCACATTCTATTGGGACACCATGCAAAATGGTGTCCGCAATGAGTGATTTTCAAATTCAAAGCGATAATTCTGCAAAGCGGAGAGGCACAATGTGCTTTCTTTGCTTTTTTAAATATAGTAATCTTCGAAAGGAATGAAATAAATGGAAAAGCTTCTTATCGCCATTGCTTCGGGACTTGTTGAGGACAAGTCTGCTGTAAAGGTAGACCGTGACGAGCCTAACGAGGAGGGCGTTGTTGTATATCACCTTCACGTTGCTCCCGACGATATGGGACGAGTTATCGGAAAGCAGGGCAAGATCGCCAAGGCTATCAGAACCGTTATGCGTGCAGGCGCAGGCAGAATAAACGAAAAGATCATGGTAGAGATCGACTGATACACGAACTAACGAAAGGATCTTCGTCAATATGCTGACTATTCTTTCTCACATCGGAGCAGTTCGGGTTTTGTTCATTATCGGCATAACTGTTACGGTTCTGCCGATATTTTTTTATAATATCCCGAAATTCAAAAAGAATACGGAAAACAGACCGCCGATCTTCAAGCTGTTCCCCTTTGCGATCGCATGGGGAATCGTTATGGTCATCCCCATGCTGTGCTACATCTATCTCGATATCCGATACGACGCAAGCGAGTTCACCCTCAACGACAAGCTATACCTTGCGGCGGAAAACAACAATATCAGGGCGGCTGAGTCGCTGATAAAAGACGGCGCCGAACCCGACGGGGAAACAAGATACGGCATAACTGCCGCCTACAGAGCGGTCATGCTCGACCGAACGGAGCTTGAAATGATATTCCTCGCAGCAGGCTCCGACCCCAATTATGCCGGGGAGCATTACATGACCCCCATTGCTCAGGCGGCAAAAAATCAAAGCTGCGAAATGGCAAAGCTCCTCATTGCCGCAGGAGCGGACCCCGACTATATGCCCGAAAAATACGTCACCGCTCTCCATTATGCGGGAATGTACGACAAGGACTACAACTCCGAGCTTGTGGATATACTGATAGCAGGAGGGGCAGACCCTTCAGCCGAGGCTGTCAGGGACGGAAAAGTCATTCTCCCCTACAGATATTATTACGACGAGTACAGCAGTGACCCTCAGCCTACGGAAGAGGAACGGCTGCGTTATGCCGAGATAAGGGCACGGCTCTATCCTGCATATGCAGACCGTCTTACAGAACATGTCAAAGAAAATTTCGGATATGACGCAAACAGAGCCGAAGCTGAATAAAATATATCAGGCATAGCTCTCTATGCCCGAAGGAAAGGAAAAATCACTCATGAAACAGTTTCTTGAAATAGGAAAGATAGTCGCCGTACAGGGACTGAAAGGAGAGGTCAGGGTCGAAGCATGGTGCGACAGCCTTGAATTTCTGTGCGAATTTGAAACACTCTACTTCAACAAGGGCAAGACCCCCGTTTCCATTGTCAAAGCCCGTCCCCACAAAAATATCGTGCTGATGAAGATAAAAGGCATTGACAGCCCCGAAGCGGCTCAGGAGCTGAGAGGAAAAGTTCTTTACATGGACAGAAACGACGTTGAGCTTGAAGAGGGCAGCTATTTTGTGCAGGACCTTGAGGGACTTGAAGTCATCGACGCAGACGACGGCACAGTATACGGCACATTATCTCAAGTCAGCTTCACGGGAGCAAACGACGTTTATCATATAAAAAACGGGGATAAGGAATGGCTTATCCCTGCCATACCCGACGTTATCGAAAAAACGGATATCGAGGGCGGAAAAATGCTGATACACAAAATGGAAGGCCTTTTCGAGGACTGACGGGAGAACGATATGAGAATTGATATTGCCACACTTTTCCCCGAAATGTGTGAAACCGTGCTCAGCGAAAGCATTATCGGCAGAGCACGGAAAGCCGAAAAAATAGAGCTTCACTGCCACCGGATACGTGACTATTCCACCGACAAGCACCGCAGAGTGGACGACACACCCTATGGCGGAGGAATGGGCATGGTAATGCAGGCAGAGCCTATATACAGATGCTTTAAAAGCGTAACGGAAAATTTTACCGAAAAGCCCCATGTTATATACATGTCCCCCAAGGGAACGGTGTTTACCCAACAAAAAGCCGTAGAATTATCTAAAATGACGAATATTTTCGTGATTTGCGGACATTATGAAGGTGTGGACCAGCGTATCATTGACAAGATCGTTGATGAGGAGATATCCATAGGCGACTATGTCCTGACGGGCGGCGAGCTGCCTGCCCTTGTAATGTGCGACGCTATCGCCAGAATGTGCGGCGGAGTGCTGTCCTCGGAGGAATGCTTCACCGAGGAAAGTCATTTCGGCGGACTGCTTGAATATCCCCACTACACCCGTCCCGAGGTGTGGGAGGATATGCCCGTGCCCCCCGTTCTTCTGACGGGGCATCACAAGAATATTGCCGAGTTCCGTCATGAACAGGCGCTGAAAATAACCGCCGAAAGACGCCCCGATATGCTTGAAAAATATCTTGCGGAGCACCCCGAGAAGCCGAAAAAGCGTTCACAGAAAAATAATATATGAATAATGTTATGATATCAAAACGTTATTTTATGAACCTTTTTATGTGAAAATGCATATAATTTTCTGTTAAAACTTGTTCATGAGTTATAAAATTAGTAATTTTAAACAAATCGGAGAAAATAAAAATACCCTCTGTAATTCAAAAGGCAGAATTTTCAGTCAAAATCTGATTTAATCACAAATTTCCGTTGACTAAGGAAGATTTGCAATGTATAATTTACTTATAGCTTAAAACCGTCACATAATAGATTAAAGCTATTAGAATAGGAGAGAGATTTATGTTTGTTAAAGATGTAATGGTTCAGAATCAGGTAGGTTTACACGCTCGCCCCGCAACATTTTTTATCCAGAAGGCCAATGAATTCAAGTCCTCTATCTGGATCGAAAAGGAAGAGAGAAGAGTAAATGCAAAGAGCCTTCTCGGCATTCTTTCTCTCGGTATTGTTGGCGGCACACAGATCAGGATCATCGCTGACGGCGCTGACGAGCAGGAGGCTGTTGAAGGTCTTATCGAACTCGTTGACAGCGGTTTTGCAGAGGAATCCAGATAATCAGAACAAAACTGTATTTATTTTTCGGAGCATGTTTCTTATTGAGCATGCTCTTTTGTTTTTCTCCTTTATATATTATTCGGGAGAAAAAAAGGATAACCATATTTTTTGCAGATTTTATCATAATTCACAAAAAATTAACACAAATAAACAATATGTATGATAAAATTATTATGTATTAAAGTAATAATGCAGTAACTGTGTTATTCTGTTATGCTTGCTGTATTTTATCCGTGTACGGTATAAAAATATCATGGGGTTATCGTACTGCGGCGTGAAATTTATAGTTATATTCACGGTTCCGCCGCCTGCTGTCAGTCGTCGGAAAATCGGCATTTCACAAGCCCCGGCATTTTTCTCCACCAAATCTTTGAAAGGATGACCAATAGAATGTCAAACAGACTTTTTCAGGGTTTAATTCACCAGATGAGAGATACAATGGACTGCGTGATCGGCGTTGTTGACGCATCCGCAACCATCATTGCATGCAGCGAGCTGACAAAGATCGGCACTGCGAACGAATTCGTTTCCCTCGATCTGAACGATTCGCATGACATATTTGTCAGGGACGGCTATACCTACAAGCCCTTCGGCTCACACATCAAGCCCGACTATGCAGTATTCGTGGAGGGTGTGGACGAAAACGCCGCAAAGTATGCAAATATCCTTTCCATTACCCTGTCAAGCATCAAGCAGTATTACGATGAAAAGTACGACCGCAACAACTTCATCAAGAATGTTGTCCTCGATAACGTTCTCCCCGGAGATATCGTTGTAAAGGCAAGAGAGCTTCACTTCAACTCCGACGTGAGCAGAGTGGTTTTCCTTATCAGGATCATCTCCTCAAACGACGTTTCCGCTTATGATGTTATCCAGAACCTTTTCCCCGATAAGACAAAGGATTTCGTTTTCAACATCACCGAAAGCGATATCGTCCTTGTAAAGGAGATCAAGAACAACGTTGAGTCCAAGGATCTCGAAAAGCTTGCACGCTCCATCTCCGACACCCTTTCGGGTGAGTTCTATACACGTGTAAATGTGGGTATAGGCACAGCCGTTGTAGGCGTTAAGGATCTTGCACGCTCCTTTAAGGAGGCTCAGATAGCTCTTGAGGTCGGAAAGGTATTCGATACCGACAAGATCATCGTTTCATATGACAATCTCGGTATCGCAAGACTTATCTACCACCTTCCCACCACACTCTGCGAAACCTTCCTCCAGGAGGTTTTCAAGAGAGGCTCCATCGAATCTCTCGACCACGAAACACTGTTTACCATACAGCGCTTCTTTGAAAACAACCTCAACGTTTCGGAAACCTCTCGTAAGCTTTTCGTACACAGAAATACTCTGGTTTACAGACTTGAAAAGATCAAAAAGCTTACAGGTCTTGACCTCCGTGAGTTCGACCATGCAATCATCTTCAAGATAGCTCTCATGGTCAAGAAGTACCTTTCGGCAAATCCGACAAAGTTCTGATCTGCCTCGGCACAGATATATATACAAAACTACAATTGAAAGGGGCAGTAGCGGTCTACTGCCCTTTTGATGTCTGTAAGAATGGCATAATTTGGCTTGCTGTGCGGCAACTGAATTTTTGTGCCTTCAAAAGATAGGCGGGTATAATGTCAGCCTATCGGCAATTACCAATCAGGCGGTGATTTTTTTGGTAGAATTACAGAATGTTTCTGTTACATATTCAAACGGAGTTGACGCTCTTCATGACGTTTCTCTTAAAATAAACGACGGAGAATTTGCATTCGTTGTCGGCGAATCGGGCGCAGGAAAAAGTACGCTTATCAAGCTGCTTATCCGTGAGATAAAGGCGGACGACCGTGCAGATGTAAAAAGCGTCATCAAAGTAAACGGCTTTGACCTTATGAAGCTCAAGCAGAAGGAAGTTCCCGAGCTGAGAAGAACCATCGGCTTCGTTTTTCAGGATTTCAAGCTTATAAACGACCTTAACGTTTACGACAACGTTGCCTTTGTACTGCGAAGCATCGACGCTCCAACAAAATATATCCGAAAAAGAGTTCCCCATGTTATCGGTCTGCTGGGGCTTCAGAAGAAGATCAAGTCCTACCCCTCCGAGCTTTCGGGCGGCGAGCAGCAGCGTGTGGCTCTCGCAAGGGCTCTGGTAAACGACCCTCAGCTCATCATTGCGGACGAGCCGACGGGTAATCTTGACCCACGTACATCAATTGAGATAGTTCAGCTTCTTCAGGCTATCAACGAAAGAGGCACCACCGTGCTCATGGTAACTCACGAACACGAGCTTGTAAAGCGCTTCGGCGGACGGCTTATAAATATCCGCAGGGGCGAGATCTCCTTTGACGATTACCTGACAAAATAATGCTCCGGTAACACACATATATCTTTAAGGAGCCGTTTGACGGCGAAGGTGCGCAGATACACTGTGCGTACAGCCGGTAAAACAGGCTCTTTGGAAAGGATAGATGAAATAAAACATTATGAGATTCAGCAGTGGCGCATACCTGTTTAAACAAGGTATCAGAAATATATGGAACAACAGATTAATGTCCTTCGCATCGTTTTGCATACTGACTGTATCGCTGCTTATGGTAGGCTTTACTATTGTTTTTACAGCCAACATAAATTCCTTTATCAGCGATATCGAAGGAAAAAATGAGGTCATTATTTTCCTTGAAGACGATACGACCGATGAAGATATTAACGCAATGCAGAATCAGCTCATTGCAACGGAAAACATTGCGGACGTGTCCTTTTACTCGAAGGAAGAAGCCTTTGACGATCTGAAAAAAGACATGACCGACGCCGAAGAGATATTCGGCTATCTCGGCGATGACAGCCCCCTCCCCGACGCATTCAGGATCAGGATCAAGGATATCAGCCGAATGAGCGGAACGCTTATGACTATAAACGCTCTTGACCACATCGAAAAGGTCAAGGCACCTTATGATTTCGTAAACGTACTCACGGGACTGAAAAACATGATCACCATGGTTTCCGTGCTTCTGCTTGCTGCCCTTCTTGTCGTAAGCTTTGTTATCATTTCCAATGCGACCCGTGCGAGCGTAGGTATAAGAAAGCGTGAGATAGCGATCATGAAATATGTGGGCGCAACAAACGTATTTATTAAAGTTCCCTTCTTTGTAGAGGGCTTGGTGCTTGGTACTCTCGCAGGCGTTGTCGCTTCCGCTTTAACTTGGGTAGGCTACGACAAGCTTGTCGATCTTCTCAGCGACGAAACAACTATTCTCGCCGCTCTCAGCATTGACGGCTTTATCCCCCTTGATGCCTTCATATGGTATCTTGTGGCAGGGTATGTTATATGCGGTGCGCTTATCGGTTCTGTAGGAACTGTCCTCAGCACACGCAAACACGTTCAGGTTTAAGGCAGCACCGCACAATTAACGTCTGCCGCCTTTGCCGCACATATGCTTGCAGATTTTCCGTCATCTTGCACCAAAACTCCTTGAAATACAAAAGTATTCCTGCGTCGTTTTGATACAATCTGACGAAAAATCTGACTGCGCATCTGCACGACAATAATTATGCGGTACTGCCTTAATTGAAAAAAACGGAAAGGGACGACCGGTTAAAATGAAAAAGAATGTTAAAAGACTGCTGCTGAACAGATTTACCGCTGCGGGCTTGGCTGTTGTTATGTCCTGCACCTGTCTGTCCGGAATGACTATAAGCGCAAGCTACGAGGACGAAATATCCGACCTTGAACAGCGCCAGCAGGAGCTTGCCGAAAAGAGAAAGTCTGTTGAGGCTTCCCTCAGAGAATACGAAAACAACGCTGCCGAACAGGAGCAGTATTTACAGTATTACGACGAAAAAATGAAGCTTCAGGAGGACGAGATCGCAAACGTTGAAAAGCAGATATCCCTTCTGGAAGAGCAGATAGCCGATCTGGAGGTACAGATCGCAGACAAGGAAAAGGAAGTCGAAGAGGGCATTGAGGATTTCAAGGAGCGCCTCAGAGTCATGTATATGACGAGCAACGACAGCCTTGCTTCCATGCTTGTGGGAGCAACGGATTTTTACGATATCCTTGCAAGAATGGAGCTTGTGGAGCGCATCTCCAGACATGACAACGAAATGATAGACGACCTCACACGGAAGATCGAGGCTCTGAACGCCGACAAGGAAGCACTTGAAACAACCAAGGCAGAAACCGAGGAAAAGAAGGCGGAGTCCGAGCAGATACTCTCCGAGCTTCGTGAAACCTACGCAAATCATCAGGAAACAAAGCAGTGGTACGAGGCTCAGGCAGCAGCCGACAGAGAGCGCACCGCAGAAATGGACGCAGAGGAAGCTCAGGTCGAGGAAGAGCTTCAGGCATACATAAGAAAGCAGCAGGAAGAGCTTGAGCGCAAGCGCAAGGAAGAAGAGGAACGCAGACGCAAGGAAGAAGAAGAGCGCAAGCGCAAAGAAGAGGAAGAACGCAGACGTCTTGAAGAGGAGGCCAAGAAACAGGCTGAGGAAGAGGGCGTTGAATACGACCCCTCAACCGTGGATTACAGCAGCATCGAAACCGACAACGAGCCGAGCTACACCTCCACTCCTTCAAGCCAAGGCTTCATATGGCCTTGTCCCACCGTCAGAAATTATACCGACACCTACGGCGAAAGATATATCCAGGAAGAGGGCACAACCGATTTCCACAAGGGTCTTGACATCACAAAGCCGGGCTGCGCAGGCGAGCCTATAGTTGCATCTGCTGCAGGAACGGTCATCACCGCTTCCAACACGGGCAACGGCTACGGCATACACGTTATCATCGACCACGGTGATAAGATATCCACACTGTACGCACATATGTCCAGCGCCGCTGTAAGCGTCGGGGACTATGTTGAACAGGGACAGACTATCGGCTACATCGGCTGCACAGGCTATGCCTACGGCAACCACTGTCACTTTGAGGTACGTGTAAACGGAGCTCATACCGACCCGTTCAATTATGTAAGCGTAAACAACTGACAATCACCGCAAAAACCGTTTGAAGAACGGACAGACTATGGAAACGCCGAATAATGTTTTCCTATGCTGTACTGTCCGTGATTTGAATGGTTTTTGTAATAAATGAACTCCAAAAACTTTTTAAAGGATATTTTCATATGAACAAAAAAGTATCACTTGGCATAACCATAGGTCTGATGGCGATAACCGCCGCTGTTACTTTTATTATAACCAGCAACTTTTCCCTGCAGATGTTCAACGACAAGATAAAAAACGTCAGCGAAAAGCAGGAGCTTTACAGCAAGCTTTCGGAGATAGACACCTATATCCGCAGCCATTACATCGGCGATATCAACGAGGACAAGGTTATCGAGGGAATGGTTTCGGGATATATCGAAGGCATCGGGGACGGCTACGCTCAGTATCTCACTGCGGAGGAAAATGCACGTCTGCTTGCGGAGGAAACGGGTGTTTCCGTTGGTCTTGGCTTTAATTACGAGAAGGAGCCGAGCGGATATATTAAGATAACAAGCGTTTCTCAGGGCACATCAGCCGAGGACGCAGGACTTCAAGTGGGAGATATCATCACCGCCGTAAACAACACCGACGTTATCGCCTACGAGGGCGGCTACGACGAGGCTGTTTCCCTTTTCAACTGTGAAGAGGGCACAAAGATAAAGCTTTATATCAAACGTACTCTTGAAGACAAGACAACCGATTTCATAACCTATCAGGTCACAGCTCAGAAAACAGAAAAGATCACCGTTACGGGCAGAATGATAGAGCAGATAGGCTATATCCGCATTTCGGCGTTCAACGACAGGACCGAAGCGCAGCTTAAAGCCATGCTTGATTCACTTGCGGAGGGGGGCGCTCAGTCACTTATCTTTGACCTGCGAAACAACACGGGCGGCTCTTTATCATCGCTGCAGACCTGTCTTGACCATATTCTCGGCGCAGGGGATATAGTTACCGCCTACTACAAAAACGGCAGCTCCGCTCCCGTTGTCACCTGCACAGCCGATGAATCGGTTTCCCTGCCCATGGCAGTGATAGTCAATCAGAATACAGCAGGCACAGCGGAGCTTTTTGCCTTTGCTCTCCGTGACAACGCAGGCGCTCAGTGCGTCGGCAAAACTACTGCGGGAGAAGGCTATCTCCGTGACAACTACAAATGCTCCGACGGCTCGGTCATCAAAATATCTGTTGCAGCGCTCCAGACTGCCGAAAGCGGAAACTTCAACGGCACGGGACTCCGCCCCGAATTTGACGTTTCCATTTCCGCCGATATCAATATCAGCACCCTTTCCGACCGTGCGGCAATGCTCTCGGACACTCAGCTGATAAAGGCTGTTGAAGTCGCAGGAACAAATTGATTTGAAAGGAATATCCTATGGACAATATTCAGCTTTTTCAGTTCAACACAGCCTATCTCATAGTATTGCTTCTCCTTGCCGCAGGCTTTGCAATGGATCTCGTAAGTATACTGCGCTGCCTTAAAAAGGGCGGCAGCGAGCTTCAAGACTATGCCACTTATTTTATAAAATACCTTAAGATCGCCATAAATTTTCTGCTGGCGGTATTCTGTATTTATGTAACCTTTTTCTGCGGATATGATATAATAACTTCGGCAGTTCACGGGATACTCGGACTGCTGCTCCTCGGGGACGCAGCTTTCAGTCTTTACATAAAGCTCAGATACAAGGGAGCAAAAAAATAATGCAGACAAGATCTCTTCTGAAAAAACTGATAAATGTCAAAGGACATTATGCCGAATCGGTAAAGCTTCTTGCAAAGGAAGGCTACTCCGACGGCTATATGACCCTGCTTAAGGAGGAGATATCCTCCGCAAAAAAGAAAAAGGACGCCGCTGAGGGACAGGCTTTTCTTGCACAGGCGCATCTTTTCCGAGGTGAGCTTGACAGCGCCGAAAAAGCTTTTGCCGCCGCTGACTATGCTCATCTTCCCGACCACATATCATCTGTTTTTTTCAATAATTACATTGTCTGCCTCTTTCTTATGGGCGGAGAGGGACACATGAAGGAGATAAGCCGCATTTACAAAGAGCACAACAAGACCGTTCTTGCCGAGAACACTCTTGTCATGCGCAGAACGATAGGGATAAACGAATTCATCGAAAAGCGCTATGAAAATGCAGTCACCGTATTTGTAAAGCTGCTGAGCGAACCCGACCCCCGAACCACACTTTTTGCGGACATCTGTCTGACGAAATCCCTTCTGGCTCTCGATATGTTCGACAGGGCAAAGGAGATATCCGACGCAGGCTTCGGACGCTACAAGGGCATGGGAGATATTTACGAGGAAACCAAGCGCATCAAAACAAAAATATCCGCAGGACTGCTGACAAGCTCCGCTCCTGCGAAAAAAAGGAAAAACCGCAAATGAAAAAATTCAGCTGCGCCGTTACCCTCCGTGGAATAATTGCCTGTTCTCTCCCCTATAGCATTGTTCTCCTTGTCATCTGCATTTTCAGCGGAATAAGATACTCCTATCCCCTGCTTTTTCTTCTCGGCGCATTTTTATCTGCCGCCGTGCCCCTTTGTGTGGGCATATGGGGAAGGACTTCTTATTACAGCCTTGAAAACAATGTTCTTTCATATTACCGCTTCGGAACAAAAAAGGTGTTTTCGGTAAAGCTTTCATCTGTCGGAAAAACGGAAAAACGTCCCTGCCTCCACGGACTTAACGCAGGAGGCACGGATATCGTTCTGACCGAAAGGATAAGCGGCGGAGAGCTTTCGGTTTCCGTCAAAGACCCCGACAGCTTTCTTGCGATTCTGGCGGAAACGGGGCTGTATAATGATCTCTGACTGCAAATCTATTCCCGAAAGGAAACTATACAATGTCTTTATCTCAGATATGCTTTAAGCAGATAATCATCATGTTCCTGCTTGTTGCGGTGGGTTTTTTCTGCGGCAAAAAAAATATCATCGACAAGGAAACCAACGCTAAGCTTTCGGGCATAGTACTTACAATAGTCAATCCCGTTCTGATTTTTATGTCCTATCAGCGTGAATTTAAGCAGGAGCTGCTTTACGGTCTGCTGTGGGCGCTGGGGCTTTCGTTCGTTTCCTTTTGCGTGACCATTTTTGTCATAAAGCTTATCTACCGCAAAAGAGCAGACGCCGCCGCTGTTGTGGAAAAATTTGCATCGGTCTACTCAAACTGCGGATTTATGGGCATTCCCCTCATAAACGGAATTTTCGGAGCTGAGGGCGTGTTCTACATCACAGGCTGTATAACCATGTTCAATCTTTTCGCATGGACCCACGGAGTGATGATGTTCAGCGGAAAGAGGGATATGAAAGCCGCTCTTCATGCGGTGACCTCCCCTGCGGTCATAGCAGTTGCCGCAGGCTTCATTTGCTTTTTATTCAGGATAGAGCTGCCCGAAGTCATCGCTTCGGCGGCGGAATATATCGGCTCAATGAACACTCCCCTTGCAATGCTTGTGGCAGGCGTTACCATTAGCGGAACTCATTTTAAAACGGATATGAAAAATCCTGCCATATGGCGTGTGTGCCTTTTCAAGCTGATACTTATCCCTGTGATAGTATGGGCGATGTTCAGATGGCTGCCGATACCCGAAACTGTTTTCATAACAGTTCTTGCGGCGTCTGCCTGTCCGACTGCCGCCACCTGCACAATGTTCTCCCTGAGATACGAAAAGGAGCCGCAGCTTTCGGGAGTTATCTTTGCGGCGACAACGCTGCTTTCGGCAGTTACCATTCCGCTTATCATCATGCTTGGCGGAGTATAATGAAAGGATATAAAACATATGGATAACCGACCCCCACGCACCATGACGGTGACCGTAAACAGGGGCTACACCGTTAAGCCGACCGAAGAACCGCCTCCGAAGCCTCAGCGGAGCGAGAATCCACGTCCGCCGAAGAAAAAAAACCGCTTTTTATTTATCCTTCTCGGAGCAGCGGTAATGATAATCGCAGAGGCTGCTGCACTGATAATGCTCTCCGCAAAGGCGGACAGGCTTGAAAAAGCCTATCTGGAGGACGAGGAATACATAGCCGTTCAGGCTTCGAGGGTGTTTGAATATTTCGGAGAAAAGGACGTTGTGCACTACAACGACCCCACCTACGGCGACACATGGCTTCAGGCGCTGACGGACGTTCCAAAGGGCACCTATGATTTCAAAAATGTCAGAGAGGAAAACGGTCTGAAGCATTACTATGAGGGCGAAGAAAGAATAACCAAGGCAGGCATAGACGTATCCTATCATCAGGGCAGTATCGACTGGGAAAAGGTACATGCTTCGGGGATAGATTTTGTAATGCTGAGAGTAGGCTACCGTGGCTACGAAACGGGAAAAATAACCATAGACGATAATTTCCACAGCTACGCTCAGGCTGCCGAAGCCGCAGGACTTGAGGTCGGAGTTTATTTTTACTCTCAGGCGATATCGGAAAAAGAGGCTCTTGAAGAAGCGGAAGCAGTTCTTTCAGAGATAGACGGCTACAACGTTACATATCCCGTTGTTTTCGACTGGGAGATAGTCGGCGAAGAAACCGCTCGGACAAACGATGTGACCGCAGCCACTCTTAACGACTGCGCATACGCATTCTGCAACAGGATAGCCGAGGACGGGTACATTCCCATGATATACAGCACCTCACGAATGGCAATGATAAAATTTGACCTGAGCAGGCTTGCAGGCTTTGATTTCTGGCTTGCACAGTACCGTGACGAGCCTGATTTCCCCTATCAGATGCAGATGTGGCAGTACGCTTCGGACGGACGTGTGGACGGAATTGAGGGAGAAGTTGACCTGAACATGAGCTTCGTGGATTACTCCAAGGTAAGGCAGAACCACCCCATGAATGAGGACGAATTATACTAATCCCTTATTAAAGTGTAGACAAAAAATCTGCACAAAATCCATATATGCAAGATTTTGCTTGATTTTTTGTACACTTTATAATCGGGAATTAGGGTGTGTTGACACTACCGCTCAACGCCCGTCTTGCAGCATATTTTCCGTCTTTCTGCGTTAATTTTCCTTGCAATACGCAAGTATTACTGCGGAAAATTGCCTTGAAATACGAAAAATCTGCTTGCAATCCGAACATTTCGGATAGTGTCAACACACCCTAGTATAAAACGGGGACATTACGAATATAATTATGCAGACCCTGTCACATATTTCCGAAAGGATCTGTTTATATGAGAAAAAGTTCCTCCTCCGCCGCTGCCCGTGAACGACTTGCCGCTCTGCTTACAGCTATTCTTGCAGGTATCGGCGCTCTCACCGCAGCTTCCGTTATATTGTCCGGCTTTGCCCTGTTTCTCGATCTTTCCGACAGCGCCGTAAGTACCCTGTCGGGGATAGCTCTTGCAGCAGGCTGCTTTGCCTGCGCCTCCGCAGCCGCAAACAGACGCAGGCGTCACGGCCTTGCAACGGGCTTTGTCTGCGGACTGACGGTATTTACCGCCGTTCTCATCATCGGCTCTCTCACCGTGAAGACCTTCACGGCAGGGGGAGTTGTCATAAAACTCATAATCATTCTCACAAGCTCCGCTCTCGGCGGCATAAGAGGGGTCAACACCCGAACCTTTGCTCATTACAGATAGTATTTTTGACGTTAATCGGCACTGTCTGTCACTGAAATAATGTGCATAATGACGAATTAATCAAATAGTAACAAGCAGTTATTGAAATTCGACAAGGATTGTGTTATACTGTATTTAAATACTTTTTGGGGAGGATATCTATCATGAAGCATATCAAGACCATCAATAAGGCAAACTTAAAGCAGACAGCTGCCAAGGGCGGCTGCGGCAGATGCCAGGCTTCCTGCCAGTCTGCATGCAAGACTTCATGCACTGTTGCTAATCAGAAGTGTGAGAAGTAATTCTGATTTCTGAATCGGAAGTCAACGCTTAGAGGCTTTCTCACAGCAGCCGACAGCTTTTGCATTGTCGGTGCGTGGGTAAAGCCTGCTTTTTTTGGCGCAAACGCATTTTTTGTTTGGAGGGTCAAACTCAATGATACATAAATACAAGCTTAACGGTTACAATATCGTGCTGGACGTTCACAGCGGCGGCGTTCACATTGTGGACGAGCTTACCTATGATATGCTCGACAACGTAAAGCCGCCTTTCGATGATGAATGTCCCGAAAATGTCATTGAAAAGCTCTCAAGATTTTACGATAAAGACGAGATCGTTTCCTGCTACGACGAGGTAAAGGAGCTTTATAACGAGCATATCCTATACTCGGAGGACGATTACGAAAAATTTGCGAAATACTCCGTTGCCGCTCCCGTAAAGGCAATGTGCCTGCTGGTGGCAATGGACTGCAATCTCAGATGCGAATACTGCTTCGCTTCCACGGGAGATTATTCTCTCGGAAGAAAGGTCATGAGCTTTGAAACGGGAAAGGCTGCGCTGGATTTTCTCCTTGAAAACTCGGGTGACCGTGAAAATCTCGAAGTGGATTTCTTCGGCGGCGAGCCTCTCATGAACTGGGACGTGGTAAAGCGTCTTGTTGAATACGGACGCTCAAAGGAAGCCGAATACAAGAAGCATTTCCGCTTTACCATAACCACAAACGGCATGCTGCTGGACGATGAAAAGATGGACTTCATCAACAAGGAGATGTCCAACGTTGTAATGTCTGTAGACGGCAGAAAGGAAGTCAACGACCGTGTAAGAAGGCGTGTTGACGGCACAGGCTGCTACGACAGGATAATCGAAAAATACACCGACCTTGCAAAGAAGCGAAACTACGAAAACTACTACGTCAGAGGGACATTTACCAAATACAACCTCGATTTCTGCAATGACGTTTTCCACCTTGCGGAGCTTGGCTTCGACCAGATATCCGTTGAGCCTGTTGTCTGCGACCCGAAGGAAAAATATGCTATCACGGAAAGAGATCTTCCTGCTGTTTTTGCTGAATACGAGCGCCTTGCACAGCTCATACTTATAAACAGGAAAAAAGGAAAGAAATTCAATTTCTTCCATTTCATGCTTGACCTCGACCAAGGTCCATGCGCTATCAAGCGTCTGAGAGGCTGTGGCAGCGGAAATGAATATGTTGCCGTTACCCCCGACGGAGATATTTACCCCTGCCATCAGTTTGTGGGCGTTAAGGAATATCTTATGGGCAATATCCACACGGGCGAGTTCAATACCGATATCAAGAAGGAATTTGCGGGAGCGCACATCTACAGCAAGCCCGACTGCAAAAAATGCTGGGCGAAGTTCTACTGCAGCGGCGGCTGCAACGCAAACAACTTCATCTACACGGGAGATATCCACACCTCACACAAGCTTTCCTGCGAGATCGAAAAGAAAAGGCTTGAATGTGCGATCATGATAAAGGCTGCCGAGGCTATGGAAGCAGCCGAGGACGAATAAACAATAAACTTATCCCATTCGGGCGGCATATGCCGTCCGAAGCTTTATCCGAAAAAAATAACAGGAGAGATCGAAGAAAATGGCACGAAAGGACAGAAAAAAGCCGTCCGAAACCAAAAGCACCGCTCCAAACGCATATATTGCAGGAAGCGGTATCGTGGTGGAGGAGAAGATAACCGACACTCTTGAAAAGAACTATATGCCCTACGCCATGAGCGTTATCGTTTCAAGAGCGCTTCCCGAGATAGACGGCTTCAAGCCCTCTCACAGAAAGCTGCTCTACACCATGTACAAAATGGGTCTGCTGACAGGTCCAAAAACAAAATCCGCTAATATTGTAGGTCAGACAATGAAGCTGAACCCCCACGGCGACGCTGCCATATACGAAACTATGGTACGTATGTCAAAGGGAAACGAAGCACTTCTTCACCCCTATGTTGACAGCAAGGGAAATTTCGGAAAGGCATATTCCCGTAACATGGCATATGCCGCTTCACGTTACACCGAAGCAAAGCTTGACCCTATCTGCAACGAGCTTTTCCGTGATATCGACAAGGACACGGTGGATTTCGTGCCGAACTACGACAACGAAACGGTAGAACCGACTCTGCTCCCCGCAACCTTTCCGTCGGTGCTTGTCAATTCAAACGTGGGCATTGCCGTTTCCATGGCAAGCTCGGTATGCTCCTTTAATCTGTCCGAGATATGCGAAACAGCTATCGGACTTATAAAAGACCCCGACTTCAATGCTCTTTCCACTCTTAAAGGTCCCGATTTTCCCGGGGGCGGGATCATGCTCTACGATGAACCCGAGCTTGAAAAGATATACCGCACGGGCAGGGGCAGCGTAAAGGTACGCTCAAAGTACAACTTCGACAAGGAAGCTAACTGCATCGAGGTCACTCAGATACCTCCCACGACTACCATTGAAGCTATCATGGACAAGATAATCGAGCTTGTCAAAAACGGCAAGATACGTGAGATATCCTATATCCGTGACGAAACCGACTTAAACGGTCTGAAAATAGCTATCGACATAAAAAGAGGCGTTGACCCCGACGCTCTCATGAAAAAGCTCTACCGCCTCACTCCCCTGCAGGACACCTACTCCTGCAACTTCAATATCCTTATCGGCGGCACACCGAAGGTAATGGGCGTTTACGAGATACTCGCAGAATGGACAGCCTTCCGCAAGGAATGCGTCAAGCGAAGAGTATATTTTGAAATGAGCAAGAAGAAGGAAAAGCTTCACCTGCTCAAGGGTCTTGAAAAGATACTGCTTGATATCGACAAGGCTATAAAGATAGTCCGTGAAACGGAAGAGGAAAACGATGTAGTTCCAAACCTTATGATAGGCTTCGGCATTGATGAGATACAGGCTGAATATGTTGCGGAAATAAAGCTCCGTCACCTTAACCGTGAGTATATCATGAACCGCATTTCCGAGATAGCTCAGCTTGAAAAGGACATCGCCGAAATGGAAGGGATACTGGGCGACGAAAAAAAGGTTCTGAACATAATCATAAACGAGCTTAAGGACGTGATAAAGAAATACGGTCAGCCGAGAAAGACTATGTTCTATTACTCCGACGACGAGGAGGACGATGTTGACATTGACGAGGCTGCGGATTATCCTGTGGTCATGTTCATGTCAAGGAGCGGCTATTTCAAGAAGATAACCCCTCAGTCCCTGCGAATGGCTTCCGACCAGAAGCTAAAAGAAGGGGACGTAATGGACATTTCCGTTGAGGGCACAAACCGCACGGAGCTGCTGTTCTTTACCGACAAGTGTCAGGTGTACAAGTCCAAGGCTTCCGATTTTGCCGACACAAAGGCATCGGCTCTCGGTGAATTTGTCCCTGCAAAGCTGAACTTTGACCCCGAAGAAAATGTGGTGACCATGATACCCACCACCGACTATTCGGGCTATCTTATCATGATATTCGACAACGGCAAGGCGGCAAAGGTGCCTTTAGAGGCATATGCCACAAAGACCAACCGCAAAAAGCTTGCCAACGCCTACACCTCAAAAGCAAAGCTTGTAAAGCTTATGTATGTACAGGAAAATGCGGATATCCTTGTGACATCTTCAAACAACAGGGCGATAATCTTCAACACAGCTCTCCTTCTGCCCAAAACCACACGTGACACTATCGGCGTTCAGGTCATGACCCTGAAGGCAAAGGCAGCGGTGGAAAACGCATATATCGTTTCTCCCGAAAAGCTTGAGGAGCTGAAAAAATACGTTGTAAAGTCCGTTCCCGCAGCAGGCTGCATGGCAAAGGATATGGACGACCCCGACCAGCTTACGCTGTAATATTCCCACTCAGAAAGGAACGGTTATAGTTTATGGAGTTAGTTTCATGCTGCGGAATAATGTGCAGCGAATGTCCCGTTTATATAGCCACTGTTCAGAACGACGATTCAATGAAGCGTTTTCTTGCAATGGAATATTCATCGGAGGAACAGAAATTTTACCCCAAGGACATAATGTGCCTTGGCTGCCATGCGGAAACCACGGGCAGAAGCAAATTCGGCAAGGACTGCAGGATACGCAAATGCTGCATCAAGGAAAAAGTGAAGATATGCGCCGAATGCGAAAAATTCCCCTGCTCCCTTACGGGGGAATACATACCCGAGGACAGCGAGCATATGGACAGGCTTAAAGAAATGCACGGGGTGCTTTTCCCCGAAAAGTAAAAAAACCGTATCGGAATTGATTTTTCCGATACGGTTTTTCAGTCTGTCGAAAAAGTTAGATAGCAATAAAAACTTTTAGTTACTAATCGGAGCAAAAGTTTCGCTCAAGCCTTTCCCAAAGGCTTGCAGGGGTCAAGGG
>JBJERW010000085.1:0-29691 GCA_051882475.1 Huintestinicola sp. | reverse complement strand
CTTATGATTTTATAACATAAAAATATAGGTTTTTAACACGAAATGTATTGAAAGACGGAGAATTATGTGGTAAAATAGTCAGAAAGCCCATAGCAGGGCGTGCGGATATTTTGCCGCAAGCATAAATTGAAAGGGTGTCATTTTTTATGGTAATGTCAAGATACACAAATCTCATAGACCTCAACGATATGAGCTCCGAGTGGTGGCTCAGCGTCGTAAAGCGTGCGGCGGATATATGCGACGATCCCGCAAAATATGCAAAGGTATGCGACGGAAAAATCATGGCTACCCTTTTCTATGAACCGTCCACAAGAACTCAGATGTCTTTCCAGACGGCTATGCTCCGCCTTGGCGGAACTATCATCGGCTTCGATAACCCTGCAACATCATCTGTTGCAAAGGGCGAAAATCTCAAGGATACAACTAAAATAGTTTCCTCCTATGCGGATATCATGGTTATGCGCCACCCCTCCGAGGGCGCTGCAAAGGCAGCTGCTCTTACTGCCGACTGCCCCATTATCAACGCAGGCGACGGAAGCCATCTCCACCCCACACAGACCCTTACCGATATGCTGACCCTCTACAAAGAAAAGGGCAGACTTGACCACCTTACAATAGGTCTTTGCGGCGACCTTAAAAACGGACGCACCGTTCATTCCATGTGCAAGGCGCTTTCAAGCTTCGAGGGCATAAAGTTCGTGTTCATCTCCACAAATGAGCTTGGAATGCCTGCCTATATCAAGGATATCCTTAAAGCGAAAAACTGCGAGTTTTCCGAAAATCCGTCCCTTGAGGACGCTATCGGCGGACTTGACGTGCTCTACATGACAAGAGTGCAGAAGGAGCGCTTTGCCTCCGAGGAGGAGTACAACACTCTTAAAGACGTTTACTGCCTTGACAAGAGAAAGCTTAACAAGGGCAAGAGCGACCTTATCGTCCTCCACCCCCTGCCGAGAGTTGACGAGATAACCATGGACGTTGACGACGACCCCAGAGCAATGTTCTTCAAGCAGGCAAAGTACGGTATGTATGTCCGCATGGCGCTTATCATGACTGTCCTTGAAAATCCCACACAACAGAGAGAGCTGCTCACGGGCGAGGTTTATCCCGATGTGTGCTGCCACAACCCTAACTGCATTACCCACAAGGAATATTATCTCCCCAAGAGCTTCCGTGGCAAGGGCGATACCCTTGAATGCGAATACTGCGACGAAAGAACGCTCAGAACGGTCTGATTCGCATTATTTTGAACTTCAAAATTGCGCAGTGATTTTCATGTTTCCTACAGTTATGTACAAAATGCCATAATCTGCCGCTCTTTATATAGCCATATTTATGGAAAATATATAGGGATTGTCATATAAAATAAAATATAAGTAATTGTTACTTGCAAAAAGGCATTTTTTATATTATAATGTATGTGGGAATACTGAAATGATGTTTGAAATGATATTCTGTCAAACGGACAGCTGTTCCTGTGAACATCTGTCCGTTTGATTATTTATATAGAAAGCTCCCGTGAAAACGGGGACGGCTTTGCCGAATCAAACGGGGTCAACAGAATTTGAAAGGAGAATAGCTTTCCCGAAAACGGGTAAAGCGAATGTATAGTATGAGTAATGAAGCAAAACTTCCGGCAAGAACATCTCCTGTTACGCTGCCGATGCTTGCACTGAGGGGTCTTGTTGTTTATCCCAAGGTGATCATACATTTTGACGTTGCCAGGGACAAATCTACCAAGGCGCTCACCGCTGCGGCTAAGGGCGATAAGCTTATATTTCTTGCCGCACAGAATGATCTGTCCGACGAAGCAAAAGCGGACAACATCTACAAGGTAGGCGTTGTAGCACAGGTAAAGCAGCTGCTCAAAACTCCCGGCGGAGTTACAAGAGTAATGGCGGAGGGTCTTTACAGGGCGAAGCTTCTGAATATAACCTCCGAAGAGCCTTTCTACATGGCAGAGGTCAAGCGTTATCCCGAAAGAGCGCCGAAAATTTCCGATGAGGAAATGGAGGCTCTTGTAAGGGCTGTCAAGGAGGAATTTCAAGCTTACTGCATGAACATGCCCAGAATGCCCAAGGAATATATCGAATCAATAATCGGCAGCAGCGACCCGAAGACTGTTTTCGATAACATTGCCGTAAGTATGCCCCTGCCCGTCCCCGAAAAGCAGCAGCTTCTTGAAGCAAACGGTCTGACCGCAAAGCTCAGTATGCTGCTCTCCATGCTTTCGAGAGAGTCGGAGGTTCTGGGACTTGAACGTGATATACAGGAAAAGGTACGTCAGCAGATGGACGACTCACAGAGGGAGTTCTATCTCCGTGAGCAGATGAGGGTCATATCCCGTGAGCTTGGGGAGGAAGATTCCGTTCAGGACGAGGCTTACGACTACCTTGACAGGATAAACGAGCTTAATCTCCCTGCGGAGATATCCGAAAAGCTTATGAAGGAGGCAGACAGGCTTTCAAAGTCGGGTCCTTCATCGCAGGAATCCTACGTGATAAGAAATTATCTGGATACCTGCCTTGAGCTGCCGTGGAATAGATCCACAAAGGATAAAAACGATATCAAGCGGACAAAATCTATTCTGGACAAGGATCACTACGGAATGGACAAGGTCAAGGACAGGATACTTGAAACCATTGCCGTAAGGCAGCTGGCTCCCGATATAAAGGGACAGATAATCTGTCTGTACGGACCTCCCGGCGTGGGCAAGACCTCCGTTGCAAGATCAATCGCAAGGGCGCTTGGCAGAAAATATGCAAGAGTATCCTTAGGCGGCGTCCGTGACGAATCTGACATCAGAGGTCACCGAAAGACCTATGTGGGAGCAATGCCCGGAAGGATAATCAATGCCCTTATCGAAGCGGGCACAAACAATCCTCTCATTCTCCTCGACGAGATCGACAAGATATCGGGAGATTACAAGGGCGACCCGTCGGCGGCTCTCCTTGAAGTCCTTGACAGCGAGCAGAATGTCGCTTTCAGAGATCATTATATTGAAGTGCCCTTCGACCTGAGCAATGTGCTCTTTGTGACAACGGCAAACGACCTGAGCACCATTGATCCGCCTTTGAAGGACAGAATGGAGATCATCGAGCTTGCAAGCTATACAAGCGAGGAGAAATTCCATATCGCCAAGGAGCATCTTATTCCGAAGCAGCTCAAAAAGCACGGACTGAAAGCCTCCATGCTGAAAATAGCTGACGGCGCTCTGAGGATAATAATCAACAATTACACCAAGGAAGCAGGCGTAAGAGGACTTGAACGTCAGATAGCTTCTCTTTGCAGAAAAGCGGCAAAGGAGATAGTTGAGAACGGAGCTGCCAAGGTTTCGGTAACTGCTTCAAATCTGGAAAAATATCTCGGTCACAAGAAATATCTTGACGACGACCTTTCAAAGAAAAACGAGATAGGCGTTGTAAACGGACTTGCATGGACTTCCGTGGGCGGAGTTATAATGCCCCTTGAAGTGCTTATAATGGACGGAAAGGGAACGGTCGAAGCAACAGGCTCTCTGGGCGACGTTATGAAGGAAAGCTCCAAGATAGCCGTAAGCTATGTCCGCTCCATTGCCGACAAGTACGGCATCGACAAGAATTTCTACAAGGAAAAGGACATACATATCCACGCTCCCGAAGGCGCAACGCCCAAGGACGGACCATCTGCAGGCGTTACAATGACGACTGCCCTTGTATCGGCTCTGTCGGGCATACCCGTAAGAGCGGACGTCGCAATGACGGGTGAGATAACCCTCCACGGCAAAGTTCTCCCTATCGGAGGACTGAGGGAAAAGACCATGGCTGCCTACAAGGAGGGCATGAAAACGGTCATCATTCCCGCAGGCAATAAGGGCGACCTTGACGAGGTGGAAGAGGTCGTTAAAACGGGCGTGGAATTTGTTCTTGCAGAGAAAATATCGGACGTTCTCGATGTCGCTCTCGTCCCTTCGGAAAAGGAGGATATGGGTGTCAGCAATGAAGTCCCCGTTATCCCCTCACGGAGCAGCGAGGACGATGTAAGGATACCTATTCATTCGTAAAATTATTATAAGGAGTGACCCGATGAATTTCAGCAAAGCAGAATTTTACCGTTCCTACGGCGAATATTCGCAGCTGCCGCCGTCGGACAGGCTTGAGCTTGCCTTTGCGGGAAGGTCGAACGTGGGGAAATCTTCCCTGCTCAACAAGGTATTTAACCGCAAAAATCTTGCGAGAGTTTCGTCCGTGCCCGGAAAGACCGCAACCATAAATTTCTATTCTCTGGAAAACATCTACCTTGTGGATCTGCCGGGATACGGCTACGCAAAGGTTGCAAAATCGGACAAGGTGCGCTGGTCAAGCCTTATCGAGGGTTATCTCCATGACGACCGAAGGCTGGGGCTTATTTTCCAGCTGATAGATATGCGTCATCCCCCCACCAAGGACGACCTGCATATGATAGACTTCCTTATCGAAAGCGAGTTCCCCTTTGTAATAGTGTTTACAAAGGCGGACAAGCTTTCCAAACGGGAAAGGGAAGAGCGCATGGCAGGCTTTGCGGAGGAGATACCGTATTTCAGCGAGATACGCTCAGTTGTTTTTTCGTCCGAAACGGGCGAGGGAGCGGAGGAGCTGCGCAGCATTATCACAGAGCTTAGCGAAGAGTGACATACATCAATTATAGATTGGGGAAATGAAAATGTTAGTTTCAAAAAATCTTTCGGTAAATGAAGAAGGACATCTCACCGCAGGAGGAGTGGATACGGTTTCTCTTGCAAAGCAGTACGGCACTCCCCTTTACGTCATGGACGAGGACCTTATCCGTGAGCACTGCCGCAGCTTCAAAGGCTCAATGGACAAATATTACGGCGGTGCAGGACTTGTATGCTACGCAAGCAAGGCGTTCTGCTGCAAAGCTATGTGCAAGATAATGCTTGAAGAGGGTCTGGGTCTGGACGTTGTTTCCGAGGGCGAGCTTTATACCGCTCTCAGCGTTGGCTTCCCCCCCGAAAAGCTCTGCTTCCACGGCAACAACAAGACCGATGAGGAGATAGCATATGCTCTTGAAAACAACGTGGGCAGGATAATCGTTGATAACATTTACGAGCTGAACCGTCTGAACGAGCTTGCCGAAAAGACGGGCAAGACCGCAAACATCATGTACCGCATCAAGCCCGGTATCGACGCTCACACCCACAATTTCATCATGACAGGTCAGATAGATTCCAAGTTCGGCTTTGCTCTTGAAACGGGAGAGGCTTACGAAGCTGTCAAGGCAGCCATAGCTCACAGCCACATCAATCTTGTGGGACTTCACTGTCATATCGGCAGCCAGATATTCGATATCGACCCATTTGTACGTGCGGCAGAGGTAATGCTCACATTTATCGCAAAGATAAGGAACGAGCTTGGCTTTGAGGTAAAGGAACTGAATCTGGGCGGCGGCTTCGGTATCAGATACACCGAGGAGGACGCTCCCGCAGCATACGACAAGTACATGGAAAAGGTTTCGGAAAAGGTCAAGGAGGTATGCTCCGCTCAGAATATCGCTCTGCCCTTTATCCTTATCGAGCCGGGACGTTCAATTGCAGCTCCTGCGGGCATAACTCTCTACACGGTGGGCGGCAAGAAAACTATCCCCAATATCCGTACATACGTATCTGTTGACGGAGGAATGTGCGACAATCCGAGATATGCGCTTTATCAGTCTAAGTACGATGTTGAAGTCGCTAACAAGGCTTCTCTTCCCAAGAGCGAAACGGTGACCGTCGCAGGAAAATGCTGCGAAACAGGCGACCTTATCGGCGAAGGAATGGAGATCCAGCCCGTTGAGCCGGGAGATATTCTTGCAGTCCTCGCAACGGGCGCATACAACTACTCCATGTCCTCAAACTACAACAGGATACCCAAGCCTGCTGTTGTTATGCTTAAAAACGGCGAAAGCAGAGTTGTTGTCAAGAGGGAAACTCTTGAGGATATTGTCCGCAACGATCTGCTGTAATTCTCATTGGTTATTATTAATACCCCTTCTGCCTGTATCGGACAGGACATTGTACAGTAAGCGTTCAAGTTTCGTTTACTGTAGAATGTACTATTCGGTACAGGTTTTTTTGTGCAAAATACCGTTTTTGTAACACTGTGACAAAAAACTGCAAAAAGCTCTTGCAATTATTGGTCAATATGATATAATATTCATATGAAGAAAATGTGAAAAAACCATGCCGTATTACGGACATTGAAATACAGGCAAAAAGCATAGTAATCGGGGAGCGCCGAATAAAAGCGCAGCCATCGGCTCATTATTATATGGAGGTGTATTTTTTTATGAGCATATTTGAGCTTTTTAAGCAGCGGAGCGAGGAAAAGAAAAGCTTTACCGAGGAGGATTTCTGGGAAGCGATCGCATTCATAGATGTCGAATACAACGGCGATACCGAGGCTCTGCTTTCCACCCTTATCCGCCACTTAGAGGAGCAGTCGGACGAATATATTTTTGCTTTTGACGAAAAGCTTGCGGAGCTTATGTATACTCTTGACGGCAAGGAGTGGGCAGACGAAATATATCCCAAGGGCGAAAGACTTACCGACAGCGGATTCCGTTCGGCAAGGTGCAACGCTATTTCTTACGGAAAGCAGCATTATCTTGACGTGCTCAGCCACAAGGCAGCAATGGAGGAGATAACAGGCACCGACGAGCTGCTTGTTGCAGGCGCTGAGGCTTGGGCAAGAAAGCACACCCGTCCCATGGAGGAATATCCTCACAAATGCAAGTTCAGCACAAAAACGGGCAGCAATGTTATAAAGTGGGAATAATTTGCATAGCTTATATTTTAACGGGGCAGTTGGCTGTCCCGTTTTTTTGTTCTTGAAAAAAATAAGGATATATGGTAAAATGATTGGGTGAAGGGAGGTTGGATATTTGACGGAGAAAAAGAAAAAAAGCAAGGTGCGTATAGCTTTTTGGGGAATTATCCTCGCCGCAGCAATATTGGCGGCAGCAGGATATCCTATGATAACGGCGGAGTATGACATTTACAGTCCCAAAATTAGCGGGGATATCTGCATAGCCGTAGTATCCGACCTGCACAGCTGCAATTACGGCAGCGAAATGGAGCGGCTTATCGGCCCCATAGAAAAAGCCGACCCCGATATCATACTTTTGCCCGGAGATATTTACGACGATATCCTTGACAACGAAAATGCACGGAAATTTCTGAAATATGCAGGAGAAAAATACCGCTGCTTTTATGTTACGGGAAATCATGAGCATAGGACGGGTCATGCGGAGGAGCTGAAAGAGGAAACGGAAGGCTATGGCATAGCCGTTCTTGACGGAAGCGCATTCTCGCTTAATATCAACGGAAATGACCTGACGGTAAGCGGAACGGACGACCCTTCTTCGGGGCAGGATAATTTTGAACGGCAGCTTGCCTCCGCAGGTGACAGCGTCAGCGAAAACGGCTGTTATAATATCCTTATATCCCACCGGCCCCGGTATATTGACAAGTATCTGCAATATGATTTTGACCTCATGGTTTCGGGTCACGCCCACGGAGGGCAGTGGAGGATACCCTTTCTCGTAAACGGCATATATTCTCCCGACCAGGGGCTTTTCCCGAAATATGCGGGAGGAGAATATGATTTCGGCGAAAAGGTATTTATTGTCAGCCGTGGACTTGCAAGGGAGAAGATACCCCTGCCCAGATTTTTCAATAATGCCGAGCTTGTTATCATAAGGCTTCACGGGGAGGAACAGCAATAAATATGTTAAACAGGATAAAAAAGCTGAATTATCTTAAGCTTATTAAAATCGCCGCAGGAGCGGTGATCGCAATGGGTATAGCCTTGCTGCTCGGACTGAAATATTATGCTTCGGCAGGAATAATCCTCATTCTGACCATTCAGGATACCAAACGTGAAACAGTAAAGATCGCTCTCAAAAGGATAGCGGCTTTCTGTGCGGTGACGGTGCTTTCGGCGCTTATCTTCGGCACTTTGGGATATGGGCTCGGCTCCTTCGGTATTGTTCTTGCGCTGTTTGTATTTGTCTGCTTTTTCTTCGACATGAACGAGGCTATTGCCATGAACAGCGTCCTTGCGACCCATTATCTTGCGGAGCAGAGCTGCGGAGTTGAAATGATAGCCAATGAATTTCTGCTGCTGTTTATCGGCGCAGGAACGGGAGTGCTGCTGAATCTGTTCATACCGAAAAACATTGCTGACATAAGGCGTGTTCAGCAGGAAACGGACGAGCGGTTCAGAAGGATAATCAAGCGAATGTCCATTTATATTCTTGCCGACGATAAATCCGAATACACAGGCTCCTGCTTTGAAGAAATCGAGGAAATGCTCGGGGAACTGAAACGGGAGGCGGTAAGGTATATCGGCAACTCGTTTTCGGGGGACAACGATTATTTCCTGCGGTATGTCAACATGAGAAGGGAGCAGTGCAAGATCTTGAAGCGAATATACTCCGACATCGTGAGGATAAATTTCGTTCCCGAACAGGCAAGACCTATCTCGGAATTTTTCGATAAAATGAGTGATGAATTTCATGAGCTGAACGACGCAGCCGATCTCCTTTCTGAAACGGACAGGCTCTTCGAGATGTATTCAAGGGACGAGCTGCCCTCTTCGAGAGCGGAGTTTGAAAACAGGGCGCTTCTCTTTCACATTCTCACCGACATAAGAGAATTTCTGATGCTGAAATCGGAGTTTTCCTGCACCCTTTCCTCCCGTTAGTTGATCGGAGCCGAAAACAGAATTACACAAATATTATAATTATTGTTGAAAATTAATTGGCAATGTGGTATAATATTTACTATAAAAAGGGGGTATGTGAGTTGATATGCGAATACTGTAAATCCGAATGTGGCGAGGACGCAGTCAAATGTCCCAACTGCGGAGCGCCTATTGTCCGAAAAACGGACGCATATCGCAAAGTATTGTATTTCATGCCGATTGTATTGGCTGTTCTTATCGGAGCGGTAATAATTACGGGGCAGCTTTCCCCCGATTCCGATCTGGACGAAGCTGACGGCAGACCGCAGAGCGTTGTAAAGCTGCGTAAGGACATGGAAAACAGCATTGCCCGAAGCAGGTACGGCGAAGCCGCAAAGCTTGCGGAAAGCAATCTTGAGCTTTGCACTTCGGACGATTATTTTGCCGAAGTAATGGACGAGATACAAAATCATTTTACCGATGTCGCAAGGAACTATTACAAGGGTGCGACGACCTACTCCATTGAGGTATACTGCAGCGGAAAGAACTTTGAGCCTGATACCGAGGGCTACAATGCGGCGGAAGGCACTCTTGACCCTTATGTCATTGAGGACAAGCTGACCGATGATGACAAGGTCGTTCTTGACCGCACGAGGATAGAATGCACTCCCGACAACAAAAAATACGAATGCGAATTCAAGGTATACATTGACATCTGCGGCATGACCATCGTTTATCCCGCAGACGATATCCGAATATGAAAAGGGGTATTGACATAAGCTTTGGAAAGATATTAAATAATTGTAAAATTCAAAAAAGCTCTTGACAAACTGTTGTTGATGTTATACAATGTAAACGATAACATTACAGGCGGATTTTTATTTCCCTGTCAATGTTTGAATGCGATACAAAAAAATATACATAAATTACAAGGAGGACTAAACCATGAAATTTGCAGACGGATTCTGGCTTAATCAGAAAGGCTACGACGTAAATTACGCTTCGCAGGCTTATGAGATCAAACCTATCGAAAACGGTTTGAACGTTCTTGCCACAACACAGTACATTCAGAACAGAGGAATGACTCTGGGCGGACCTGTGTTTGAGATCAACCTTACCTCAACTCAGAAGGACGTTATCAAGGTTTCTATCGACCATTTCAAGGGCGGACTGGGCAATGCACCCAAGTTCGAGCTTAACGAAGATCAGGGCTTTACTCCCGAAGTAAAGGAAAACGAGGACAGCTGGGAGCTTATTTCGGGCGACACAAGAGTTGTTATCGGAAAATACAGCTGGAACGTTCAGTACTATTACAAGGACAAGAAGCTCACAGGCGGCGCTTGGAGAGCAACAACTATCATTCAGGAAAGCAAATTCAAGGTTTCAGCTCGTCTGAACGCTTCTCAGGACGACACCTTCTGGAGCTACCCAAGAGATAAGAGAAGCACATACCTCAGAGAGCAGCTTGTTATGTCCGTTGGCGAATGCATGTACGGCTTCGGCGAGAAGTTCACCACCTTCGTTAAGAACGGTCAGAATGTTGAAACATGGAATTCCGACGGCGGAACATGCTCCGATCAGTCCTACAAGTGCATTCCTTTCTGCATTTCCTCCAGAGGCTACGGTATTTTCGTAAATTCCTCCGATAAGGTATCATACGAGGTAGCTTCCGATACAGTATCGAAGCTTTCCTTCACTGTTCCCGGCGAGCATCTTGAGTATTTTGTAATCGGCGGAGCAGATATCCCCGAGGTCATCTCAAACTACACCACACTTACAGGCAAGCCTGCACTTCCTCCCGCATTCACATTCGGACTCTGGCTCACAACCTCATTTACAACAAAGTATGACGAGGAAACTGTTACTTCGTTCATTGACGGCATGGCAGAGCGTGATATCCCTCTCCAGGTGTTCCATTTCGACTGCTTCTGGATGAAGGAATTCCAGTGGTGCGATTTCGAGTGGGATAAGCGTCAGTTCCCCGACCCTGCCGCAATGCTCAACAGACTGAAAACAGACAAGGGTCTTGAGATATGCGTATGGATCAACCCCTATATCGCTCAGCGCTCACAGCTCTTTGACGAGGGCGTAAAGAACGGTTACTTTATCAAGAACCCCGACGGAAGCGTGTTCCAGTGCGATATGTGGCAGCCGGGCATGGCTCTGGTTGACTTCACAAATCCCGCAGCCTGCGAGTGGTATGCTTCAAAGCTCAAGGTTCTCTGCGACATGGGCGTAAACTGCTTCAAGACCGACTTCGGCGAGAGAATACCCACCGATGTCAAGTATTTTGACGGCTCCGACCCGATCGCAATGCACAACTACTATACATACCTTTACAACAAGACCGTATTCAACGTTCTCAAGGAATATTACGGAGAGAACAAGGCATGCCTCTTTGCCCGTTCCGCAACCGTAGGCGGACAGAAGTTCCCCGTTCACTGGGGCGGCGACTGCTCCGCAGAGTACACATCAATGGCTGAAACTATCAGAGGCGGACTTTCCCTCTGTATGTCAGGCTTCGGCTTCTTCTCCCACGATATGTCGGGCTTTGAGGCGACCGCTACACCCGATATCTACAAGAGATGGGCAGCATTCGGACTTCTCTCCACACATTCCCGTCTGCACGGAAACTCTTCCTACCGTGTGCCTTGGCTCTTCGACGAGGAATCGGTTGACGTGCTCCGCTTCTTCACAAAGCTCAAGGGCAAGCTGATGCCTTACCTCTGGTCACAGGCTGTAAAGACTCATGAAACAGGCGTGCCTATGATGAGAGCAATGGTCATTGACTATGCAAACGACCCTGTATGCCTCTATCTCGACAAGCAGTATATGCTGGGCGACAATCTCCTTGTAGCGCCTATCCTTAACGACGAGGGCACATGTGAATTCTACGTTCCCGCAGGCAAGTGGACCGATATTATCAGCGGAAAGCAGTACGAGGGCGGAAAGTATTACAATGAAAAGTTTGACTACTTCTCACTCCCCTGCCTTGCAAAGCCTAACAGCATTATCGCATACGGCAGCTTCGTAAGAGATTTTGAATACGACTACCTTGACGGTGCAGAGTTTGTTATCTACGAGCCTGAGGAGGGCAAGGAGATCACTGCAAGCGTTTACGATACAGAGGCAAAGAAGGTATTCACCCTTACTGCGGTTCGTCACGGCGACAGCGTTGAGGTAAGCTACACAGGAACCGATAAGACTTTCAGCGTAAAGGTATTCGGTCATGAATCCGTAAAGGTTTCACCCACAGCAAGCGGAAAGGTCATTATCAATCTGTAATTATTATAATACTTATCGCATATAAACAAGAAGGCTCGGCAGCGGTATCAATAATAATCCGCTGCCGAGCCTTTGTATTCTGTAATTATTAACAGCATAAAAAAATCCGAACCCTTTTTATAAAGAGTTCGGATTTATACTAATCTTTGACCGTTCTATGGACAAAGGTGGCAGATAGAACGAAGTCAATCTAGGAAAGCGACCGCAGCAAGGCTTGCCGCCTTGCAAGGGAGCTTGACGACGAGTGACTTCGTTATAGCTGACAGATTTGTCTATAGGTTGGTTAAAGATTAGTATTATATATTATGCCTTTTTCTTTTGAACAGGGGCTTTTTTGCCCACAGCAACAAGCGGCTTTGCGCCTTCCGTAATGCACGCCTCGGTCACGGTGACCTTGGTTATCTTCTCGTCCGAGGGAGCCTCGAACATTGTGTTCAGCAGCACACCTTCAACAATGGCACGAAGTCCTCTTGCGCCTGTTTTCTGCTTGATAGCCTTCTCGGCAATAGCCGTGAGAGCGTCGTCGTCGAACACAAGCTCTATTCCGTCAAGCTCGAACAGCTTTTTGTATTGCTTTACAAGAGCATTCTTCGGCTCGCTCAGAATACGCACAAGGGCAGCATGGTCAAGCTCGTCCAGAACGGTGATAACAGGCAGACGTCCCACAAGCTCGGGGACCATGCCGAATTTTACAAGGTCATGAGGAGTAACGTCCTTGAAGATGTTCTTGTCCGCTTCCGCCTTGCTCTTGATATCAGCACCGAATCCGAGAGTTGAGGATTCCTTTCTCTTTTTGATAGTCTGCTCCAGACCGTCAAATGCTCCGCCGCAGATAAAGAGAATGTTTTTCGTGTTGATATGCAGACATTCCTGATAGGGATTCTTTCTTCCGCCCTGAGGAGGAACGTTGGAAACTGTACCCTCAATGATTTTAAGCAGCGCCTGCTGAACGCCTTCGCCGCTTACGTCACGGGTAATTGATGTATTTTCGGACTTTCTTGCGATCTTGTCGATCTCGTCTATATATACAATACCCTTCTCTGCGGCTTCGATATCGTAATCCGCAGCCTGAATAAGTCTGAGGAGGACGTTCTCAACATCGTCGCCCACATATCCTGCCTCGGTAAGAGTTGTTGCGTCAGCAATGGCAAAGGGCACCTGAAGTATCTTTGCAAGAGTCTGTGCAAGGAGAGTTTTTCCCACGCCCGTAGGACCGAGCAGGATAACGTTCGACTTCTGTATCTCAACATCATTGCTTTCGTCCTTAAGGCTGTTTATACGCTTATAATGGTTGTAAACAGCAACCGCAAGGGATATCTTCGCTGCGTCCTGACCGATAACGTAATCGTCAAGAATTTTCTTTATCTCGGCGGGCTTTACAAGCTGGAGCTGCTTTCCGCCCTTCTTTCCGTTACGTGAGAGGTGATCGGGGTCGGGAACATATCCCAGCGCTTCATTGTTCATCAGCATCTCGTAGCAGTAAATAACGCACTCGTCGCAGATATTCGCTCCCCCTGCGGAGAAAACGTTCTGCACCTCGGTTTCCGTTTTACCGCAGAAGCTGCATCTTTTTAATGATCTATCATTTCCTGCCATAAAAGGGTTCGTCCTTTCTTTGTCCTTTTATAAACCGTAAGCCCCATCGCAATCAATGGGGCTTACGAATTGATTATCTGTGAGCAATAACCTTATCTATAAGACCGTATGCGGCAGCTTCATCGGCAGACATAAAATTATCTCTGTCCGTATCAGCTTCAATGGTCTTGATATCCTTGCCTGTGTTCTCTGCAAGGATACGGTTCAGCTTTTCTCTTGTGTACAGCATATGGTCGCTTCTGATCTTGATATCGGAGCACTGACCTGAAATTCCGCCGCCGCCGATAAGGGGCTGGTGGATCATTATCTCGGAATTGGGCAGAGCAAAGCGCTTGCCCTTTGCACCCGATGAAAGCAGAAATGCACCCATTGAAGCCGCCAAGCCTATGCAGATAGTGGAAACATCGCACTTGATGTACTGCATGGTATCATAAATCGCAAAGCCTGCGCTAACAGAACCGCCGGGGCTGTTGATGTACAGACTGATATCCTTTTCGGGATCCTGACCCTCAAGAAACAGCAGCTGAGCCACAACAAGGCTTGCAGTTGTGTCGTTTACTTCATCTGAAAGCATAACGATCCTGTCGTTCAAAAGTCTGGAAAAAATATCGTACTGTCTTTCGCCTCTGCTTGTCTGCTCGACTACATAGGGCATATAACTCATTTCAGATTACCTCCGTTAAAAGTTGTAGGTTATTCGGAAATCTTAGCGCTGTCCTTTACAAGCTTGGAAGCCTCTGTGATGGTCAGATCCTTTCTGATGCCCTCAGCAGGAATTGCACGCTTGACCTGCTCAACAGGGAGCTGATAGCCTTCAGCCATCTTTGCGAACTCTGCCTCAACAGCTTCATCGGAAACCTGAATGTTTTCAAGCTCAGCGATCTTTTCAAGAGCAAGTCTGACCTTAACGGTCTTCTGAGCCTGCTCCTCGAATGTCTTTCTGAATGCAGCCTCGTCCATTCCTGTGAAGGAGAGGTACATAGCAAGGTCAAGACCCTGCTGTGAAAGACGCATCTCGAAATCTCTTACAAGCTCGTCGATCCTGTTCTCGAACATCACCTGAGGGATCTCAGCGTTCATCTTTTCGATAAGTGTGTCGTAAATCTTGTTTTCTACTTCTGTATCGGCGTTTCTTGCAGCTCTTTCTTCAAGATTCTTTCTGATGTCAGCCTTCATCTCGTCAAGAGTATCAAACTCGGAAGTATCCTTTGCAAAATCGTCATCAAGGTCGGGAAGCTCTGTTGCCTTGATCTCGTTGAGCTTGATCCTGAACTCTGCGGGCTTGCCTGCAAGCTCGGTCATCTGATAGTTCTCGGGGAAGGTCACATTGATAGTGAACTCCTCGCCTGTTGTCTTTCCGATGATCTGCTCCTCAAAGCCGGGAATGAACTGACCCGAACCGATCTTAAGGTCAAAGCCGTCTTCCTTGCCGCCATCGAAAGGCTTGCCGTCCATGAAGCCCTCGAAGTTGATGTTTGCTGTATCGCCGTTTTCTACTGCTCTGTCCTCAACAGTAACAAGGCGGCCGTTTCTCTCTCTTATCTGCTGGAGGGAAGCGTCAACGTCCTCGTCAGTTACAGTCTTGACAGTTTTTGTTACTTCTATTCCCTTATAATCGGAAATTTCAACCTCAGGCTTAACGGTAACCTTTGCCTTGAATACAACGCCGTCTTCCTTGGAGAGGGAAGTTACGTCGATCTCGGGACGGTCAATGACCTCAAGCTTAGCCTCGTCGATAGCTCCGCCTACGATCTCGGGGATCATATCGTTAACTGCGTCCTCATAGAAGCAGCTTTCGCCGTAAAGCTTCTCGATCATCTTTCTGGGAGCCTTGCCCTTTCTGAAGCCGGGAACGCTTATCTTGTTCTTAGCCTTGTTGTAAGCCTTCTGGATAGCTGCTTCAAACTGCTCGGCGGTTGCTGCAGCTTCGACCTCGTATACGTTTGTTTCAACTTTATTTGTAGACTTTAAGCTCATTATTTACATCCTCCATTTTAATATAAGCATATAAAAAGATTATATCACATATTATTTAATAAAGCTATATTCTATTCTTGATTTCTGCCTTTTACACAAAATCACATTACCTTATATGGGCAAAATTGCATATAATCACAGGACACAAGACGAAAATCAATGCCGTCACGCTCGCCGTTGACCGCATAATCGCTGCTTTTACCGTGGACATGACCGTAAAAGCACTTTTTTATCCCGTGTCTGTACATGACATCAAGAATATCAAGGTTATATTCGTTTCCGTAAAGGGGGGGATAATGCAGGAACACTATCGGTTCAAGCCCTGCCTTTTCGGCTGAAACTATAGACGCTTCAAGGCGTCCCGTTTCCCTTGCAAGTACCTTTGCGTCCGCAGGCTCGGAATCGTCGTTTATCCAGCCTCTTGTGCCGCATATGCCGAAGCTGCCGTAGGCGTAATGGTTGTTGTGCAGTATGGAAATGCTGTCGAACCCGTTTTCCCCAAGGAACGCATTCATCTTGGACATGGTACTCCACCAGTAGTCGTGGTTTCCTTTAAGGATAATTTTCTTACCCTTAAGATTATGTATGAAACGGAAATCGGGAAGAGCCTCCTTAAAATTCATCGCCCAGGATATATCTCCCGCTATTACAACGGTATCCTCCTCGGAAACCTCCCTTTCCCAGTTTTCGGACAGCCTTTCCACATAATTGTCCCAGCCTCCGAAAACGTCCATAGGCTTATCCGCTGCAAAGGAAAGATGCGTATCGCCTATGACCCAAAGTGACATTACATCTCCCCCTTTCGGCAATATGCCAATTTATCAAAGACCAAGGGACTTGAGGACAAATTCCTTCATGCCGTCCTTTTCGATAGAGCCCTTGAATCTGATCTCCTTGTTTTTAAGCTCTGCGAGGGACTTGGGGATATCGTATCCCGAAAGCTCGTTCAGGCGGTCAACCATTGCAAACTCGTCAGTTTCGGGCTTTTTGCCCTCGATAGCTTCAAGAACGGAAGCGCTGAACTTGTAGGGGCTTGCGGTGGAGGCGATAACTGTCTTCGTGGTGTCGCCTGTCTTTGCCTTGTAATCCTCGTATACCCTTACAGCAACGGCAGTATGAGTATCGAGAGTGTAGGAATACTTGTCGTAGATCTCCTTGATGGTAGCCTTTGTCTGAACATCATCGCAGCAGCCTGCGGCAAAATCGGCGTAAAGCTTTTCCTTAACATCATCGGAAACCTCGTATCTGCCCTCGGAAGCGAGAGCGCCGAACCATTCCTTTATCTGAGCGTCGTTTTCGCCGCACATGATGTAGAGAAGTCTTTCAAGATTTGAGGAAATAAGGATATCCATTGAAGGAGAAACGGTTGTGATGAACTTTCTGTTTCTGTCGTAAACGCCTGTTGTGAGGAAATCAGTAAGAACGTTGTTTGCGTTTGAAGCGCAGATAAGCTTGTTAACGGGCATACCCATGTTCTTTGCATAGTAAGCCGCAAGGATATTTCCGAAATTTCCTGTGGGAACAACTATGTTTATCTTGTCCCCTGCATTGATCTCCCCGTCCTTCACAAGCTCTGCGTAGGTGGAGATGTAGTAGATGATCTGAGGTGCAAGTCTGCCCCAGTTGATGGAGTTTGCGGAGGAGAACATCATGCCGTTCTCGGAAAGCTTATCCTTTATCTCGGGGTTTGTGAATATCTGCTTTACGCCGCTCTGACAGTCGTCGAAATTGCCCTTGAGAGCGCATACGGTAACGTTTTTGCCGTCCTGAGTAGCCATCTGACGCTTCTGCATTGCGGAAACGCCGTCCTGTGGGTAGAATACCATGATGGACGTACCCTCAACGTCAGCAAAGCCTTCGAGAGCAGCCTTTCCCGTATCGCCCGATGTTGCAACAAGGATAACGACCTTCTTGTTCATGTTGACCTTTTTAAGTGAGGTTGTAAGCAGATAAGGAAGTATCTGCAGCGCCATATCCTTGAATGCGCATGTAGGTCCGTGCCACAGCTCAAGTACATATGTGCCGTCAAAAAGGTGGGATATCTCGGCGATATCTGCGGAAGCGAAGCTCTTGTCGTTGTATGCGCTTTCGGTGCAGTATTTAAGCTCTGCGTCGGTAAAATCGGTAAGGTACTTTGAAAAAACGTAAGCCGCTCTTTCGGCATAGGTCATATCGCCCAGCTTTACGATCTCGTCCATGGTAACGGACGGTATCTCGGAGGGAACAAAGAGTCCTCCGTCAGCGGAAATGCCCTGAATAATTGCTTCGGCAGCGCTTATCTTCACGCTGCTGTCACGTGTGCTTTTATAGAACATAAAAAATCATCCTTTTCCCGGGATATCCCCCGATAATTTATTTTATACTTAAAAAGCGTACAAAAATCTGCGTAAAAACTTGCAAATATGGTTTTTGCGCAGATTTTTGTCTGCACTTTTATTGGGTATTTGTATGATCTGTCTTCGGCTATATCAAAGCTCCTTACAGAATAAATTCCTTTTCGCCTCCGTCAAAGGCGTTGTCAAAATAGCGGAGCCCCGAAGCTCTTCCGTTTCGGACAATAACCTCGGCTACGTCGAACCTCGGCTGACCGCATTCGGGAAATCGGAGCATATATTCCTGCGCCGCGCGGAGAATGAGCCGCTTTTTCACCGAGTTCACCGCCTCCGCACCCGTTTCAAGAGCGGATTCGCTTCGTGTCTTTACCTCGACAAATGCGGTAATGCCGTCCTTTTCGGCGATAATGTCAATCTCCCCGCCCTTGATGCGGAAATTCCTTTTAAGAATCCTGTAGCCCGATCTTTCCAGATAATAAGCGACAAGCTCTTCTCCCAGCCTGCCCGTTTCGGACTTTGTCAGACCCCTATCTCTCCGATTTTGCGTCATAGTATTTTTTCAGGAATGACATTCGGTGAACGGGTGACGGGCCAAATTCGTCAAGCATCATATAGTGAAGCTTGGTGCCGTAGCCCTTATGCCGTTCAAACTGCCACTGTGGATACTCCTCGGCAAGCTTCAGCATATACCTGTCACGGCTGACCTTTGCAAGGACGGAAGCCGCAGCAATGCTTGCCGATGTTCCGTCGCCCTTTACTATCGTATGTACGGGGATACCAAGCTCGGGCGCTCTGTTCCCGTCCACAAGAGCTGTCATGGGAGTGATACTCAGACCGTCCACCGCTCTTTTCATGGCAAGGAAGGCAGCGTTAAGGATATTGTACTGCTCGATCTCCGCCACCGAAGCCGTGCCGATGCAGTATGCGGCAGCTTTTGCGGTTATCTCGTCAAACAGCGCCTCACGCTTTTTCTCGGTCAGCTTTTTGCTGTCGTTAAGCCCCTCTATGACCGTTCCCTCTTCAAAGATAACGGCTGCGGCATAGACATCTCCCGCAAGAGGCCCTCTCCCTGCTTCATCAACGCCGCCGAATACCGCATATTCGTTTCTTACGGCGCTGTCATATTCAAAAAGATTTTCCGTTGTCAGTTTCAAAGCCATATCCTGTCCTTACTCCGTAGGAAGCTCAAGGGTTATCCTGCCGAGCTTTCCGCTTCGGAATTCGTCGAGAACGGTAACAGCCGCTCTCTCGGTGTTTATTTCTCCTCCCGAAACAAGCATACCTCTTGCCCTGCCGACTCTCGTCAGCAGCTCGTAGCCTTCTGCCGCCCCGGGGGAAAGCATGGTCATATCGTCCTCAATGTCATCTGTGTCAAGGCTTATCTTGTAGCGCTCCGTCAGCTTTTCGGGAGCGATACTCTTAAGCAGTAGAAGCAGTCTGCCCGCAAGCAGCTCGGTATCCACCACATCGTCCTTTACTGCACCCGTAAAGACAAGCTTTTCGCCGACGGACATATCCTCAAACTTCGGCCAGAGCACACCGGGCATATCAAGCAGTTCCATATCGCTTTCAAGCATTACCCACTGCTTATCTCTCGTAACGCCGGGTCTGTCCTCGACCTTTGCCTTCTTCTGACCTGCCATGCGGTTTATGAAGGAGGACTTTCCCACGTTGGGTATTCCCACCACCATAAGGTGAAGAATCCTTCCCGTCATACCCTTGGCGTTGTACTTTGCGATAAGGTCTGCAAGGACTGTTCTGACGGTTGGAATGAATTTGTTCAGTCCCCTGCCCGTGCGGCAGTCCGCAGCTATCGCCGTTACGCCCTGCCTGCGGAAATATTCTATCCACGCCTGATTTGCGCTTTCGTCGGCAGCGTCGCATTTGTTAAGGATAACTATCCTCGGCTTGCCCTCAATGAGGCTGTTAAGGTCGGGATTTCTGCTTGACGCAGGCACTCTTGCGTCGATAACCTCCACAACGGCGTCAACAAGCGGCAGATACTTCCCGATCATGCGCTTGGTCTTGGTCATGTGACCGGGGAACCACTGTATTGACGGAGCTTCGTTCATATGATCTTTCCTTTCATCAATGGCGGAGCAGCATTTTTTCTGCACTACCGTCCGCATAACCTAAAAGAGGAAAAGCAAACGAAAACACGGGATTTTCGTCTGTCTTTCCTCCGTTTCGATCTGCGTATAATTTTATCAGTCAACTGTTCCTATCCTGTCCAGAGGCCAGAATCTGAACACTACCTTGCCCATAACGTCCTCGACGGGAACAAAGCCCACAACAGCGCTTCGGCTGTCAAGAGAATTCATTCTGTTGTCGCCCATTACGAAAACGCAGCCTTCGGGAACGGTCACGGGATAATCGTGTCCCTCCTCGTCCCTCTTGGTAAGGTCAAGTATGTAATCCTCCTGCAGAACAGTTCCGTCCACCTTGACTTCGCCTGTTTCAAAATCAATATCAACAGCCTGTCCCTCGGTTGCGATGACTCTCTTCACAATAGCCTTGTCAAGACCCTCGCAGTCAACGATAACTATATCGCCTGCTTCGGGAGTATAGAAAAGGTGATGCACGATAAGCCTTTCGCCGTCGTTCAGGGTAGGCAGCATGGATTCGCCGTCAACATTTGCCTGCCTGAGCAGGAAGGTAAAAATAAGTATAACCGCAAAAAACGCAAATATTATGGTTTCCACCCATTCGAGAAATTCCTCGTAGGGGGTGCCGTTCTCCTTGTTTTTGTCGCTGTCGAGTGCTTCGTAATTTATCTGATACTTAGCCATAGCCGTCATTCCTTTCCCTGAGCCTTGTGCAGGCAGAACAGAAAACTTTTTTATAGCAAAAAAGGGACTTGAAAGTCCCCAAACAGCCGACCGCATTCCTATGCGAATTTATTGTGAAGCGGAATGCATTGCGGGCACTCCGCTCCTAAATCCGCCGCTTTCACGGTCAATTGAAAGGAGGTTTGCATCCTTTCATTATGGAGAACCTGTCTTCACAAAGCTATGCGCACGTCTTTTCGGCAAATTTTGCCGCAGACTGCGTTAAAAATCCTTGCCGGGCGACAGCCCGCCTGCGGATTTTTGCCTAGTCTGCAACAAAATTATGCTCAAAAATCCGCACACATTTCTTATGAAAACAGGTTCTGAGTTCCGACTTTATCAGTCAATCTGCTCCTTAACCTTGGCAGCCTTGCCGACTCTGTCACGGAGGTAGTAAAGCTTGCTTCTTCTAACCTTACCTGTTCTTACAACCTCAACCTTGTCAACTACAGGAGAGTGGATAGGGAATACTCTTTCGATTCCGCAGCCGTGAGCTACACGTCTTACAGTAAAGGTTTCCTGAATGCCGCCGTGTCTTTTTGCGATAACGGTGCCTTCAAAGATCTGAATTCTGTACTTTTCGCCTTCCTTGATCTTTACGTGTACCTTTACGGTGTCACCTACGTTGAAAGCAGGAACTTCTGCTTTAAGGCTTGAGTTGCTGATGAGCTTGAGTGCGTCCATTTTTATATCCTCCTAAAATCATAAGACATTCATGCCGTTTGTTTACAAAACCGCTTTCTGACGCTTTATCGAAGCGGCTGCGGCAGCGGACTGTCCCTTTAATGTCATATCCCGTTTCGGGATAAGGCATTACTCTCGCCTCAATAATCCTTGCAAAAGGGCATACTTTGGCGGAATTTTAAATGCGTAATTATTTTACCACACTTATCAGCAAATTTCAAGAGTTTTTTTGATATTTTCAAATTTATGTATATTAAGCAAATACCGAGCCATCTCCGCAGAGAATATTTGTGCGTTTTGTACAACAGCATTCGGCATTAACTCCCTTTTCACGGCAGAATTCTAAGAATGCTCCCGAAACTATCCCTGCGTTCAGGTTAAAATCAATGCTTGCGGGCAGCCTTATGTCAACACTGAGCCTGTCATTATCGGCAGATACTCCATCGGCAGATACTGCCAACACATTTATATACGGCTTTATATCCACCTCTACCTCGCCCTTTTTCTTTGAATGCTTCTTCACGACAATGGTTTCCCGAGCCGTGAATTCGTCAAAGAGAGTCTTGAGATCTCCCTTTTCCGCTCCGAAAACGATATTGTATTCCGCAAAGCCCATATCCTTAATGTTATTTTTCGGATAAAAGCATTTTTCTATGGCGATACCTTCGGGGAGCACCGCATTGAGCCTGTCCTTTATCTCCTCGGGGGAAATTTCCTCCACCACCGCCATATCCATCGGCTCGCAGGCGCTTTCCACTCCCAGGGACAGCGCAAGAGGGAAGTTCAGATATATCCTCGGATTGTACCCCTCGGTATACCATACGGGCAGCTTTGAACGCTTGAGCGCCCTCTGCATGGCTTTCATCAGGTCAAGGTGGGATATATAGACCGCTCTGCCCTGCTTTGAAAAGACTGCTCTGACGTTTACCTTGTTCATGCGGAAGCGCCTCCCTTCCTTGCGACCTCGCAGACCTCGCCCGTGCAGCCGCTCACTCCGCAGGCGGAGCATTTTTCACGGCAGTTTGGTGTGGTAACGGCTTCATGCGCCTTTTTGTTCTCCCTGATAAGGAAGCTTTTCGATATCATATAATCAAGGTGCTCCCACGGCGTATGCTCGTCGTACTCCGCTTTCCTGTGGGAGTAGAAACCGATATCAACACCCTCCTCTTTAAAGGCTTCCATCCATGTGTCGAATTTATACAGCTCGTCCCAGCCGTCAAATTTGCAGCCTGTCCGCCATGCCCTCTCGATGACCCTGCCAAGTCGTCTGTCACCCTTTGCAAGGGCTGCTTCGAGAATGCTTATGCGGTAGTTATGGTAACTGACATTGATATATTTTTTACCCTTTGTGCTGTCAAGGAGCAGCTTCTGACGGCGCTTTATCTCCTCAACGGTTATCTGCGGCTCGAATTCAAAGGGGGTAAAGGGCTTGGGCACGAATGTGGCGCAGCTTATGGATATCTGCAAACGCTGACCCTTTGGTCTGCTCGGATTCCGGTAGAATTCATCGGCTATTCTTTCCGCAAGCTTTCCTATACCTATAATATCCTCGTCCGTTTCTTCGGGTAGTCCCAGCATGAAATACAGCTTTACCGCCGAGTATCCGCCCGAAAAGGCAGTCCTGCACGCACGCATTATCTCGTCCTCGGTGATATTTTTGTTGATAACATCTCTCAGCCGCTGAGTTCCTGCTTCGGGTGCGAAGGTAAGTCCGCTCTTTCTGACCTTCTGAAGCTGCTCCATAAGCTCCTTGCTGAAACGGTCTATTCTCATGGAGGGCAAGGAAAGGTTCACCTTTTCTCCCTCGGTGTATTCCGTCATTTTCAGCAGCATATTTTCCACGTCGCTGAAATCGCTTGTGCTGAGGGAGGAGAGGGAAACCTCCTCATATCCCGTGGATTCGCAGAGGCATTTTGCCTGTCGGCACACTGTATCGGTGGACTTTTCTCTGAACGGTCTGTAAATAAAGCCTGCCTGACAGAAGCGGCAGCCTCTTATGCACCCTCTGAGCACCTCCACCACGGCTCTGTCGTGGACGATATCGGAAAAGGGGACTACAAACTCATCGGGATAAAAAACCTTATCCATATCATTTATAATTCTCTTTGTGACCTTTTCGGGAACGCCGCTGCGGTTGGGCCTTATGCTCTCAACTATCCCCTTTTCGTCATAGGACACGTCATAGAAGGACGGGACATAGATACCCTCTATCTTTGCCGCTTCCTCCAGAAAGCTCTGCTTAGTGTACTTACCGCTTTTCTTCATGCCCTCGTAAAGCTCAAGGAGCTCCATGTTGACCTCCTCGCCCTCTCCGATGATGAACAGGTCGATAAAGTCGCAGAGCGGTTCGGGATTGCACACGCAGGGACCTCCCGCAACCACAACAGGATATTCATCTCCCCTGTCCTCCGCACGGACGGGCAGTCCCGCAAGGTCAAGCATATTCAGTATATTGCTGTAGCAAAGCTCATACTGAACGGTAAATCCGATAAAATCAAAATCCTTTATGGGATCAAGGCTTTCCAGACCGTAAAGCGGTATGTCATTTTCCCGCATAAGCTCCTCAAAATCGGGCCAGGGGGCAAAAACTCTCTCGCACCACCAGTTCTCCCGCCTGTTTTTGAGGGAGTAAAGTATCTTCATTCCGATATGGGACATTCCAACGTCGTAGGAATCGGGAAAGCAGAAGGCAAATCTTACATCGACCTTGTCCCTGTTCTTGACAACGCTGTTCAGCTCTCCTCCGATATATCTTGAAGGGGTCTTGACCCGAAGCAGCAGCTTGTCAATTTTTTTGCGCATTTCTGTATTTTCCATTTATTTACTCCATTCTGTTTTCAGTTCGGGTATCATTTTGTATATGGTTCTTACGACTCCGTTGTCATCATTTGAAGGAGCGGTAAAGGCAGCCGCCTTTTTAAGCTCGGGGTGAGCGTTTTCCATGGCAAAGCTGTAGGTACAGGTGCTCATCATCTCGTAATCGTTGAGATAATCTCCGAAAACCATTGCTTCATCGGGAGAGATACCAAGCCTGTCAAGCAGATTTTTCACCGCATTTCCCTTGTTTACGTGCTTTGCAACGATATCCACCCATGTGTCGCTTGAAAGGATAACATTGAAATCCGGTTCAAGCTCCCTCATTCTCGGATAGAGCTCACTCTCGGCATGAACATCGTAAGCCGCAATTTTTATGATATGCTCGCCGTCTATTTTCGTAAAATACTCATAGCGGTCAAGGGTATCAAGCCTTGTGCAGAACTGATCGGAGAAATTATAGAAATCCGTATCTCCGCTTTTTATGTAAGCGGATCTTTCCCCCGACAGTATCACACGGATATCGCTTCTGACGGAAGTGACCTCACGAGTCATTCTGATAACGTCCTCGTCGGTCATGGGGTCGGCGTATATCATCTTCCCCTTTTCAAAGGCTATCCCTCCGTTTTCCGCAATGAACATCATCTCGTCACGGATGGGCATGAAAAGCTCCTCCACGCTGTAATACTGCCGTCCCGAAACTGCCGCAAAAATTATCCCCATACTGTGCAGTCTGCGGACAAGGTCAAAGAAGTTTTCGGGCAGTCTTTTTCTGCTGTCAAGAAGTGTGCCGTCCAGGTCGGTGGCAATGAATTTTATCATATTTTAGATATAGCTCCTGTTAATTAATTATATATTATTTATTATAACATATCTGCCCGTTGATTTTTTGAATAAATTATGATAGAATGTGAATATACATTTCATTCTCGGAAAGGACTGTCATCATGAACAAGTTTATTCGGAAAACTATATCCGCCGTACTTGCTGCGGCATTATCGCTGTCGGCGGTATCTGCACTGTCCGCTTCGGCTTCTGCCGAATGGGTAAAAACCGATTCGGGCTACAGCTACAAGGACGACTCAACGGGAAAAAAGCTTACAGGCTGGCAGACTATCGACGGCTGCAAATACTATTTTGACAAAAACGGCACGGCGGTCACGGGCTGGAAAAAGGTCGGCGACAGCAAATATTACTTTCTCTCGTCCCAAAAGGGAAAAATGGCAACGGGCTGGGTAAAGCTAAACGGCAGCAGGTACTATTTCGGCAAGGACGGTGTCATGAGGACAGGTCTGCGAAAGATCGGCGGAAAAACATATTATTTCGGCACAGACGGAAAAATGCGTCAAAACGTTTCGGTAAAGATCAAGGGCAAGGTGTACAAATTCGGCTCGGACGGAGTGCTTAAAAGCTCCTCCTCGGATTCTCTCACAAAGCCGTTCAAGGGACTTTCGTGGGGCATGACCATGGACGAGATAACCGAAAAGCTGAACATGAAATATTACAGCGTAAGCGGACTGTATCTTTACAATTACTCCTCGGCAAACGGCACCGACTGCGACTATTACATATGCAGCGAGGAATACGGGCTGCAATCCTACGGCACGATGAAAGCTTACTCCTCCGCAAATCTCAAGGAGATGAAGCAGATGTTTGCCGACGCAGGCTGGGAATATGACTGCAAGCTTTCCGAGAATGGCGTTACGGGACTTTACTACAAAAAGGACGGTCTGTACGGTCTTGTGATGTATTCAAAAAGCACGGTCATGACCATGATGCTTTCGGACGAGTTATCCAAGGAAGTATCGGACGGAAAAACAGATATTCTCAACACTATGAGCAATTAATTTTTCATTATATTATAAATACAAAAGGCGCTTTTTATCCGAAGCGCCTTTTGTATTTATGTATATGGATAATTATTCGGGGTACATTGTATTTCCGCTTATTGTCAGCGAAACGACCTGCTCCGTGTCAACGGGATAGGACAAATATGCATGGAATCGGAAATTATCAAGCTGATCATACAAGCCTTCCGACGGGAGGTCGATAAGATAACCGCCGATCACCTTGTTCGAGCCGTAATTGTAGCTTATGGATATCCCCTTTGCATACACCCTCTCGCCGTTTTTCAAGGTAACATAGGTATTGTTTTGAGGACTATCTCCGCCGTTGAGCATCACCTTATCCATTATTCCTGCGGCATCTCCGTTTATCGTATCGTCGCCGTTAATAATGATACTGCACGGAGCTGCTTCTGCGGAAGAGCCTTCAAAAACCGTTCCCTCGGTTTCAAAGCACAGCGGCTTCGTTTCGGGGATAGTCACATGAAAGTCTGCGGTGAACAGCATTTTGTCATATATCATACTTTCCGAAGTAAGACCTTGTAGATCCCTTGCAAGATTTAGACAGGTACATTCAAGGTCAACAGTACCGAACATTTTTTCATTGCAGCTGACCACATACACCGCATAAAGGGTGTCGGCGTCCTCTTTGTAATAATATAACGCCGCTCCCCCTATGGCTGACTCACAATCACTGAAGCTTCCGAACATTTTATTCAGCTTCTCCCCGTAATGGGTATAGCCGTCCGACTGTATCTCATAATACCCTTCGCTTTCGGGAAGCGCTTCGGGGAAATCAAGGCGGAAAACCGAATAGACCGTATAGCTGTCGGCGGCATAGCCTATGGGAGTAACGTTCAATCCGTCAAGATATATGTCAATTGAATCGGCGATTATTTCCCCTGTCAGATTTTCAAAGGGAGTACAGTCCCTGTCCGAGCCGAAAAGGATACGGAATATCCCGTTTTCAGCCGCATAAACAGTTGTCCCCGCAAGCATTATCACCGCCGCAGCTATCAGAGGAAAAAAGCGGCTTCGCATTTGCTTCTTTCTGTGCGCCGCACCCTGCGAATGAGCTTTTGTTATTACCTCGGAAATCAATTCGCTGTCCGCTTCTATCCTGTCCATTGCGTTTTTATAATGATAAATATTCATATGACTGCTGCCTCCTGCCTGTCGGTCAGAACGAGCCTAAGACGTTCTCTGCCACGCTGAAGTCTGGTTCTGACGGTCGATTCGGCAACGCCTGTTATTTTTGCGATCTCCCTGACGGAATATCCCTCGTAATAGAAAAGGTGGATAACCGTTCTGTATTTTTCGGGAAGGCTCATGACCTCCATGAGTGCTTCTTTTTCATTTTCGGGAAAATCCTCCATAATATCTTCGGGGATATCGCTGCCTGTCCGCCGTGAAAACCACGGAGAACGCAGCCTGTTGATACAGGTATTGACAGTCACCTTCATCAGCCATGCTTTTTCCTCTATGTGAGAGTGGAAAGCAGTTTTGCTGCAAAACAGGCTTAAGAAAACTTCCTGGGCGGCGTCCTCCGCCTCCGCCATGCTTTTCAGATAAGAATAGGCAAGCCGCAGGACCGAATTGATATGCCGTTTCATTATCTTTTCAAATTCCTCGTCCGTCAAACGATCACCTCCGTTATGCTTTTTGAGCGCTCTGTATATATAACAATATTCAACGCCCAAAAGTCCCGTTTTTCCTGCATCAAAACGCCGAATTTTTTATGTTATTTTCAGCATAATGACTAATTGGAACCTCTAGGGTGTGTTGACACTATCCGAAATGTTCGGATTGCAAGCAGATTTTTCGTATTTCAAGGCAATTTTCCGCAGTAATACTTGCGTATTGCAAGGAAAATTAACGCAGAAAGACGGAAAATATGCTGCAAGACGGGCGTTGAGCGGTAGTGTCAACACACCCTAAATAAGATGATCTTTTTTCAAAACGGAAACCAAAAGATTATTCCAGCACCACCGTAAACGGACCGTCGTTGAGCAGCGACACCTTCATATCTGCGCCGAATATACCCTTCTCCACCTTGGGAACATATTTTTTCAGCTCACTGCAAAAATACTCGTAAAGAGGTTCAGCCGTTTCGGGCTTTGCCGCATTTATAAAGCTTGGTCTGTTGCCGTGGGAGCAGTCGGCATACAGCGTAAACTGTGAAATGCAGAGTATCTCTCCGTCAACGTCCTTCAACGAAAGATTTATCTTGTCGTTCTCGTCACTGAATATCCTCAGGGACGATATTTTTTTGGCAAGGCGTTCGCAGTCGGCAGCCATATCGTCGGGACCGAAGCCTGCAAGAAGCAGATAACCCTTTCCTATCTGTCCGACAACATTTCCGTCAACTCTGACGCTTGCCTCCGTTACTCTCTGTACTACTACCTTCATGGTTCAAAATTTCCTTCCGATTTAATCCTTTAAAAAGCCTTTGTCACGGGCGTCTTCAAGAACGGACAGCATATACTCCCACAGCTCCTCCGAGCCGTCGGCGATGTGCTTGTTCCGCTCCTCCACCTGAGAAAGCTTAACGCCGTGCTCCTGCCAGCTGACTCCGTTTTTGGTATAGTTTAACAGCATTGGCTGCATACGGTCAAGGGCGGCAGCAAATTTCGCTTCGGGAGTTTCCATGGCTTCAAATTCCTCCCAAAGCGCTCTCATTTCATCACGCTGGTCGTCGGGCAGTATGCCGAAAAGCCTGTCCGCCGCTTTTTCCTCCCTGTCCCTCTTGGTTTCATATCCTTTCGCATCATAACAATAGGTGTCCCCTGCGTCTATCTCCACCACATCATGTATCAGAACCATTTTCATGACGTGCAGAACGTCAATGTCGGAGTTTGAATGTTCCGCAAGGAGCATGGCAAACATCGCAAGGTGAAAGGAATGCTCGGCGTCGTTCTCACGGCGCTTGTACGTTTCGGCTTCCGATTCAAACTCACGCATTGAAGCGCCCCGTTTTTCGTCGTGAATAATATAAGTCTGACGGTAAAGGCTCTTCATCTTATCCGCTTCAAGCAGAAATTCTATCTGCTTTTTCAGGCGATCATATGATTTTTCCTTCATAATTTCCTCCATATTTATTGGTGAATTATCAAAAAACAAGCGTGTACAGCAAGAACCATACACGCTTGTTTTTATAGCATCGGCTTTATGCCGAGCAGAAATTACTTGTTAAGGTTAGCCTCGATCTTGTCAAGCTGAGCCTTGAGAGCTGCAGGGATATGTCCGCCCTTAGCTTCAATATCCTCGCTGTAGTATCTGCGCATTTCAGCGATCTCCTTTGTCCAGAGATCCTTGTCAACTGCAAGGAGCTTGTCCATAACTTCGGGAGTGATCTCGTCCTCAATGCCTTCGAGGTTGATATCGCCCTTCTTGGGAAGGTAACCGATAGCAGTTTCCTCAGCGTCGATAGTGCCTTCACATCTCTTGATGATCCAGTCGAGAACTCTCATGTTGTCGCCGAAGCCGGGCCACATGAAGTTGCCGTTTTCGTCCTGCTTGAACCAGTTAACGTTGAAGATCTTAGGAGCCTTGTCGCCGAGCTTCTCGCCCATTTCAAGCCAGTGTGCCCAGTAATCGCCAACATTGTAGCCGATGAAGGGCTTCATAG
>JBJERW010000084.1:0-6781 GCA_051882475.1 Huintestinicola sp. | reverse complement strand
ATTTCGAGGGGGGCGTACAAGACCGCCCCCCTTCTTTCAAGAATGAATTATCTTTTCCTCAAAAACGTTCCTGTGGAACGTTTTTGACGCAGTAACACCTATGCATTATAGTTTTACGACAAACCGAAACTTCGCAAAAAGCAGATACCGCCTTTTGCGAAGTTTTTGTTGTTTTATTTTACCTTTTCCTCGGGAAGAATCTTTTCTTCGTCATTCCGAATATTTGGAACCGCCCGAACACGCTTTGCTTTTCTTCGCCGCCTTATAATCAGCAGGATAATTAAAACAGCCAACGCACCTGCTCCTGCGGATATAATTATGACAAGCTTCGGGTCACTGTAATCTCCCGTCATGGCAAGCAGCGCTTCCGTGCCGTCAACGGCAAAAACATAGTAGCTGCCGTCAGGCTCGCTTTCAACAGGCACCCACTTGTCACCCTTATACTGATATATCTGAATATTCTTTGCTCCTTCAGGCGGGAGATAACGGAAGTTATGAGAAACCATACCGTCGCTGTTTATCCTTACTCCCCACTGCTCAACCATATCCTTTGTGCCTTTAGCCATGAAGGAAATGTCCTTTTTGGTAAGAGTCAGCGTATCACCCTCGGTAAACATTCCCTCGCAGAGCATAACGGACAGACCGTTCTCACGCTCGTATTCTCCTGCAAGAGCAGTCACATATTTGGTGTAAACCGCTTCAATATCAAGGTCGAAGGTTATGTTTTCCATGTCAAATTTGTCCCATGCCGCCGTATAGCCTTCCTTTTCGGGTATTTCGGGCATCATATCTTCGGAAATCTCCCCTCCGTAAGGAACGGATATAGAATCAATGACCTTATCATCAGCAATAAATGTCAGATACATCTTTCCGAACTGACCGGGCACCGAAGCGGAAGCCATCATCTTTTCATATGAAACGGGAGCTGCCTTGCCCGAATAGCTTACTCCGTCAACTCCTCCGAGAGTATCGCTGACAAAGATATTTGCGCTCAACTCTCCGTCGCAGCTGCCCACAACAGCGCCGTAATATTCGGAAGCGCCGCTTATATCCACAAACGCACGGCAGTTGTAAATATCATGTCCGCTGCCTGCGATACCGCCCACATAGCTTTCACCCGAAAGCATACATTTGGAATCGCTGCCGTAGACAGAAGCCTCCGAGCTGCCTGCAATGCCGCCCACATAGCTTCCCCCCGCAGAAGAAACCTTGCCGAAAGAGCCGCCGTTTATCACGCAGCCTGTTTTCATTTCTCCGACGATACCGCCTGCGCAGTCCTTTTTGGAGGTCACGCTGCCGTAGTTTATGCAGTCACGGACAACGGTACGGGTATTGTACATAAAATCCGCCGAGGCATTTCCGCTTACGTCAATATCGTCCTCGGGGTCGAAGTCATATTCAACAGCCATAGAGCCTGTTATTCCGCCTACGTTGATGTCGCCGTTTATCTCGCTCATGTTAACGCATGATGCTATTTTTCCCTCTGTCATGGAATTGGTGTCCGAGGAGGAAATATCCTGCACATAGTCGGATATCTCCGTGTCGGTGGAATTAAATTCCTCCGCCATGTCGAGGAGTATATCCATAACAACGCTCAGCTGATCGTTTACCATGCGGATATCCTCCAGCAGAACAGAGCTTGAAGCTCCTGCCGTTCCGTTAAGAACATCTGTCAGACTTCCGATATCGTCCATAGCCGCCGACAATGCATCGGCTATCCCACGGAAATCATCGTCCGTTCCCACAAAAACAATATCGTCCTTGGAAGAAAAGTAATCTATCATATCCCCGATACCGTCTGCTGCTTCTTTAAGGGAGCCTGCGGCATCGGCAGCGTTTGAAGCCGCCTCCTCGGTGCAGTACAGTGCGGCAATTACCGCCGCCGAGGTATCGTCAACCGAAGGCCAAGTCTGCTGTATCTGAGCGATAATATCCTGTGCCGAAGAGGAAGCGCCCCCTATGTCGGAATTTACGCTTTTAAGATAGCTTATCACGTCAAATATGGCATAAACATCGTAGGAATCACCAAGCCTTGACAGCTGATCGTTCACAAGGGCTGCCGCTCCCTCTGCTGCGTCTATATCCCTGTTTATCTCCTGCAATGCCTTTGTGATATCGTCCTTCATGCCTGAAAGCGCCTCAGAACCGATAATATCGCCGAGGGCTTCGTTTATATCCGCAAGGATATCGAACATTTCACCTACCGAACCGTTTGCGAATATTTCAATTACATCCGAAATATAAGGCGAATAAGCTTCGGGGTCGGTAACATTGGAATCAAGAAGCAATGCAATGCTGTCAAGAGAGCTTTTCGCACTTTCAATATCCGAGGATATCTCCGACGATATATCCGAAAATCTTATGAGATCCTCTCTTATCCTGTCGGAAGCGGCGTTTATTTCGTCCGAGCCGCTAAGATTTGACAAAGCGGAGCTTAACATTCCCACAGAGCTGAAAACACCCTGCACCGCTTCGGAAAACATGGACATCGCAAGCTTGAGATTTTCCACGGCGCTCCTTGTCTTGTCGGGATCTCCAAGACTTTGTCGGAGAGATTCAAGCGCACCGCTCAGATTCTCGGCAGCACCCGTCAGAGAACCTGCCCCCTCCGAAAGGGAATCCAGCGCAGGAAACAAGGTATCAATGGTTTTTGTCATGCTGTCCGAAGCATATTCAAGCTGCTCCGTTCCTGCCTGAAGCTGCCTGAACGCCTCCTTTACCGAGGATGACGATTCGGAAACTGCGTCAAAAACAGGCTCCGCCATATCAATTGCGTCCGAGAAACGGGCGCTTATTTCGTTTATGGAGTCAATGTTGTCGTTTATCAGCTTGTCGGTCTTGTCAAAAAGCTCATCGGCAGAGCTTTTGGCATTTTCTATGCTGTCAATTATCTTATCCGTCTGAGCGGACATCTCGGAGGAATACTCGTCTGCGTCGTTTATGGTCCTGCCGAGGATATCGCTGAGAGAATCAAGCTCGGTGCGCAGTTTGTTCACTGTCTTTTCCGAAAAGAGCAGGGAAGAATAAGGCTCGGACTGACCTACGATACCGCCGATATCCTTTCTGCCGTTGATGACTCCGTTATTGGTGCAGCCGCTTATATATCCGCTGTGTCTGCCCGCAATGCCGCCAATGTTGTAGCCCACATGAGGATATCCCACAGCGCCGTTGTTTACGCAGCTTTGCACAGAACCCGAGGAATATCCCGCAATACCGCCTGCGTCCGTAATATCGGCAACATTTTCTGTGCTTCGGAAATCGCTCATGTCGATGCTTTCAATATCGAGAGAGGCATCGTCAATGGTGGTGTTTATCTTTGCATTGTTGGTGCAGCGGATAATAACTCCCCTGTTCTCGCCTGTAATGCCGCCCGTGTAGTGGCTGCTGCGGATACGTCCGCCCGATGTGCAGGAAACGATAAGTCCCGTTTCCTCGTTGACCCCTGCGATACCGCCGATATAGCCCGAACCGCTTGCGGCTCCGCTGAAGGAGCAGGTATGTATAGTTCCCCTGTTAACGCCTGCGATACCACCTGCTGCCTCGCTTGTTCCCGAGGGGGAAACATTTCCCGTAACATTAAGGTCTTTTACCAGCGCACCCTCTTCAACATAGCGGAAGAAGCCCTCTGCCGCTCCGTCGTATTTTATCTCCAGACCGCTTACCGTGTGTCCGCCGCCGTCAAAAACGCCGCTGAATGAGGGGATAGAAGTAAACTTTGTATCGCTGAGAATGATATCCTTTTTGAGAACCACCGTTTTTCCCTTAGACCAGCTGTCAAGGCGGCAGTTTGCCGAAAGGCTGATAAGGTCCTCTGCCGTTTCGATATAAACGGTATTAACGGACGCCGAATAAACGGTAAGGGGCATGATATTTGCCGAAAGGCAGGATATAAACATTGCTGCGGCTGTAATCAGGGCAGTAAGACGTTTAGTTTTCTTCATATGTATCCGCCTCCTTTGCAGCCTTATCATCTGTAAGCTCAAGCTCTGTCAGGCTGCCCTCGTCACGGGAATCTATCTTTGCATCGACCTCGCCTATGATAACGCCGTGCATAACGCCCTCGATACGTCCGCTGACATATCCTCTGATACGTCCGTTTACGGCGATCGCACCGTTGCTTCTCTGAGTCCGCTCTCTCTTTTTGATGGTAAAGGCAGTCTTTTCAATGATGCTGTCGCCGAGGAGCAGTATCTGCGGCAGAACACCCATTACAAGCAGGATAGAAATGATAGTTCCCCGTCCAAGACAAATGCCGATAGAAGATATTGTTCCATCGGAGGATATCTGACCGATAAGTATTCCCGCTGCGGCAAGGATAGTGCCCGAAGTTATAATTGTGGGGAATGCCTGATTCAGCGTTTCGGTTATAGCCTTTCTGATAGGCATTTCCTGCTTAAGCTCCATATATCTGCTTGAAATAACGATAGCATAGTCGATATTTGCACCCATCTGAATGGAGTTTACGATAAGATAGCTGAGGAAGAACAGCTTTGAATCTGTAAGATAAGGGAAAGAGAAGTTCATCCATATACTTCCCTGAATGACCGCAATAAGCAGCAGAGGAAGTCCTGCGGACTTAAAGGTGAACAGCAGTATTATGATAACAAACAGCGCCGAAAGGATACTGATTATCAGATTATCGTTTACAAAGGAGCTTGAAAGGTCGAAGTCGCTGGTCGAATCGCCGACAAGATAAACGTCCCCGTCGTAAAAATTCGCAGCCTCCTCATGAATGGTGTTTAAAAACTCAAAGGTTTCCTCCCCCTCCTCGGGCAGATTCAGATAAACAAGGATACGGCTGTAATCCTCGCTGTTAAGCTGCAGCTTTGCGTCGGAAAGCTGCTTGTAAAGGTCGTCAAGAGTATCGTTCAGCTCGTCGTCAAGCTGAACATATCCCTTCTGCACCTCGTCGTAGAGGAAAAGGAACATATCTATCAGCGGAACGCCGTAGCTGTCAATTCCGTTTATGACCTCGCCGTAATCCTCGTCGTTAACGGCATATGCGGCGTAAAGCAGCTGAGCGACCTCGTAATCAAGCTCCACAAGCTCGGAAAACTGTCTGGGCGTCAGCTTATCCGTAAGGACATAGCCGTCCATAGCCTCAATGTTGGAAAGTCCCATGCAGGAATCTACCTGTTCGTACCGTTCAAGCTTTTTTATAAGAGCGCCCTCGTTTTCATAGCTGCCTGCGGGGACGATAAGAGCCATAAGATTTGAGCTGCCGAAATTATCCTCGATCTTCTCCTCCGCAATGGCAGCTTCGCTTTTTCTCGCAGTTTCAAGGTCGGAGGTACCGTAGCAATAGGGGCACTTGTTTGCAAAAATACACGCAAACACTCCCACCGCAACGAAAACGGGCGGAATAACAAATCTTGTGGAATGTGCAAAATTTCCCAAAGCGGATATCTTCGGCACAAAATTTTTATGAGCGGTTTTCTCGATAAGTCCCGAAAAAAGCATTATAAGTCCGGGCATAAGAGTAAATACCGACAGCAGACTCAGAAGGATAGCCTTGATAAGCACAACAGCAAGGTCTGCGCCGATGCCGAACTGCATGAACGCCAGAGCGATAAGACCCGATATGGTTGTAAGGGAGGAGGAAGAAATTTCGGGGATAGCCTTGCTCAGCGCCGCAACGCAGGCGTCACGGGTATCCTTGGTTTCATGCTCCTCGCTGTAGCGGTGAATAAGTATAATGGCATAGTCAATGGCAAGCGCCAGCTGCAATACGACCGTTACCGAATCGGAAATAAAGGATATGGTTCCCAGCAGGAAATTTGTACCCATATTCAAAAGAGCAGCTGCGCCGAATGTCATAAGCAGAACGGGCACCTCGGCATACGCCTTTGAAGTAAAGGTCAGTACCACAAGGATAATTCCCACTGCAATGATAGTGACCGTCTGCATATCCTTTGCAAGCCCTGCGGAAGCGTCGTTTCCGACGGTGCTTGATATGTAGGTGTCATATTTTGCAAGCAGCTCTTTTATCCCGTCCATTGCCGAAACGCTTATCTCGTCGGTTTCCGTTCCGTCAAAGGTTATGGAAAAGAGTGCATTTGTGCCTGTGTAGTGATCCTCCGTATCGTCAAAGCCGACGGAAGAAACACCCTCCACCTTCTCTATCAGGCTGCACAGCTGCTCTGCCTGCTCATAAGTAACGTTTGATACCATTACGCTTGCAGAGCCGAAGGTCACAAATTCCTCCTCCATAAGAGTAAGACCACGGCGTGTTTCGGTGGTTTCGGGGAGATAGGTGGTTATATCGTTTTCAACATTTACCCAGTTTCGGGAAAATGCGCAGAATATCAGCGCAAAAATAAAAAGCAGGAAGAACAGATTCCGTTTATCAACAATAAACGCCGCAATCTTTTCCATAGCGGTGCCGTCCTGCTTTTCCACTGTCTTAGAATTCAAGCTGTACCATCCTTTCAAGAAATTATTATAATAAATATTTTATACAGGCACGGGATATTTTTCAATATACAATTCCTTGAGAATGTAAAAAATGCTATACATTTTTGCGAAAATGTATAGCACTTTTCATGTGTTTATGATATAATTAAAGTATTATCAATACTGTCAGTCTGTCGAAAAACTATAATGCACAGATGTTACTGCGTCAAAAACGTTCCACAGGAACGTTTTTGAGGAAAGGTAATACATTCTTGAAAGAAGGGGGGCGGTCTTGTACGCCCCCCTCGAAATGCTGTCGCATTTCTCACCCCTTCTCCGCTTTTGAAGGCAAAAGGGGATTTCGCCGTTTGCGAACGGCGACAAGGTG
>JBJERW010000083.1:0-30253 GCA_051882475.1 Huintestinicola sp. | reverse complement strand
AAACCTGCAAGCCTTTGGAAAAGGCTTGAGCGAAACTTTTGCTCCGATTTGGAACGATAGTTTATTATGCTATTTTACTTTTTCGATAAACTTGGTGGAACGGCATTCCATTGTTAGAAAGCTGTGATAATTTGTTTTGCATAAGCGTCAGCCATAAAAAAGCTTCCGAGGAAATACGTGAGAGGTTTGCTTTTTCAGCGGAGGAGCAAAAAAAAATAATGACGGCAGCTGTGGAAAGGGACGGGATATCCGAGTGCGTTATCCTTTGCACCTGCAGCCGAACGGAGCTGTACTTCTGCGGAAAAAACGGAGCGGAGGAAGCTGCTGTCAGCCTTCTTGCGGAGCATTCGGGAGTTTCACGTGATACTGTTCTGCGGTATGCCATGATATTTTGCGGAAGACAGGCTAAGGTGCACCTTTTCAGAGTTGCCTGCGGAATTGAATCTATGGTAATGGGCGAGGACGAGATACTCGGTCAGACAAGGAATGCTTACAAGGCTGCCTGCGAAAACGGAACAGTTTCCGCCGAGCTGAACATGATATTTCAGGCGGCGCTTGCCTGTGCAAAAAGGATAAAGACGGATACGGAGCTTTCAAGGCTGTCCGTTTCCACCGCCACCCTTGCGGCAAACGAGGCGGCACGGCTTGGGAGCAGCGTGAATGTGCTTGTCATAGGCGCTTCGGGCAAGATAGGACAAACCACCGTCAAAAACCTTCTGAGCCATAAAAATGTCAGGCTGACCGCCACCCTGCGTCAGCATACTCCCGAAATTATCGGAGGATGGAGCGGCGGTATCGGTACGGCGCTCTACTCCGAACGGTACTCCCTTATGGACGCCGCCGACTGCGTTATCAGCGCAACCTCGGGACCTCATTTTACCGTAACCCGAGGGGAGCTGGAAAAGCATATTTTTACTCCGAAGGACAGGCTTTTTATCGACCTTGCCGTTCCGAGAGATATTGACAGGGATATCGAAAAGATAGACGGAGTACGTCTTCTCGGTATCGACGATTTTGAAAAGCTTGCCGAGGAGCATAATGCTCTGAAAGCGGACGGCGAAGAAGCCGCAAAGGCACTTATTGAGGAAGAAATTGAAGCTCTGGAAAAAAATACGGCGGTGAGGAGCTTTCTTCCCTGCTGTGACATTGTGACCGAAGCTCTTTCCCGAAAGGGTCTGGAGGGGCTTATATACAAAATGAAATCCGAGCTTACCTCGGAACAGCTGGCGGCGGCGCTTAAAGCTATGGCTGATTTCGGAAAGGAATGAAACGGCGTGGGATATTTTCCTTTTTTTATTGATATAAAGGACAAGCGGATAGTTGTCGTGGGCGGAGGAAAGGTGGCTTTCCGAAAGATACAAAAGCTTATGCCCTTTGAGCCGAAAATAACTGTAGTTGCGCCGAAGATATGCAGGGAGATAGCCGAAACGGAAAAGCTGAATATTCTCTGCCGTCCCTTTGAGGACGAAGATATACGTGGAGCGTTTGCGGTCATATCCGCCACAGGCGACCCTGTGCTTGACGAACATATTTATAGGCTTTGCAGGGAGAAAAATATCCTTGTAAACACCGTTGACGATATTGACAAATGCGGCTTCATTTTCCCTGCCCTTGTAAAAAAGGGTAGCGTTGTTGCAGGGATATCCACATCGGGGAAAAGTCCCGTTTTCGCAAGATATCTCCGTGAGCTTTTGGAAGAGGAGCTTAGCGATGAAATGCTGCGGACAGCGGAGATACTTTCCGACTGCCGAAAACGGGTAAAGGATTATATCACCACTGAGGAGGGGCGGAAAGCGGCTATGGACGAGCTGCTTGCTCTCTGCCTTGAGGAGGGTATCCCCACGGATAATGATATTGCAGTTTTGCTTGAAAAGATAAGGAGCAGATATGAAGATCAGGATAGGAACACGTAAAAGCAAGCTTGCGCTTATTCAGACGGATATGGTGATCGCTGCCCTGAAAAATGCATTCCCACAGCTTGAAACGGAGATAGTACCCATAACCACGGGTGGCGACAGGACTCTTGACAAGCCTCTCCTTGCCATTGGCGGCAAGGGCGTTTTTGTCGAGGAGATAGAATATGCCCTGAGGCATGGGGATATTGATATTGCCGTCCACAGCGGAAAGGATCTGCCCTCCGAGCTTGGAGAGGGACTTATTATTTCGGGAGTTCTTGAACGGGGAAACCCTTCCGACGTTCTTATGACCCGAAAGGGATATTCTGCTGCGGATAAAACGGAATTTCTCATCGGAACAGGCAGCATGAGAAGGCGCAGCTTTGCAAAAAAGCATTTCCCGAACGCCGTTTTTGAGGATATAAGAGGGAATGTTGACACAAGGACGGAAAAGCTTTTACGGGGAGATTACGACGGGATAATCCTTGCGGCTTCGGGACTTGAACGCCTTGGAGCGCTGCACGATGAAAGGCTTGACATTATTCCGTTTGATACGGACAGCTTTCTCCCTGCCCCATGTCAGGGGATAATCGCCGTTGAGAGCCGTGATGATCGTGCGGCGGAATGTGTAAGAGCGGTGAGCCATGAAAATACCTTTTGCTGCTTTGAAACCGAGCGGTATGTGATGAAGCTCCTTAACGCTTCCTGCACAATGCCGCTGGGTGCGTTTGCAAGGATAAACGGGGACAGGATAATTCTTTCGGTATCTGCGGACGGAGATAAGATCTTACGGGGAGAAAGCGCTGTTTCCGACAGGCTCGGTCTTGCGGAAAGGCTGGTGAAAATGCTGTGACGGGAAAGGTTTATCTTGTGGGTGCAGGCTGCGGAAGCGCAGACCTTATCACTCTCAGGGGGGAAAGGCTGATAAGATGCTGCGATACGGTCGTATATGACAGCCTTATTGATGAAGGTCTGCTGTCGATTGCTCCCGAACAGGCGGAAAGGATATGCGTGGGAAAACGTGCAGGGGGACGAAGCGAGCGGCAGGAAAATATCAATGATATTCTTGTTAAAAAGGCTCTTGAGGGAAAGACCGTTGTCAGGCTGAAGGGCGGCGACCCCTTTGTTTTCGGCAGGGGAGGAGAGGAAGCGGCAGCGCTTTCGGAAAATCACATTCCCTTCGAGGTCGTTCCCGGAATATCCTCGTCCATAGCCGTTCCCGAGCTTGCGGGGATACCCGTTACCCACCGCAGAATAAGCCGAAGCTTTCATGTTATAACAGGGCATACCGCCGAGGACCTGTTGCCCGAAAATATGTCGGAATATGCAAGGCTTGACGGGACCCTTGTCTTTCTTATGGGACTAAAAAATCTGAGGGAGATAGCAGGTCTGCTGATATCAAACGGCAAGTCCCCCGATACCCCTGCGGCGGTGATATCAAATGGGGGAAGAAATAATCAGCGGACTGTAAGAGCGGTTCTTTCCCGTATTGCCGATGCGGCGGAGAGGGAGAAAATTGAAGCGCCTGCGGTCATTGTTGTGGGAGAAACGGCTCGGTATGATTTCCTCTCGGACGAAAAAAAGCCTCTTTGCGGATTCAGTGCCGCTCTTACGGGAACACGACATTTTACCGAAAAGCTCGGCAGTAAGTTATCGGCGCTTGGCGCAGATATATCGGTAGTCTGCCCCATGGAGATATGCGTTTACAACGACAACCCCGAATTTGACAAAGCCGTTGATAATATCCGAGGCTATACCCATGTTATTCTTACAAGTCCCAACGGTGCAGAGATTTTTTTTGACAGACTTAAAAGAAGGAAAAAGGATATTCGTGAGCTTTACGGAATAAGGTTTGCGGTCATCGGGAAAGGGACTGCGGATATCCTTGAAAGTCACGGCATATATGCGGATATAATTCCCGAAAGCTTTAATTCCGAAGCTCTTGCAAAAGCAGTGGCGGAGGTCGTTTCCGAAAAGGACAGGATACTGATTCTCCGTGCGGAGCAGGGTTCACGGGCGCTTACAGATATACTTGAAAGCGGAAAAATAGCCTTTGATGATATAAAGACCTATGATGTGATATGCGGACAGCTGCAAGAGGGTCATGAGATAACCTCCGACTGTATTATATTTTCAAGCGGTTCGGGTGTGAAAGGCTTTTTTGAAAGCGGAAATACCATATCCGAAAATACAAATATCATCTGCATAGGAGAAGCTTCGGCGGCTGTGCTGAAAAAATACTGCGGCAGGGAATGTCTTATCCCCGATACAGCCGATGCGGAGGGAATAGCTCGGCTTATTGCCGAAAAATTCGGAAAGGAATGATATATATGAACAGATTCAGACGGCTTCGTTCAAGCGAAAATATGCGCAGGCTTGTCCGTGAAACTGTTGTAAACAAAAGCAGTCTTATCTACCCCTTGTTTGTTGAGGAGGGGGAGAATATCAAAGCGCCCGTTGAGTCAATGCCCGGAGTGTACAGATATTCCCCCGATATGCTGGGCGAGGTGCTTGAAGAGGTAAACGGCAGCGGTATCGGCGGAGTGCTTATTTTCGGTATACCTCGTCACAAGGACGAAAAAGGTTCATGCGCTTATGACGACAACGGCATAGCTCAGCAGGCTGTCCGCAGGATAAAGGAGCTTTACCCCCATATGCTTGTTATAGCGGACGTTTGTCTTTGCGAATATACCTCCCACGGACACTGCGGAATGGTTCAGGACGGAAAAATTTTAAACGATGAAACTCTCCCTCTCCTTGCCGCAATGGCTGTGAGCATGGCAGGAGCGGGAGCGGATATTATCGCCCCCTCCGACATGATGGACGGACGGGTGGGGTATATCAGAAATACCCTTGACAAAAACGGGTTTGCCGATACGCCCATAATGTCCTACAGCGCAAAATTTGCGTCGGGTTATTATTCGCCCTTCCGTGATGCGGCAGATTCCGCACCCTCCTTCGGCGACAGAAAAACCTATCAGATGGACTGCGCCAACGGCAGAGAGGCGCTCAGAGAGATCGAGGACGATATATCCGAGGGTGCGGACATGGTTATGGTAAAGCCTGCCCTTGCATATCTCGACCTTGTAAGAGCGGCAAGGGAGCGGTTCGACCTTCCTTTGGCGGCGTACAACGTCAGCGGCGAATATTCCATGGTAAAGGCGGCGGCGCAGCTGGGATATATTGATGAAAAGCGCATCGTGCTGGAAAATCTTACGGCGATAAAACGGGCAGGAGCGGATATAATCATAACATATCATGCACTTGACGCTGCAAAGTGGCTTGATATAGATGACGAGGTGAAATGAAAATGAATACAGAAAAATCGAAGCAGCTTTATGACCGTGCGGTAAAGCTCATGCCCGCAGGAGTAAACAGTCCCGTCAGGGCATTTAAAAGCGTCGGCAGAACGCCCCTGTTCATTGAACGGGCGGAGGGCAGCAGGATATATGACGCCGACGGAAACGAGTTTATAGATTATGTCTGCTCATGGGGACCGAATATTCTCGGGCACAGCTTTCCGCCTGTGATCGAAGCGGTCAAAAAAAGCTGCGAAAAGGGACTGACCTTCGGTGCGTGCCACGAGGGTGAAATACTTCTTGCGGAAAAGATAAACGCACATTTTCCGTCAATGGAAATGCTTCGCCTTGTAAATTCGGGAACGGAGGCGGTCATGAGCGCAGTCAGGGCGGCGAGAGGTTTTACGGGCAGAGATAAGATAGTGAAATTTGAGGGCTGCTATCACGGACATTCGGACGGACTGCTTGTAAAGGGCGGTTCGGGTCTGCTCACAAATTCCGTCCCCGACAGCGCAGGAGTACCGAAAGGCTTTACGGACAACACTCTCCTTGCAAAATACAATGACGAAGACTCTGTAAGGGCGCTGTTTGAAGCTGAGGGCGAGGAAATTGCGTGTATTATCGTTGAACCCTGCGCTGCGAACATGGGGGTCGTTCCGCCGAAGGAAGGCTTTCTGAGTTTTCTGAGGAGCATTACTGAAAAATACGGCGCTCTGCTGATATTTGACGAGGTCATAACGGGATTTCGACTTTCATTGGGCGGTGCGCAGGATTATTATCATATCAAGCCCGACCTTACCGCTCTCGGAAAGATAGTGGGCGGCGGAATGCCTTTGGCGGCATACGGCGGCAGGAGGGATATCATGGAATGTGTGTCGCCCTTAGGCTCGGTTTATCAGGCAGGCACACTTTCGGGAAATCCTGCTGCGGTTTCGGCAGGACTTGCGGCTCTGACTGTTTTGGAGGAGCGTCCGAACATATATGCGGAGCTTGATGCGAAGGCGGCAAGGCTTGAAGGGGCAATGAAGTCGGCAGGGCTTAACGTTAACAGAGCAGGTTCTCTTTTGACGGCGTTTTTTACCGATGTGGCTGTATGCGATTATGTCAGCGCAAAGACATCGGACACGGAAAAATATGCGGAATTTTTCTGCCGTTTGCTTGAAAACGGCATATACATTGCTCCGTCCCAATTTGAAGCAATGTTTGTTTCTGCGGCGCACAATGACGAGGATATCGAATATACTTGTAAGGTCATAGAAAAGTTCGGGAAATAATAAACCAAACGCCGTCTGTTTCGGGGAAAACAGGCGGCGTTTGGTTTTAAAGTGGTGTTATCAGATATAATACATCGGCTCGGAGGCGGATAATGACCCTGCCTCACGGCAGCAGTTTATCGCATCGGCAAGTGTTACCTTTTCCGAGTAGCTGTTCAGATAATCGGTCATGTTTTCCCAAAGACAGCTGTTTATGGCGCTGATAAAGCTGCCGCTTTCCTCGGACAGATCAAAGGTCACATCGCTCAGAATGTTGATGTCAAGAGCGTTCAGAATGTCCTTGAAAGTAATGCTCTTGCAGGGAGCGGTGATGACGTATCCCCCCTTCGACCCCTTCTGACTGCGGATAAGATTTGCCTGACGAAGGGAGGGCAGTATCTGTTCAAGATATTTTACTGAAATGTTGTGCCTTTCGGAAATGCTGCTTACCGTTACTATTTCGCCGTTTGCGGAATTCAGCGCAATGTCTATAAGTGCGATTATCCCGCATTCGACCTTGGTGGAAATTCTCATGTCACTTCTCCTTTCAACATATCATATTTTATTTGCTTAACATACAAAACATATCGTATTAATAGTATATCACGTTGGGACGAAAAAATCAATATACTAAGTTTTGGATAATTTAACAAATATATCATATCATTATTGGGGAATAATATCGAAAATATAGAAAATATATAAAACCTATTGACTTGATATGATAAGTAGTATATAATGATGATGTTGTTAAACGGCGGCTGTCGGTTTGGCAGAAACGCAAACCGCAGACCTCAAAAAGGAATGGTCATGATTATGAGATTTAATACGGCATTGCTTCATAACGGAACAGAAAAAAATATCCCCTCGGGGGCAACTCTTATGCCGATATATCAGGTGAGCGCTTTTTCCCATGAGTCGGCGGAGCAGCTGGAGAAGGTCTTCAACAACAAGGCTCCCGGATTTGCTTATACAAGGATAAGCAACCCCACCGTGGACGCTTTTGAAAAGCGTATAGCGGCTCTCGAAAAAGGAATAGGCGCTGTTGCCTGCTCATCGGGAATGGCTGCGGTGACTATGTCGCTGCTGAATATCCTTGGATCGGGGGACGAGATAATCGCAGGGGCAGGCTTGTTCGGCGGAACGATCGACCTGTTCTCCGACCTAGAAGCCTTCGGGATAAAAACAAAATTTGCAAAGCATATTTCCGTAAGCGAGCTTGAACCGCTGATAACCGATAAAACAAAGGCTGTTTTCGGAGAGATAATCGGAAATCCCGGACTTGACGTTGTGGATATCAAATCTGTGACCGACCTGCTTCACAGCCGTGGGATACCTTTCATTGCCGACTGCACAACCGCAACGCCGTATCTGCTGAATGCGGCGGACTTCGGAGCGGATATAATAGTTCACTCCTCGTCAAAATACATAAACGGCAGCGGAGATGCCATAAGCGGGATCATAGTTGACAGCGGAAACTTCAAATGGGATACCGACCGCTACAAGGGACTTGCGGAATATAAAAAATACGGAAAATTTGCATACCTTGCAAAGCTCAGAAACGGTATATGGAGAAATATGGGCGCCTGCCTTGCTCCCATGAACGCATTTCTCAATTCAATCGGACTTGAAACTCTGGGACTGAGAATGGAGCGGCTTTGCGATAACGCTCTTGCCCTTGCGGAGTTCTTTGAAAGGGACGGCAGAGTGGGAGTAAATTATCCCGCACTAAAATCAAACCCCTATCATGAGCTTGCGGAAAAGCAGCTCGGCGGCAGAGGGGGAGCGATAATCACAATTCGGGCAGGCAGCAAGGAACGGGCGTTCAAGCTGATAAACAATCTGAATTTTGCGGTCAACGCAACGAATATCGGAGATGTAAGGACCTTGGTCATTCACCCTGCAAGCACCATTTACATTCATTCAAGCGAAGAACAGAAGGTAAATGCGGGAGTTTTCGACGACACAATAAGAATAAGCGTGGGTATTGAGGACATTGATGACCTTATCTCGGATTTCTCACAGGCGATAGATAATATATAACATTGGAGGATAAAAAAATGGCGGTAGATTATGCGATCCTTAAAAAGGGCGGCTTTATGAGGCAGAAGCAGAAGAATAATTTCTCTCTCAGACTGAGAGTTGTAGGCGGAAATCTTACGGCAGTTCAGCTTGCAAAAATTGCGGAGGTTTCCGAAAAATTCGGCGACGGTCATGTTCATCTCACCTCCCGTCAGAGCGTGGAGATACCATTTATTAAGCTTGACGATATCGACGCCGTAAAGGCTGCTCTTGCCGAGGGCGGAGTTGAACCGGGCGTATGCGGACCGAGAGTAAGGACTGTAACCGCCTGTCAGGGTTCGGCAATATGTCCCAGCGGCTGTATAGATACATATGCTCTTGCAAAGGAGCTTGACGAAAGATATTTCGCAAGAGAGCTTCCCCACAAGTTCAAGTTCGGCATCACAGGCTGTCAGAACAACTGCCTCAAGGCTGAGGAAAATGACCTCGGCATAAAGGGCGGAATAAAGGTTGAGTGGAGAGAAAAGGACTGCATCGGCTGCGGCGTATGCGTAAAAGCGTGCAGAACGGAAGCCATAAAATTTGAAAACGGAAAGATATCCGTTGAAAATGAAAAGTGCAACTTCTGTGGACGCTGCGTGAAAGCCTGTCCCACGGACGCATGGGATACTGTAAACGGCTATATCGTTTCCTTTGGCGGACTGTTCGGAAATCACATAAGCAAGGGCGAGGCTATTATCCCCTTTATAGAAGACCATGACAAGCTGATGAAGGTGTGCGACGCAGCAATAGAATTCTTTGCGGAGAACGCAAACGCAGGGGAGCGCTTCAAATTTACTCTTGAAAGAGTGGGCTTTGACAAGTTCAAAGACAAGATACTGGAGGTATACAACAATGGCTGATTTTAATATAGACGAAAGGGTGGATATAACCGATGTGGTCTGCCCCACAACATTCGTAAAAGCAAAGGTGGCTCTTGAAGAGCTGGACGAGGGACAGATACTTTCCATAAGAATGAACGACGGCGAGCCTGTTCAGAACGTCCCCCGAAGCATCAAGGAAGAGGGTCACAAGATACTGAAGCTCATTGACAACGAGGACGGCACATATGATCTTATAGTTGAAAAGGTCGGTGACTGAAATGGCGCTGAGAGTAAACGGAGAAAGCTTTGAAAAGGACGTTCTCGGATTTGAGGGTGTGGTGCTTGCGGATTTTTATTCCGACAGCTGCATACCCTGCAAGCGAATGTCCCCCCTGCTTGCTGAGATCGAGGAGGAAGATCCCGATATCAGGCTTGCAAAGATAAATATAAATTTCGACGGTGAGCTTGCCGAAAAATATCAGGTGCAGGCAGCTCCCACAATTATTTTCTTCAAAAACGGAGAAGAAGCGGAACGGCTGAGAGGCGCAGTTAAAAAATCCGAAATTACGGAAATTATCAATAAACTTAAATAAAGGAGAATTGTTATGATAATCACAGTTGCAGGCGAGAAAAAAGAGGTAAAGGACGGTCTTACGGTCGCAGAGCTTATCGACCGGGAAAAGGTGGAAACTCCCGAATATGTTACCGTTACCATAAACGACGAATTTGTTGAGAGCGGAACCTTTGACAAGACCGTTTTAAAGGAAAACGACACCGTTGAATTTCTCTATTTCATGGGCGGCGGAAGCATTAAGTAATTTATAGTAATACTAATTCCCGATTATAAAGTGTACAAAAAATCAAGCAAAAGCTTGCGTTTATGGGTTTTGCGCAGATTTTTTGTCTACACTTTAAAGAGGAATTAGTATAATACATCAAATCCGAAAGGGGAGCTGCCGCAATGGCATTTACAAACGAACAGCTTGAACGTTATTCACGTCATATCATATTAAAGGAAGTCGGCGCAAAGGGGCAGAAAAAGCTTCTTAACGCAAAGGTGCTCATTATCGGAGCAGGAGGACTTGGCGCTCCTGCGGCAATGTATCTTGCTGCGGCAGGTGTGGGAACTATCGGCATTGCTGATGCAGACGAGGTCGATCTGTCAAACCTTCAGCGTCAGATAATCCACTCCACCGCCGATATCGGAAAGGCAAAGGTGCAGTCGGCAAAGGAAACCATGGAGGCAATAAATCCCGATGTTACCGTAAAGACCTACCGCACCTTTGTTACAAGCGAAAATATAAGCGAGCTTATCAGCGATTATGATTTCATCATCGACGGCACGGATAATTTCCCTGCAAAGTTTCTTATAAACGACGCCTGCGTTATGGCGAAAAAGCCTTTTTCCCATGCAGGTATCATACGCTTTAAGGGTCAGCTCATGACATATGTTCCCGGTCAGGGACCATGCTACCGCTGCGTATTCAAAAATCCCCCTCCGAAGGACGCTGTTCCCACCTGTAAGCAGGCAGGCGTTATCGGCGCAATGGGCGGAGTTATCGGAAGCCTGCAGGCTATGGAGGCTGTAAAGTACATTATCGGTCAGGGACAGCTCCTCACAGGCAGACTTCTTACCTATGACGCTCTTACAATGGAGTTCAGAACGGTAAAGCTGCCGTCCGATACATCGAAATGCGCAGTATGCGGCGAGCACCCCACTATAACGGAGCTTATAGATTACGAGCAGCACGAGTGCGACGGAGTTCATCTCACCAACGAGGAAGGATAATACGATGATGCTTCAGATAAGGCTTAAAAAAAGCGATTTTGAAAAGATGCTGAGCCATGCCGAAAAGGAGCTGCCGAACGAAGCCTGCGGACTTATCGGCGGGACCTTGGAGGACGGCGGAAAGATCGTCAGGGAAGTATATCTGCTGACGAATACGGACAAGTCAAACGAGCATTTTACCCTTGACCCCAAGGAGCAGCTTGCGGCAATAAAGGATATGCGCAGCAAGGGACTTGTCCCTTTGGGAAACTGGCATTCACACCCCGAATCTCCTTCCCGTCCGTCGGAGGAGGACAAGCGGCTTGCGCATGACAGCAAGGCAAGCTATATGATACTTTCCCTTATGGACAGGGAAGCTCCCGTCCTTAATTCATTCAGCATCACGGGCACAGACCCGAAAACAGCCGAAAAGGAAGAACTTATTATAGAGGACTGATAACCGAAAATGCTTGACGTTATTATCATAGGAAGCGGCCCTGCGGGACTTGCGGCGGCGATATACGCAAAGCGTGCTCAGCTTGAAACTGTGGTGTGTGAAAAGGAATATCTCGGCACGGGGCAGATAGCCGAAAGTGAACGGGTGGATAATTATCCCGGACTTTACGGCGAATCGGGCTATGACCTTGGCGAAAAATTCCGAAGCCATGCCGAAGCTCTGGGCACTGAATTTTACGAGGGTGAGGCAGAGAGCATCGCTCCCCTTGAAAATGGCTGGAAGGTGTCCTTTTCGGACGGCAAAGAGCTTGTTTCAAAAGCTGTAATCTATGCCGCAGGAACATACCGCCGCAGACTTAACATAAAGGGCGAGCAGGAGTTTTCCGCAAGAGGTATATCCTACTGCGCCGTATGCGACGGAGCATTTTACAAGGGCAAGGAGGTCGCCGTTATCGGCGGCGGAGATACCGCTCTTTCCGATGCGCTGCTGCTCTCTTCCATTGCGGAAAAGGTGTATATAATTCACCGCCGTGATAAATTCAGAGCAAACGAGCTTCTTTGCCAAAAGGTGAAGGACTGCAAGAACATTGAGCTTATCTTAAACGCAGTTCCCGTTGAATTTATGGGGGGCGATATGCTGACGGCTGTTAAATATAAACAGAACGGTGAGGAAAAAATTCTCCCCGTAAGCGGCTCTTTTACCGCTGTGGGAAGTATCCCCAATACGGAGCTTCTGAAAGGAACGGCTGAGCTTGACGAAAACGGATATGTTATTGCGGCAGAGGACGGCGTTACCTCGGCGGCAGGCATATTCGCCGCAGGGGACGTAAGGACAAAGGCTCTCAGGCAGGTCGTTACCGCTGCCGCAGACGGAGCAAACTGTGTGGAATCAGTCAGAAGATATCTGCAGGAATGACCCATTATATAAATTACCACAATACCAAAAGGGGTATGAAATGAAAACCGAAAAGCTTAAAACCGATATACTTATCATTGGCGGAGGAACGGCAGGCTGCTATGCCGCACTTACCATAGCCGAAAGCTCCGATGCCGATATCATCATATGCGAAAAGGCGAACATAAAGCGAAGCGGCTGTCTTGCGGCAGGCGTTAACGCTCTTAACGCCTACATAACCGAGGGAAGAACTCCTCAGGATTATGTTGATTACGCCCGAAGGGACGCCGAGGATATCGTAAGAGGAGATCTTCTGCTTACCATGTCCGAAAGGCTCAACGACGTAACGAAGCGGCTTGAAGAGCTGGGACTTGTTATCCTAAAGGACGAGAACGGAAAATATGTCACAAGAGGAAACCGCAACCTTAAAATAAACGGCGAGAATATCAAGCCTATCCTTGCCGCAGCGGTGGAAGCTCTGCCGCAGGTCAAGGTCATGAACCGTGTGAATATCACCGATTTTTCCGTAAAGGACAACCGAATAAACGGCGCATTCGGCTTCGGCATCGACAGCGGTATATTCTACACCATCGAAGCCAAAGCGGTCATAGTTGCAACGGGGGGCGCAGCGGGACTTTACAAGCCCAACAACCCCGGCTTTTCGGGACATAAGATGTGGTATTCCCCCTTTAACACAGGGGCAGGCTATGCAATGGGCATAAGAGCGGGAGCGGAGATGACCACCCTTGAAATGCGGTTCATCGCTCTTCGCTGCAAGGATACCATCGCTCCCACGGGAACTCTTGCTCAGGGAGTTGGCGCAAAGCAGATAAATTCCCTCGGAGAGGTTTACGAGGATAAATACGGCATTACGACATCTCAGCGAGTTTACGGCACAGTTACCGAAAATATCGAGGGCAGAGGTCCCTGCTATCTGAGGACGGAGGGAATAACCGAGGAACAGGACGAATCTTTGTTAAAGGCATATCTTAACATGGCGCCCTCACAGACAATAAAGTGGATAGAAAGCGGCAAGCTGCCTTCCGTGCAGAATGTGGAGATAGAGGGTACAGAACCATATGTTGTTGGCGGTCACACCGCAAGCGGCTATTGGGTCGATACGGGAAGAGCGACTACCGTTGAAGGACTTTTTGCAGCAGGAGATGTTGCGGGGGGCTGTCCTCAGAAATATGTTACGGGCGCTCTTGCCGAGGGCGAGATCGCCGCACTTTCGGCAGCAGAGTATATAAAGACCCACACTGCACAGGAAATTTCCGAGGAAGAAAGCCGTGAACGTCTTGCGGAAGCGGAAAGGTTTCTTTCATCGGGCGAAAGCTGCTTTACCTGCCGTCAGCTTGAGGACGCAATGCAGACGGTCATGGATTCCTATGCGGGAGGCATCAGGACAAACTACCGTTTCAACGAAAAGCAGCTTGAGCTTGCGGACGAAAAGATCATCAGGCTGGAGGAGCTTTCGGGTAAGCTTCATGCGGAGGATCTTCATGAGCTTATGTTCATATATGAGCTGAGAGAACGGCTGACCGTCTGCCGCAGCCTTATCGCACATCTTAAAGCACGCCGTGAAACACGCTGGCACAGCTTTGCGGAAAATCTCGATCACCCCGAAAGAGATGACGAAAATTTCAGCTGCTATGTAAATTCAAAGCTGGAAAACGGCGAGATAAAAATAATAAAACGTCAGCTTGTAAGGGAGGGACAGATATATGAGCATTGCCATTGACAGCAAAAAATGCGCAGGCTGCGGAAAATGCGCAGCGGTCTGCCCCGGAAGCCTTATCAAGTTTAACGAAGGCGGAAAGGCATATATAAAATATCCCGAAAACTGCTGGGGCTGCACCTCATGCATAAAGGAATGTCCCGTCCATGCGGTGAGCTTTTATCTCGGTGCTGATATCGGCGGAATGGGCAGCATGGTCCATACCGAGCAGAAGGGTGATTATCTAAACTGGATAATCGAACGTTCCGACGGAAACGTCACCGAAATAAAAATTAACCGAAAAGAATCCAACAAATACTGAGGAGTGATACAATGCACGAATATTCACATCTTGACGAGCTTGAAGCCGAGGCGATATACATCATCAGAGAGGTTGCGGCGGAGTGCGAAAAGCCTGTAATGCTTTATTCCATAGGAAAAGACAGTTCGGTCATGCTTCATCTTGCAATGAAGGCGTTCTATCCCGAAAAGCCGCCCTTTCCTTTCCTTCATATAGATACCACATGGAAGTTCAAGGATATGATAAAATTCCGTGACGACACAGCAAAAAAGCTTGGCATTGAAATGCTTGTATATAAAAACGAAGAGGGCATAAAGCAGGGGATAAATCCCTTTGACCACGGCGCAGCTTATACGGATATAATGAAAACTCAGGCGTTAAAGCAGGCGCTTACAAAATACGGCTTCACCGCAGCATTCGGCGGAGGCAGGCGTGACGAGGAAAAATCCCGTGCAAAGGAGAGAATATTCTCCTTCCGAAACGAGGCTCAGGCATGGGATCCGAAAAATCAGCGCCCCGAAATGTGGAAGCTTTACAACGCAAAGATAAAAAAGGGCGAGAGCATAAGAGTTTTCCCCATTTCCAACTGGACGGAAAAGGATATCTGGCAGTATATCAAGCGTGAAAATATTGATATCGTCCCCCTTTATTTTGCGGACAAGCGTCCCGTTGTGGAGCGTGACGGAAATATCATAATGGTGGACGATGACAGATTCCCGTTAAGAGAGGGCGAAGTTCCCGAATACAAGTCGGTTCGTTTCAGAACCCTCGGCTGCTATCCTCTTACGGGAGGAATAGAGTCCACTGCTTCAACTCTTGACGAGATCATTGATGAAACACTCAGCGCAGTATCCTCAGAGCGTACCTCCCGTGTTATCGACAACGAGGCGGCAGGCAGCATGGAGCGCAGAAAAAGGGAGGGCTATTTTTAATGAAAGGCTTGCTTAAATTTATAACCTGCGGCAGCGTTGACGACGGTAAATCCACACTTATCGGACATATCCTTTACGACGCAAAGCTGCTTTACGCAGATCAGGAAAAGGCTCTTGAGCTTGACAGCAAGGTCGGCAGCCGCAGCGGAAAGATAGACTATTCGCTGCTTCTTGACGGACTTATGGCGGAGCGTGAGCAGGGCATTACAATAGATGTTGCATACCGTTATTTTACAACCGACAACCGCAGCTTTATCGTTGCGGATACTCCGGGTCATGAGGAGTATACAAGAAACATGGCAGTCGGCGCTTCCTTTGCGGACCTTGCGGTAATTCTTGTGGACGCATCTCAGGGCGTGCTTGTCCAGACAAGACGTCATGCAAGGATATGCCGTCTTATGGGAATAAGATACTTTGTTTTTGCGGTAAATAAAATGGACCTTGTTGGCTACGGCGAGGAAAGGTTCAGAGAGATCGAAAGGGAGATAAACGAGCTTAAAGCCGAGCTTGCCCTTGAAAATGTTGTTATTATCCCCTTGTCCGCAACCGAGGGCGACAATGTTACGGTAAAGTCGGAAAATATTCCGTGGTACAAGGGAGAACCGCTCCTTGAATATCTTGAAAATGTGGATATATCCTCCGACAGCGGCGAGCAGGGCTTTTATATGCCCGTGCAGAGAGTATGCCGCCCCGACCATACCTTCCGAGGCTTTCAGGGTCAGATCGAATCGGGCAGCATAAGCGTGGGCGATGAAATAACCGCTCTTCCAAGCGGCGAAAAGGCTAATGTCAAGAGCATACTTTTCACCGACAAGGACGTAAAGACTGCTTATAAGGGTCAGCCTGTTACAATATCCCTTGACAAAGAGGTGGACGTTTCAAGAGGCTGCGTGCTGGTAAAGGACGCAAATATAGCCGTTTACAAAAAGCTGACCGTATCCCTACTGTGGATGGACGATGAACCGCTGAGCGTGGGCAAGGACTATCTTGTAAAGCTTGGCACAAAGACCATTACCGCAGTGCTTACGAAGATAAACTATGCTGTGGACGTGAACACGGGCGAGCATATCAAGGCGGAGAGCCTTTCCAAAAACGGTATAGCAGTCTGCGAGCTGAGCCTTGCGGAAGCCATAACCGCAGACCTGTTCTCCATGCATAAGACCTTGGGCGAGCTTATCCTTATCGACCGTGTCACAAACATGACCTCCGCCTGCGGAGTTGTCGAGGGACTTGACGAAAAGGGCGGAAGCTTTACGGGCAAGGCGTCCTTCAAGTCGGGAGAGCTTGAAGCAAGAGGAGATATTTTCGAGGAATTCTGCTATGACCAGTCCGCTCTGAGCGTGCTGAAATACCGCACCGTCAGCAGCACATATACGGTGGGCGATGAGATACCCGTCAAGGGCGAAAGCTATGAGTACCCCGGCAGCTTTGACATAATCGTTCTCAGAGATAAGGCTGCGGTAAAGGTACGTGACAAAAAGATAGAAGCAATTATCCCCGTTTCGGAATATACCTACGGCGGATATCCCGTAGTCAACGGCAGAGGCTTTGAGGTAAAGGCTCAATCGGAGGAGGAGATCAAACAATTCCTTGCCGAATATGATGCTTCGGGTGATTCGGAAAAGCCTGCATTCTTTGCAAAATGGGTAAGCTTTGATACTTACCGCAAGGTCGTATTCAATACGAAGAATATATGATACAGTAAACGAAACGCCGTACACGGAAGCTATTTCCGTGCACGGCGTTTTTTAATAAGGATAAATTATTCCTCCAAAGCTTCTTCGTCCTCTGCGTCGTAAGCAGCCGACGGAGTGTTGTTTGCAGGTGCGGGAGTATAGCTCGGAGTCTTATCTGCGGAAGAATTTGAGCTTTCTGAACCCATTTCTCCGATAAGGGAGGATATGTCTATCATCATGGTGCTGCCGTCCCCAGATACGACTTCGGGAAGCTTTCCGTCCCACTTGTCTATGTATTCCATAGCGATCATCTGAGGAGTGATCTGTTCGGACTTTACTCTGTATGCTTCGGCTTCTGCCTGTGCCTGAGTAATGGTCTGCTCTGCTTCGACCTTTATCCTCTGGAGATCCTGCTCGGCTTTCAGAGCGTTCTGCTGAGCGGTCTGCTTTGCTTCGATAGCCGCATTGTACTCTGCGGTGAATTCAAAGGAAATGATGTTGAATATCTCAAGCTCCAAGCCGTAGCTGCTTATCTTGTCGCTGAGGAGATTTTTCATCTGGTCGCTGATTATTGCACGCTCGGTTATAAGCTCCTCGGCGGTGTACTTTGCCGTGATAGCCTTAACACATTCCTGTATCGCAGGGGCGATAATTACGTTTTCGTAGTTTAAGCCTACGTCACGGTAGATAGTCGCCGAGCATTCGTTCTTGACCCTGTAGTTGAGGGCAATTGTGCTTGTTACCGTCTGCAGATCCTTTGAAGCGGAGGAGCAGTCAACTTCGGATTTAAGTACCCTGTTGTCGATCTGAACTATCTCCTGGATAAAGGGTATCTTGAAGTGAAGTCCCTCGCCGAGGACGCCCTCGGAAACCTTGCCGAAGGTGAGCACAACGCCGCTGTGACCTGCCTGAACCGTGGTGAATGCATTGAGCACTATTGTGATGACCACAATTGCAGCAATGACTCCGCCGACGATCTTTCCTGTTTTGTTGGTTTTTACGTTGATTATTTCAGCCATGTTTGTGTCCTTTCATTCGGTCAGAAGGGTATTTCGTCATTGTCCTTGAAGCGGATATATCCGTTTGCACGTCTTGAGTCAAGAGCAGTCTGTACTATCATCAGCACAACGTTTGCAAGGGACAGTACAAGTGAGATGATGAGCAGGATATCTCTTGCGATGGATATTCCGTTTTTGCGGTATCTTTCGGTCATAGTAGTTACCTCCATGTATTATATGATATATTTTTTCAGCCTTGGATTTATACAAATCCCTCATTAAAGTGTAGACAAAAAATCTGCGCAAAATCCATATATGCAAGATCTTGCTTGATTTTTTGTACACTTTATGATCGGGAATTAGGGTGTGTTGACACTATCCGAAATGTTCGGATTGCAAGCAGATTTTTCGTATTTCAAGGCAATTTTCCGCAGTAATACTTGCGTATTGCAAGGAAAATTAACGCAGAAAGACGGAAAATATGCTGCAAGACGGGCGTTGAGCGGTAGTGTCAACACACCCTAGTATTATTTGTCCTCCAGCTGTTTTAAAGCTTTTATTTCGTCACGGTCAAGCTTTATCTTGCCGTCACGAATGACGGTCACTTCGTCCTTGCCGAAAAATACGGGAGCGTCATCGGATTTTTCGGGCTGTACCTTAAGCTTGCCCGTCAGAAGATTTACCTCCTGAACATATCCCTTGAAATCGGGAGTCTGAACATATGCTCCAACCTTCGGCGTTACCTTAAGCAGCTCCTCGTAGGTGTCCTGCTCGTATTTCAGGCAGCACATAAGCCTGCCGCAGGTTCCCGATATCTTTGTGGGATTGAGGGAAAGTCCCTGTTCCTTTGCCATTTTAATTGACACGGGCTGAAATTCTCCCAAAAATGTCTTGCAGCAGAAGGGTCTGCCGCAAACGCCAAGTCCTCCAAGCATTTTCGCTTCGTCACGGACGCCTATCTGTCTGAGCTCTATTCGTGTGCGGAAAACTCCTGCAAGATCTTTTACAAGCTCACGGAAATCCACACGGCTCTCTGCGGTGAAGTAGAAAAGCAGCTTGTTGTTGTCAAAGGTACATTCCACATCCACAAGCTTCATGTCAAGCTTATGGGCAAGTATCTTTTCCTGGCAGATCTTCATGGCGTTTGCTTCCTTCTGCCTGTTCTGCTCAAGAATTTTCATGTCCTTGTCGTTTGCTATGCGGATTATCTCCTTTAAGGGTGTGGTTATTTTTTCGTCCTCTACCATTCGGCAGCCCATGACCACCTCGCCGCATTCAACGCCCCTGGACGTTTCCACGATGACAAGTGTGCCTATTTCGGGCTTTGTGCCTGCGGGGGAGAAGTAGTAGACCTTCCCTGCGGTTTTAAATCGGACTCCTATTATTTCAGTCATTTATTTTATCCTTTCTGCTTTATATATTTTAAATCGGAATGAGGTATCCCGTTTTCATCGGAAATAAACCGCTCTGCTCTCATATGCAGATCGTATTTATCACGAAACTCGGTTATGGTTTTCATCATATCCGATGCATGATGCTCATCAATGGCTTCTTGGTCTGTCCAGCTGTCGATAAGCAGGACAGTTTCGGGGTCGTTTATCTGAACGAAGTATTCATACCTCAGGCAGCCCTTTTCGCTGCGTATAAGGTCTGCTGTTCCGCTGCTTTCCATTTCATCGGCAAATTTTCTTGCATTGCCGTTTTGACCCGTGTAATAAAGATTTACTGTTATGCTCATTTTTTACCTGTCCCTTTTCAGCCTAAAATCGCTCCGCAAAGTGCGGCGGCGCAGGCAGATGTGTTAACGTTCTTTGTGCAGCGGTCGGAGGCTGTGCATATGGCATCGTACATGGCGAGCATTTCCTCAAGGCTTGTTCGGTCGGCAAGCCTTAGAGCTCCCTGCCTGAAACAGCCTGTCAGACCCTGTCCCCCTGTTTTTACGGTGCAGCCGTCACGAATGACCCTTGCAAGCATATCAAGGGTCTGCCGCAGATTTTCCTTGCTGACTGCCGCCTTGTTAAGGTGTACTGCAAGATGATATTCGTCACAGGAGATAATGTCCTCGGTCATAGCCTTTACAAGCTCCGCCGTTTCGGAAAGCTTGCTTTTGCCGCTCAGATATTCAAGGCAGTTCCCGATATTTCCGCCGAAATTTTCCACAGCCTCAAGTATCTTATCCTGGGGATATTTCCCCTCAGCTTCAAGAAAGAGAGTGCAGTCCTCACGGCTGCCTTCGGGAATGTCTATGACCATGGAACGGGATATGAGAGTGGGCAGAAATATGCTTTTGCTCTGAGCCGTAAAGATAAAATACACCGTGTCGGGCGGCTCTTCGGTTATTTTCAGCAGAGTGTCCTGAGCGGCGTCCTTCCAGCCCTCGCAGTCGGGGAGGATATATACCTTTCTGTCGCAGTCGTTTGGGGACACAAAACAGTCCGCCACAAGCTGACGCATAAGCTCCACCGTGTAAATGGGCGGCTTTTTATCCTTGTCCTTTTCGGGGATTATCACGTCGGGGTGCTGACCGTTTAGTATCCTTCGGCACTGACGGCATTTTCCGCAGGCGCATTTTTTATCGCAGAGCAGCTGCATGGCAATGTATTTTGCGCAGACTTTTTTCCCTACGCCCTTTTCCCCTGTGAGAATATATGTGTGGGCAAAACGGCCTGTTTTCTGCATGGCGGTCATGGTCCGCACAACGGTATCCTTTGAATAAAGCTTCATTTTTTACGATGTCCTTATATCAGAGCTTTTCAAAGCGTTCGATATCGGTAACAAAGACTGTAGCTCCGCCTACGGAAACCTCGATAGGGAAGGTGCCCGAAGCCTCGGAGCTGCCTATGGAAGCGGAGGGGACGAACTGCTTTCTCTTACGGGAGAAGGAGCGTATCACTTCTATGGCTTCATCGACCCTGTTATCGTCGGCGCAGATAAGAAATGTTGTGTTGCCCGACATGAGAAAGCCGCCTGTTGAAGCGAGCTTTGTTGTCTGAAAACCGCTTTTTGTCAGCTCAGTCGAAACGGTATGGCTGTCGTCGTTGTTAATGACCGCATAAATAAGCTTCATATGTATTCAAATCCTTTCGTGGCGATCCTATAGAATAGCCATGATAACTGTACTTTTTTATTTTACCACATTTACATTGAAAATGCTATAGTTTTTTAAAATTTTAACCGAACTCTCATCAAAGACCTCTCCGCCCACAATTACGGCTATTCCGGGAGGACAGCAGGAATATGCTCTTGCGCATATCCGACCGACTGCTTTTTCGGCAGGAATGGTTTCCGAGGGGGAAAATGCAGCTTCCCTTACGGTCATTATTTTTTGCGGACGGATAAGGTTCACATCGGGAGGGGGGATAAGTATCCTCGGCTGAGGTATGGTCATTATCCGTTCTGCGGCGGAGATGATATCCTTTTCCCCCGACATGGGCGAAAACATCAGCACGGCGTGAGTATAGTCCGAATATTCACATTCGATGCCCCGTTCTCTCATGCTGTCCGCAAGCTCCCTGCCCGTCAGTCCCGACGGAAGAGAATATATTGTAAGCTTTGCAGGTTCGGTGTTTTCAATTTGCCAGAATGGTGACAGCATTTCCTTTGCGGCGGTCATGGCTTTTTCTGTTGCGGCTAAGTCCTCGGATATCCTTTCGCTCATATACCTGTTGCAAAGGTCAAGGGACTGCAATATAAGATATGAGGGACTTGTCGAGCCGAACATGGACATTATTTCCTTAGCCTGACCCTCATATTCCTCGGTAAAATTCCTGCCAAGATGAAGATATGCTCCCCCCGTGAGGACGGGAAGAGTCTTGTGGGCGCTGTCGCAGCAGAGGTCTGCCCCGTGATAAAGCGGGTGGAGAGGAATGCCGCAGTCGTCTTTCACAAAACGCAGATATGCACCGTGAGCGTTGTCAACAAGAAGCTTCGCCCCGTGGGAATGAGCTTCTGCGGCGATTTCGTCAAGGCTTGTGAGCCTGCCGAGATAATCGGGTGAGGTCATGTATACGCAGGAAACGGACAGCCCTTTTTTTTCGGCTTCGGCAAAGGCGTTTTTTACCGCTTCGGGTGTGATAATGCCCGAAACAATGCTGCCGTTTTCGTATTCGGGAAAGAGCCATATTATTTCTGCGTCAAGAAAAATGCAGGCGTTGATAAATGCCCTGTGGCAATTTCTTGCAGCGATGACCGCAGGCCTTTTCGTGCCGTTCCTTTTAAGCGAAAGGGCAAGCATTGTCTGTATGCAGAGGGTAGAGCCCCCCGTGCTGTAAAGAGTCTTTGAGGAGCCGTATATCCCGGAGGCGTTTTTTTCGCTCTGAGCAATTATTCCGTCAGCTTCAAAAAGGCTGTCCGCACCTTTTATTTCGGTGATATCGTATTTGCAGCCCTCCGAAAAGGGATATTCCGATGAATATGGGGATATGCCCTTGTGACCGGGCATATGCGCCCGTATAATATCGCTTTCGGCGTATTTTTTCACAAAATCCGCAATGGGTGTGTTCATGGCATGACCGTACTTTCGTGTTTTTATGTTATAATATTTTTATTATACCATATTCACGCCGAACGGTCAACTCGTCTGCGCCTGCCGAAGCGGACAAATTCGCTGTCCGCAAGACTTCCGCCTATGATAAATGCAAGGGTCAGAGGGAGAGTGAAATTGAAGCTTCCACGCATGGCAAACAGCGCCGCAAGGGCAGCTCCGCCGCAGATGTCGGTTATCTTCATGATGCGTTCAAGGCGGTATTCGTCGTCCATGCTGCCGAAGCGTGAAACGACAGCCGAAAGTATCCTTCCGCCGTCGAGAGTGGAAAAGGGCAGCGCCGAAAACAGACCCAGCGCAAGGCTAATATATCCCGACAAAAGCAGCTCTCCGCCGCTATGGGATAAAAGAAGGGTCATCAGAAAATACAGAAAATTTGCTGCGCACCCTCCCGAAAGCACAAGCAGCTCACGGATAAATCCAAGCTGTTCGGGGGGGCGCGTGCTTGTTATCTTTATTCCGCCGCCGTAAAACTGTATCATGGCTGTTTTCAGTCCGAACAGCTTCATAAAAAGGAAGTGACCGCCCTCATGGAGCAGACAGAGCATAAGCACCGCAAGGGGAGTGCGGTCGCCCTCTGCCAGCATAAGCGCAGTTACCGCAAAAAATCCGAAGCAGAAGCGTATTCTTATCCCACAGAAACGGAATTCTATCATTTTTATCCCTTCGTTAAAGTATACATGGTACTGTATTTTTGAGTCGGCAGGTATATTTTTATGCTCGTGATACAGTAATGTTTTCCAAAGAAACGGTTGTTTTGGAGCATAAATAAAAAATAATCACCCGTTTTCTAAGTTTCGCACAAAAAAACTGCGATATTTACCAATAATTTCGGCGGTTTATATGGTTTTTCGGCAAAAAAGCAGAATTTCACGCTCCGTAAAATATTTATATGACGGGTCGGACAGCTTTATCAGTTACAAAACGGTAACAGTAAATGAGTTAAGTTACAAAACGGTAACTGAAAAATCCCCGAATCGGCATTTTATGTCAATCCCAAATAATTTTTTTGTACATATTAACATTTAATTCCGTAAATCCAATCCTAAAATCCGTCACAATGAATAGATAAAAAATGCTTTTAATTCGGGTTTGTTTGTGTTATAATAAGAACACAAAAAAGAGTTGCTGTCGGAGTTCTGAGGGTTCTGATGTCCCGATGAAAAGTATCGGACAGCTTTTTTCTGCGGACATATCCGCAGTTTTACGGGAGAGTATGTTTTGGATAAATTTATCATAAAAGGCGGCCGCCGCCTTGAAGGTGAAGTTAATATAAGCGGTGCAAAAAACGCCGTTGTAGCTATTATCCCTGCTGTTATTCTTGCGGACGAGCCCTGCGTGCTCGAAAACATTCCGAATATCAGCGACGTATCCATTGCTCTGCGTATCCTTTATGAAATGGGAGCAGAGGTCAAAAAGCTTGACGAAAACACATTCCGCATCGACGCTACAAGAATAAAGGACCCTATCGTTCCCTACGAGCTTGCAAGGCATATGAGAGCGTCCTACTATTTTTTGGGAACTCTTCTCGGAAAGTTCGGACGTGCAAGGGTTTCCATGCCGGGCGGCTGCTATCTGGGCGACCGTCCCATTGACCAGCATCTGAAAGCCTTCTCGGCTCTCGGAGCGGCGTGCACTCTCGACCACGGAATGATAGACATCTGCACCGATACCCTTATAGGCTCGCAGATTTATTTTGATATGGTGACTGTTGGCGGAACTATCAACGCCATGCTTGCCGCCGTTAAGGCAACGGGACTTACCGTTATCGAAAACGCAGCCAAGGAGCCGCATATAGTTGACCTTGCAAACTTCCTTAACTCCATGGGTGCGGATATCATGGGCGCAGGAACGGACGTTATCAAGATAAGAGGCGTTAAAAGGCTCAAGGGCACCACATATGCCGTTATCCCCGATCAGATCGAGGCAGGAACATATATGGTAGCCGCAGCCGCAACAAGGGGAAATGTGCTTATCAAGAACGTTATCCCGAAGCATCTTGAGTCAATTACCCAGAAGCTGCTTAAGATCGGAGTGAACGTTGAGGAGTTTGACGACAGCGTAAGAATATCCGTTGACGGTCCTCTTGTTAAGACAAGCGTCAAGACAATGCCTCACCCCGGTTTCCCCACCGATATGCAGCCGCAGATATCCACCCTGCTCTGTCTTGCGGAGGGAACGAGCATTGTGACCGAGGAGATATTCAACAACCGTTTCAGATATGTTGACGAGCTGAGAAGAATGGGCGCAAATATATCCGTTGACGGAAAGGTAGCCGTTATCGAAGGCGTGGGAGGCTTTATGGGCGCACCCGTTACCGCTCCCGACCTGAGAGCGGGCGCTGCACTTATCATTGCAGGACTTGCCGCAAGCGGAGTTACCGAGATAGACGACATATACCATATCGAGCGTGGATATGAAAATATCGAACAGAAGCTCAGGGCGCTTGGCGCAGATATTGTAAGGAAAAATGTTCCGGGCAATACGGTGCGCAAGGTTGCTTTGTAAACAACTTTTAAATAACAGAAAACGCCATAGTGCTTTTGACAAATAATGTCGTACTATGGCGTTTTTTGTTGACAGTTTCAGACATATATGATAAAATATATTCCATGCTGCCATTCCTATCCACTTAACCGTGGAAGGAGGTGAAAATGGTGGAACTTTTATCATTTATTTTTTCGTTTCTTATTTCCGTTTTGGCAGGATTAGCTGCAAATTTTGTTTTTGAAGCTATTCGCAAGTGGTTGGACGGTCGAAAGAAGTAAAAGAGGCAGCACAGCCCAAAAGAACCCCCACAGAGTGACCGCTCTGTGGGGGTTCGCTTTTTGGTGAACATGGTGGAGTTCATCAATTATTCGTTTCTGTGATTTATTATATCACATGGATATAGTTTTGTCAAGAGGTTGATATATTATTCTCTCGTCCGCCTTATTCCTTGTAATACTTGTCGTAATTTACAAGCTCGTCAAGGAGCTGAGGGATCTTTTCGTCCATTTCCTCGTCGGAGAACTGGCAGGTTCCCACAGCCTTGTGTCCGCCGCCGCCGTATTTGAGCATAAGACTGCCCACGTTTACGTTTGACGTTCTGTTGAGAACTGAATATCCGCAGGCGCAGGAGCAGCCCTTTCCGCCCTTTCCGCTGACTATCCATGCGGAGATGTTCTGCTCGGGGTAAAGGCTGTATATAAGGAATCTGTTTCCGCTGTAAATGGGGTCAACTCCTCTGAGGTCGGAGATTATAACGTCCTTTTCCACCCTTGTGTGAGCCTTGACCATTTCGATGAACTTGTCGTTCTGCTCGAAGTATACTTCTATTCTTTCCTTTACATCGGGAAGATTGAGTATCTCGTCGGTGTTCATTGTGCGGCAGCAGTCGATAAGCTTTTCCATCAGCTGATAATTGGAAATGGTAAAGTTTCTCCATCTGCCAAGACCCGTTCTCGGGTCCATAAGGAAGCCGATAAGTATCCAGCCTTCGGGGTGAAGTATCTCTTCTCTTGTAAGATTGCCCGAATCCACCTTGTCAACGGCTACCATCATGTCATCGTAATGAGCAAATCTTTCCTTGCCGCCGTAATAATCGTAAATAATTCTTGCACAGGAAGGGGTGATTCGGCTTTCTCCCTTGTATTTTCCCTCCAGCTGATTTCTTTCATGCTCGCTGGAGTGATGGTCGAACCAGAGTCCGCAGCCCTCAACAAAGGGAACGTTTGCAAGACAGTCGTTTTCGGTAATTTCCACAAGACCGTCCTGAAGGTCCTTGGGGTGGGCGAATTTCCAATTGTCGATTATCCCTGCGTCCTTTAAAAGAGCGCCGCAGGCAAGTCCGTCGAAGTCTGAACGAGTAACAAGTCGCATATGTAAAACAACCCCTTAATTATTATACGGCGCATATCTAAGGAAACGCTGATTAATGCGAAGCGATCGTTTCCTATTATATCCGCCGAGGAAATTTTGTTAATTGTTATTATTATACAACATTTATTATCAGATTTCAATAGTAAATTTGCTTTTTTGGGTATTTTATGTTTATTTTGTACAAGACGGCGGATTGAAGGGGTCGGCAGACGGTTTTTCTAAGGGCTTCCTATGGCAATTTATGTGCAATCTGACGAAATTTTGACAGAGTTTCAATATCCGTCGGAGCTGCACGGGGATAAATCTGAGAACGTTTTTTGCTGTGAATGGTTGTGTTTTATATGCAATACGCCTTTATCGCCGCACACATAAATTCTGCCGTGCCGTTGCCGTGGCGGTCGATATTCGCCTTGAAGCGTTCGTCCGCAGCGTACATTTCTCCGAGTCCCGAAAGAATTTCCTTTGTGCAGGTGTAGTAATTGTCGGTGATAAAATCCTGCCACTTTTTCACAAGCACCTGAGCTTCGGCGCTGTCAGGCGAAGAGCCGTTCTTTCGGCACTCCGAAAATTCAGCTATAATGCTGTCCATACCCGAGTTCACCTCGTTCCATTTTTCTTTTGTGTAGCTCTTTGTTTTTTTGGCGCTTTCCTTGTAAGCGGCAGTACCGCCCCATTTTTCCTTTGCTTCTTTTGCATACTGTTCACGCTGAGCCTCAAATTCGCTGTTGTCAAATACATTCATAGTAATTTTTTCTCCTTTCATTGCGCTGTCAAGAGCCGAGATAAGCCGTTCGAGCCGTTCCTTTTTTAGCGTCAGCAGACGCTTCTGCTCTTTCAGCGCAGTTTGCTTGCTGTAATCGGGGGAGGATAAGATCGTTCGGATATCCTTCAGCGGAAAATCAAGCTCACGATAAAACAAGATCTCCTGCATTCGCATAAGAGAGCTTTCGTCATAATAGCGATAGCGGTTCTGTTCGTCAACAGCGCACGGCTTGAGCAGCCCGATCTCGTCGTAATAGTGCAGTGTGCGCACACTCACACCCGTAAGCTTTGCAAAATCATTTATATGCATTTTCATCTGATCGCCTCCCTTGATTATGATTATATACTATTACGTAACGTCAGAGTCAATAGGTTTTTGAAAAAAATTTTTAGCGGAATGCGGTGTGAATTTTTGAACGTTTTTTTCTGTTGCAAATATGCGCTTTTTGATGTATAATCAAATTGTTTGATATTATATAAAAATAATGGGGCGTGACTTTAAAATGCAGAAAATGCTTGGATATATGCGCAGAGCGATACAGGAATATGATATGCTTGCAGACGGCGACAAGGTAGCTGTGGGAGTTTCGGGCGGAAAGGACAGCATGGTGCTCCTAAACGGTCTTATCCTGCTCCGAAGGTTTATCGGGATAGACTATACCTTATGCGCCGTGACCCTCGACCCACGCTTCGGCGGCACCGACGGGGATTATTCCGCCGTTGCGGAGCTTTGCGAGAGCACGGGGACAGAATTTCACCTTATCCCCACCCATATCGGGGAGATAGTTTTCGATATCCGCAAGGAGGAGAATCCGTGCAGCCTTTGCTCAAGAATGAGAAGAGGCGCTCTCCACGACGCAGCAAAGGAGTACGGCTGCAATAAGATAGCTCTCGGACATCACTACAACGACGCTGTGGAAACCTTTATAATGAACCTTTTCACCGAGGGCAGGATAGGCTGCTTTTCACCCGTCAGCTACCTTTCAAGAAAGGATCTGACCCTTATCCGTCCCATGGTATTTGCCCCCGAAAAGGAGATAAGACGTGCTGCGGAGAGAAACGGTCTTTCGGTCGTAAAATCAAAATGTCCTGCCGACGGACATACGAACCGTGAGCGGACAAAGCAGTTCATTGCCGACATGGAAAGACAGGACAAGGGCTTTACAGACAGGCTTTTCGGCGCTATGCGGAGAGCGGGCATTGACGGCTGGGCAGGCAAGGAATTTGCGGATTATACTATAAAAAAAGATTGACAAGGCAGCATCGCAGTTTCGGGACGCTGCTTCCCGAAACTGTTTTATTCAATACGGCAAAATACAGATGGCGATAAGCTAAAATACTGTTTCTGATAACAAATCTGAGCAAAGGGTGTTGACTTTTTGACGGGGTTGTTATAAAATAAATATGATATTTTAATATTCAAAGGAGCAAATGACATATGAAAAAATTGTTCAAACTGTTGACTTCGGCAGCGGCAGCGATCCTTATGATGACTGCTGTGGCGCTGATGTCGGCTGCCGCTTCTGCGGAGGATTTTGAGTTTGATGTGTCCACAGCGAAGGAGTCCACAGGTTGGCAGCAGTCCTTCGTTCACTATACGGTCCTGGGTGACCCTTCAATGAAGGACAACTTCAACCCCACATGGATGACCGAGGATTCCGAGGTCGTTGTTACATACACTACTTCGGGTGCCTACAACAATTACCCCTGTGAGCTTATCTGGCAGACATGGGGCGATCTTGCAGAGGGCGTAAACGGCACATGGAACAAGGTCAAGCCTTATGAGTTTGACGATACAACGGCAAGGTTTTCTTATGCAGATATTGCAGCTTCATACGGCACTACCGATTTTTCGACGGTATATGCGATATGCGTCGGAGATACAAGCAATGTTCTTAAAGTTACGGGAATGACTATCACAAACTGCGATATCGTTGTTGTTGAGGAAACGGAAGAAGTGACCGAGGCGGAAACGGAGGCTGAGGAAGAGCCTGCCGAAACAACGGCTGCAACTACCGAAAAGGTGACAGAGGCAAAGACGGAAAAGGCTGAAACAACAACTGCTGCTACTCTCCCTGTTCCTCAGACTGAGGAAGACGATGAGGGCGGAGTAAATCCTACAATGATCATACTCATTGTTGTAGTTGCAGCTGTTGCTGCTGCTATCGTTGTAATTATAGTGCTTATGATCAAAAAGGCTAAGAGCAGATACTATTGATACAGCTATAGATGCAAATTGATAAAGATCCCGTGAAAAAATTTTTGCGGGATCTTTTTTATAAGGAGGACGTTCAATGAAGCTCAAAAAGCTTGACGAATGGGCAGAGAAGCTCAAGATCGAGGTGCCTGCCATCGTAATTGCGCTGCATATGCCCGAAACGCCTTTTCTTGCGAAGATACTTGCCGCCCTTACCATAGGATATGCCATGTCGCCCATTGACCTTATCCCCGACTTTATTCCGGTGCTGGGTTATCTTGACGACCTGCTCATTCTTCCGGGCCTTGCGGCGCTGACTATCAAGCTTATTCCCGACGATGTTATGGAAAAGTGCAGGGAAGAGGCTGTTGACCTGTGGCAGGACGGAAAGCCCAAGAATATCTACTGTGCGATACCCATAATCCTTATCTGGGCGCTGATAATTTTGCTTGCAGTAAGAATGATAATAAAAATTGCGGAGTAAAAGCTGAAACTGTGAATTTTTTCAGCGCCGCTGCATATAATAAGATGTATGCTTTCCGCAAACGGCGCTGTTAAGCCACCAAAAAACGGATTTCAAAAAAATACGAAAAAATTCAAAAAAACTATTGACAAATCCGAATCGTTAGTGTATAATATAAAAGTCGCTTGAAGAGAGTACTCGGAAAGAAGACGTCAAATGTGGGAGCATAGCTCAGCTGGGAGAGCATCTGCCTTACAAGCAGAGGGTCATAGGTTCGAGCCCTATTGTTCCCACCACATGGCCTGGTAGTTCAGCTGGTTAGAACGCCGCCCTGTCACGGCGGAGGTCGTGG
>JBJERW010000082.1:0-30265 GCA_051882475.1 Huintestinicola sp. | reverse complement strand
TTATTATACCACATTTTTGGAAAGGAGAGTATGATTTAGGCTTTACTATATCATAAAAGCCTTTTTTATGAGAAGACCATGTTTTTGCAGTCCTGCGGAGATCGGAAAAGAGATAAGAAAGCTGTGGTCGCAGCATGTTTATTGGACGAGAATGTTTATCATCAGCACGGCGGAGGAGCTTGAGGACCTGGAATATGTCACGGGAAGGCTTCTGGATAATCCTGCCGATTTTGCCCGTGTGCTGAAAAGGTCATACGGTGCGGAAAAAGCCGCAGAGTTTGAAAAGCTTTTTACCGAGCATTTGCAGATAGGCGGAGAGCTTGTAAATGCCGAAAAGGATCAGGATACAAAAAAAGCTGACGTGCTTCGCAGAAAATGGTATGCCAATGCAGACGCTGTCGCACGTTTTCTTGCAGGGATAAATCCCTTCTGGAGAAAGGGCGCATGGCGGAGTATGATGTACAGCCATCTGAGCATGACCGAAAAGGAGGCGGCGTACAGGCTGAAAAAAGAATATCCCAAGGACATCAAAGCCTTTGACGCCATTGAAAAGGAAGCAATGGAAATGGCGGATTACATGTCATCGGGCATAGCAATGCAGTTTTCATGCAGATAAAAATACGCCGAACAGTTACTATTAGCAAACTGTTCGGCGTATTTTTGTTAAAATTTTACCGCCGCTCCCGGAATTTTGCAAAGCAGCTTGTTGCTTTCCGCAAGATAATGTGAAGAGCTTTCGGTGAAATCGTCGGGCTTAATGGCTGCTATCTTGGATTTAACATAAAGCAGAATACCCTTTTCCAAGGGTGAGCCGAGCATTTCTGCGGCGTCCTCTGCCTGAGAGATATAGTCAAGATAATCGGAGCTGTTGTCAAGGCATTTGAAATATGCCATATAAATTTTTGTGACCGCCTTGCCCATAAGGGTGACAGTGTTGTTGTAGGCGCTGTCTGCCGTGGAAAAGAATTTCAGAGCTTCCTCCCTGCTGCCCGAAGCAAAATATGCCGACGCAAGATTTGAATAGAAGGTGGGATTTACGATACAGTTGTTTTCGGTGCACAGCGATATGGCTTTGTTGTAATACTGTATCGCTTCGGGATAATGCTCGTTTCGGCGGTTAAGCTCTCCGAGATAGTTGTAGGAAGCGGCAATGTTCAGGATATACGGCTGATTATGCAGCTCAGCTTTGGAAAAGTAGTCGATGGATTTAATAAGAGAAGCAAACGCCTGCCTGTAGTCCCCGATATCAATGTAATACAGACCTCTTAAACGGTGATAGAACGCATGCTCCACGCTGTTTTTCAGGCTGAGTGACATCATAAGTCCGTCCTTGGTGTATTTGTCAAGGATATCCATGTCATACACCTGTATAGCGTAGTAGACCATCTGCCGCATGAACATGAGCATAAAGTTTCCGTTGCTTTTTGTGTAAGGATTTTTCATGCCCGTTTCAAGGCATCGTATACCCGTTTCGTAGTTTCCCGTGAGAATGCAGTATCTGCTTTTGGCGTGCATGAGCTTTGAGAACAGCTCGTCAAAACGGCTGAATGAGGGGTTGTTGTGGTGATATTCAAGGAGGTCTTTTTCGATCTGCCCGAAATATCCGAAAACGTCGTCCCCGGGAGAGCTGGTTTCTCCCCCTGCGCTTTCGAGAACAGGGTACAGCTCATAATTGAGTCCCGAATACTTTTCAAGATTTGCTATCTCATAGCAGAGATATTTTTCGTGATTTTCCGCCATTTTATAATGGAAAAGTATTGATTTAAGGGAGGATATCTCGGAAGAGGCATATTGTTTTTCAAGAGCCTCAGCCGCTTTGTTGTGGAGTATCCTGCATTTTGAAGGGGAAAGCTTTCCGCAGACATATTCTCTCATTCGGCTGTGGGTAAACATTATATGAGGACTTTTTCCGCCCGAACGTTCAACTATCAGCGCATGCTCCTTAAGCTCTTCAAGATAGTTGAGTATCTCCAGCGGTTCCTTGTCGTGGATAAGCGAAAGAGTGCTCAGGGTCACATAATCGTGAAAAACGGAAATAGTGTCCAGCAGCATACGGGAATCCTTCGACAGACCGTTGAGCCTGTCGTCCAGAATGCTTCTCGCCGTCAGCGAAAGACTGTTGATGTTTTTGCTGTCCTTTATATTACGTACCGCTTCGGTGAGGAAGAAAAAGTTGCCCTCGGTTTCACGGTGAATGGTTTCTATCATCGCCTGAGAAACGGTAATATCCGTAACGCTGTTCATGATAAATGCGGCAGTTTCGTCAAGGGTGAGCCTGCCGAGTTTTATATGTTCAAACAGGTTTTCCTTTGACATTGAGCTGAAAAATGTGACCGTATCATAATCGGCAGCGTCAAGACTTGTGCAGATGAACATAATATCGCAGCTGCGTATTCTCATTATGCTTGAAACAAGATCCTGTCCCGCCGAGTCCATAGCGTTGATATTGTCGATGAAAAAAATTATCTTTTTCAACGCTGCAATTTTCATGATTATTCTGATGATGCTGTTTTTGCAGGAACGGTATCGGAAATTTTTTGCAATATCCCCCGTAAACTGTATATCGTCAATGGTAACTCCGCCGAAGGTGGGGAAAAACTGAGCAACGCTGTTGATGAATGAATCCTGCAAAACAACTCCGTTTCCTTGGATATAGTCGTCTATCTGGAATATAATATCGTTCCACGATTGAAGAGGAAAGTCCTTTTCAGCCTGAAAACAGGCTGTGGAAAGTATAAGACAGTCCTTTTTGTCAATACGGGACAGGAAGGAATTTACCACATATGACTTTCCTGCGCCGTTTTCACCCATAATGAGAATATTTGTCGGGTCGCCGTCCATAAGGCTTTCGTAAGCCTTTTCAAGCTTGTTGTAAACGTCCGAGTGGATATCCTTGTCCGTTATGACGGGGAGCTCTTCCTCTTCCTCGGTGCCGCTGTCGCCCACCGATTCAAGCCACTGATTGAGCATAGTGCGGTAAAGGTCGGTAGTTGCTTTGCCGGGGGAGATGCCAAGCTCGTCGCTGAGCAGCTTCTGCAGCTTCTGATAGACCTTTATGCCCTTGTGGTAAAGTCCGTTTTTCTGATATATCTGCATTAGGCTTGAGTAGATACGCTCGTCAAAAGGGTCCTGAGCCGTATACTTTTCAAATATCTCCTCCGCTTCGGAGATGTTGTCCTCAATGCTCATCAGCCTGTGTAATATGGAGTCGAGATATCTGCCTTTGAAAAATTCACGCTTGCCGTTTATCCAAAGCTCGTAATTCTCCGAATTTTTGACGGAAAAATCCTTCAGAAATTCATCATATGCCGCAAAATCGCCTTTGTCCGAAATAAATTCGTCAGCGTCCGTATTGACTTGTATATCGGGGTTCAGGCTGATAAGATATTTCTGCGGCGAAACTATTACATCTGCGCCGAATGCCTTTTTTATTATATAAATGGCATGACGCAGATTTTTTTTTGCCGTAAGCTCGTTATCGTTCTCCCATAGCAGCAGTACGGCTTTGTCACGGGATACAGATTTTTCAACGGCAAGATAGTAAAAAAGCGCCTCCGCTTTTTTGTATGGAAAACGAATTATTTCGCCGTCAGCTTCGATTTTTGGAAATGAGAGCAGTGTAACATTTATCATAGCGCAGAGTATCCTTTCATAAGTGCAGGGGGGAGAAAAGAGCGTTTGGGAATAAACGGTTTGTTTTCCTAACAAATAGTATTATACATCAAAATGAAAGTTATTTCAAGACAAACTTGCAAAAATCGACGTTTTAAACTTCCCGTTTAATTGACCTGACAGGTTAATTGTCTAATTCAACGAATTCAATAAGACGGTGTTGAAAATTTGAGAATAATACGTTAAATTGTCGTTTCATAAGCGTTTAAAAAAATCAACGTTTATTCGACAGCACCCGTGTAAAATTGAAATCATAGAGAACAGGCAGGATAAAGAATGAACAAAAAATGCAGGATTGTTACACCTGTACTGCATTAAATAGGACTGCCTGAATATCGGATGTTTTAAGGAGGTTGTTTAAATTGGATAACGTATCAATTGAAAAGGCTATGGAAATAAAGCTTGATATGGAGCTTCCCGAATACCCCGAATTCGTTGAGGGTATCAGACGTGCTCCGAAGCGTGAATCAACTCTCAGCGATTCCGATATCAGGCTTGCAGTAAAAAATGCTCTCCGATATATTCCCGAAAAGTACCACAAGCAGATGGCAAAGGAATTCTACGACGAGCTTATGGAACACGGCAGAATTTACGGCTACCGTTTCCGTCCCGCAGGAAGACTCAAGGGCAAGCCCATCGACGAATACAAGGGCAACTGCATTGAGGGCAAGGCTTTTCAGGTCATGATAGATAATAATCTGGATTTCGACATTGCACTTTATCCTTACGAGCTTGTTACCTACGGTGAAACCGGACAGGTTTGTCAGAACTGGATGCAGTACAGGCTCATAAAGAAATATCTTGAGGTTCTTACCGATACACAGACCCTCGTTCTTGAATCGGGACACCCCGTGGGACTTTTCCGTTCAAGCAAGACTTCTCCGAGAGTTATCATTACAAACGGACTTATGACAGGTCTTTTCGACGACCTTGACAATTTCAACCGTGCAGCAGCAATAGGTGTTGCAAACTACGGTCAGATGACCGCAGGCGGTTGGATGTATATCGGTCCTCAGGGAATCGTTCACGGAACCTTCAATACTTTGCTCAATGCAGGCAGACTGAAGCTCGGTATTCCCAATGACAAGGATCTCAAGGGCAAGCTTTTCGTTTCGTCGGGTCTTGGCGGAATGAGCGGCGCACAGGGCAAGGCTGCGGTCATCGCAGGTGCGGTTAGCATTATTGCCGAGGTGGATATTTCCCGTATCGAAACAAGATATTCTCAGGGCTGGGTAAGCTGCATAATGGACGATCTTGACGAGATTGCAGCGACTGTGAAGGAAAAGCAGGCAGCAGGAGAGGCTTATGCTATCGCATACCACGGAAATGTTATCGACCTGCTGGAATATCTCCTTGAAAAGGATATCCACATCGACCTGCTTTCCGACCAGACCTCCTGCCATGTTCCTTATGACGGAGGCTACTGCCCTCAGGGCATAAGCTTTGAGGAGCGCACACGTATGCTTGCTGAGGAGCCGGAAGAGTTTGCAAAGCTTGTTGACAAGTCACTTATTCATCATTATGAGCTTATCTGCAAGCTTTCCGAAAAAGGCACATATTTCTTCGATTACGGCAACAGCTTCATGAAAGCAATATATGACGCAGGTGCAAAGAGCATCTGCAAGAACGGCGAAAACGAAAAGGACGGCTTCATCTTCCCGTCCTATGTTGAGGATATCTTAGGTCCTCAGCTCTTTGATTACGGCTACGGTCCTTTCAGATGGGTATGCCTCAGCGGAAAGCCCGAAGACCTTGAAGCAACAGACCGTGCCGCAATGGAATGTATCGACCCCGACAGACGCTATCAGGACAGAGATAACTACGTCTGGGTAAGGGACGCAGGCAAGAACAAGCTTGTTGTGGGCACTCAGGCAAGAATACTTTATCAGGATGCTCTCGGCAGAATGAAGATCGCTCTAAAATTCAACGAAATGGTCCGCAACGGCGAGATAGGACCCGTAATGCTTGGCCGTGACCACCACGATACGGGCGGAACGGATTCACCATTCCGTGAAACATCGAATATCAAGGACGGCTCAAACATTATGGCTGATATGGCTGTACAGTGCTTCGCAGGAAACTGCGCAAGAGGAATGAGCCTTGTAGCTCTCCACAACGGCGGAGGCGTCGGAATCGGCAAGTCCATAAACGGCGGCTTCGGAATGGTTCTCGACGGCAGCGAAAGAGTTGATACCATTCTTTCCATGGCAATGCCTTGGGATACAATGGTCGGTGTTTCACGCCGCAGCTGGGCAAGGAATGAAAATTCCATCTCCACCTGTATCGAATACAATGAAAAGTTCAAGGGAACAGATCATATCACTATTCCATACTGTGCGGACGACAGCGTGATAGAAGAGGCAATCAACGGATAACAACAGATAAAATCACCCCGAAAGGAAGGTAATAATATGAAGCTTACCAAAGAAGAACAGGCTATGCTTGACGGCGAATACGGCAAAGGCACTCAGCTTGCAATGAAGATACAGGTAGCCATAGGCGAGGCATATGACGCTCCCTACATGGTTCCCGTTACAAGAACTCATGTTGCCCTCAGCAATCAGGAGGCTGACCTGTGGTTTGCCGAAAAGCTTGTTGACGGCGGCGCAAAATGCAGAGTACGTCCTACGGTAAATCCGTCCTTCAATTTTGAACAGCTCAGCTGTATCACGAAAATCGAAAAGGAGGACGAGGAGATCGTCAAGAGAACTCATGCGGCATATAACGCTCTCGGCGCTATCATGACATATAACTGTACTCCTTATCTCGAAAAGAACGTTCCACGATTCGGCGAGATATGCTCCTACTCCGAATCAAGCTGCACACCCTTCATGAACTCGGTTTACGGTGCAAGAACAAACAGAGAAGCCGCTCAGAGCGCACTCTGCGCAGCGGTAACGGGTGTTGTTCCTTACTACGGATATCTCCTTGACGAAAACAGAAAGGGCGAGATACTCGTTCACGTTGAAGCGGATATGGAAAATGATTTCGATTATCAGCTTTTAGGCTATTTTGCTCCGAAAAAGATAGGCTTCAAGCTCCCCGTTTTCGACGGACTGAAAAATCCCACCAAGGAATCCCTTATGAACTTCGGCGCTCAGCTCAATACGGGCGGAAATGTTGCAATGTACCACATTGTAGGCTTTACTCCCGAAGCTCCCACAGTCGAAGCTGCATTCCATGGAGAGGACGTAAAGGAAGAGGTCACTATTACAAACGACGACCTGAAAACAATGCAGTCCATGCTTACCGACCCTTACGGAAAGATAGATTTTGCCCTCTTCGGCTGTCCTCATTTCACCATTGACCAGATAACGGTCATTGCCGAAATGGTAAAGGGCAAAAAGCTTGCAGTTCCGCTTTTTGTAATGACATCGGGTCTTTCCCTCGACCTTGCAAAGAAGATGGGATATTACGATACTATCAAAGAAGCAGGCGGATATATCGTTTCCGATACCTGCATGGATCAGCCCTGCTGGAAGTTCCTTTACGGCAAAAAGGGCGTTACCGATTCCCCGAAATGTGCTTATTATACACGCCGCCGTCAGATGGAATTTGTTGTTGTTCCTCTTGAGCAGGCTGTTGAAGCTGCATTGAAGGGCGAGATCACCTGCTACAAAAAAGGCTGAGAAAGGAAGGATCACAAGTGAAGGAATATAAATGTCACAAAATATCTGAGGGTGTTGCTGAGGGAGAGATCCTTCTTTCGGAAGACGATTTCTGTTTTTACCTCGTAGACCCGAAAACGGGTGTAGTGATCGAGAAGAATCACTGCCTTTTCGGAAAAAGCATTGCGGGAAAGGTTCTTGTTTTCCCCAACGGAAAGGGAAGCTCCGTTGTTCAGGCTGACGGAATGTATCAGCTGAAAATGACGGGCATGGAGCCTAAGGCAATGATAATCAAGAACCCCGACACGACCCTTGTTGCCAGCGCAATTATCATGGAAGAACCGCTGGTAGACCGTGTTGAAGCTGCATTTTACGATGAGATAAAAGACGGTGATGTTGTTTGTGTTGACGCAACCAACGGAATTATCACTGTTAAGGAGGACTGATTTTTATGAAAAAGACTGTCAGCGGCAACGAAGCAATAGCTTACGGTGCATTGAGAGCAGGCGTTAAGGTAGTAAGCGGTTATCCCGGAACACCTTCCACAGAGGTCATCACAAGCCTTCTGAAAATGGACCTGCCCGGTACATATGTTGAATGGAGCACAAACGAAAAGACTGCCTTCGAGGTTGCCGCAGGAGCTTCTCTTGCAGGGAGCAGAGCGCTCTGTACCATGAAGATGTCGGGTCTTAACGTTGCATATGATTCCCTTATCGGTATTGCATATTCCGGCTGTAAGGGCGGACTTGTAATCTACGTTGCGGACGACCCGGGCGTTACGGCAGGTATGTGCGAGCAGGATACAAGAGGCTTTGCGGTAATGTCCGATATGCCTATGCTTGAGCCTTGCTCCGTTGAGGAAACCTACGAGCTTACAAAGTTTGCCTTCGAGCTTTCCGAAGAGATCGCAGGTCCTGTGTTCATCAGACTTGTAACAAACAACTCACAGTCCCATGCATGTATCGAGATTGAGGACAGAGTTCTCCCTCCCGAATCTCAGCCTCTTCCCGTCCGTGATACCGCAAAGTTCACCAAGGCAGGTGCAGCAATATGCATGAAGCAGCACACCGACCTTATAGCACGTCTTGCTAAGGCGGAAGAGATCATCGCCGAAAAGGACATGAACAAGCTTACCCTCGGAAAGGAAGGGGGAGTGGGCGTTGTATCCGTAGGTATAACAAACGGCTACACAAACGAAGCTCTTGAAAGTCTTTCGGGCGCAGGCGTTGATGTTTCGGATATCACAACCCTGGAGCTTATTGCTTCCATTCCTTTTGCAAAGGACAAGCTTGAAAAGATGCTTTCCTACTGCTCCGTTATCCTTGTTGCCGAGGAGCTTGAGGGTCATATTGAAAAGTACCTTTATATGCAGGCATATAAGATGGGCGCAAATGTAAAGATAATCGGCAAGGAAGACGGTACATACAAGCGTATCGGTGAATATGACGCACAGATACTCCGCACAGGTATCTGCAAGGCAATGGGCATTGATGTTCCCGAATGCTTTGCCGAGTACAGCGGAACTCCCGAAGACAAGTGCACAAAGCGTCCTATCGGCTTCTGCGCAGGCTGTCCTCACAGAGGAACATATATGGGCATCGAAGCAGGACTTAAAAAGGCAGGTCTGAAGAAGAAGGACGTGTTTATCACAGGCGATATCGGCTGTACTATCCTCGGTATCAGCCCTCCCTTCAATATTCTCTGGACCGAGCTTGCAATGGGTGCAAGTATCCCTCTTGCACAGGGCTTCGGCTATGCAAATATACCATCTCCCATTATTGCAACTATCGGTGATTCGACCTTCTTCCATGCAGGTATGACAGGTCTTGTGAACGCAGTTCAGCACCACATTAACATGACAGTTGTTATCCTCGACAACGGCTGGACAGCAATGACAGGTATGCAGGTAAATCCCGGTACTATCCAGGAATGTCAGATGGGTCAGTGGCAGCAGCTTGACCTTATAAACGTAGTCAAGGGACTTGGCATATCGGTAGACAACCTTTATGTGGTTGACCCATACGATCATCTTTCCGTTGCAGACGCCGTAAAGGAATGTCTTGGCAAGGAGGGTGTAAAGGTCATTCTTTCAAGACGTGAATGCGCTATCGAGGCTGCAAGAAGAAAGGTAAAGTATTCTCCCGTAAATGTTATCCCCGACAAGTGTATCATGTGCAGAAAGTGCATCAACGTTTCGGGCTGTCCCGCAATAACACTTGGCAAGGATTCCATCGAGATCGACAAGTCCACCTGCAATAACTGCGGACTTTGCACACAGGTCTGCCCCGTAGGCGCAATCGAAAAGTCAGCCGAGTAAGCTGCATGATAATGAAAGGAATGATCGGCAATGAAAGATTATTTTGATTTATATATCGTCGGAGTAGGCGGACAGGGCGTTCTTACGATCGCAGATATCATTACGCTTACTGCAACAAGAATGGGAATTGATATAAACTACTACCCCACAAAGGGCATGGCTCAGAGAGGCGGATTTGTAAAGGCTCAGCTGAGGATCGGCAGAGCGCCCAACTCATTCAGCCCCAGCATCAGCCCGAGAAGCGCAGACCTTGTAGTATCCATGGAGCTTTGCGAAACTCTCCGTGCCATCAGATATGCAAAGCAGGGCGCCGAATATGTTGTTCTCGATGAAAAATGGCTTCCCACCGAGGTAATGCTCGGAAACGGCGATTATCCCTCCAAGGAATCAGTTCAGGAGGAGATAAAGAAGGGCGGCGGAAAGTATTATTATATCAACAGCGGCGATGTTCCCGATTATGCTCGTCCGAACCTTTTCGTTCTCGGAGTAATATTTGCAAACACACAGCTTAAAAATATGTTCAGTGTTGAGGAGATCGAAAAGACTATCGCCGAAAGATGGCCTAAGGTAGCCGAAAACAACCTTAAAACATTCAGAGCAGGTCTTGAATGCAGCGTTGAAAAATAACCGTATTTGATATGGAAAAGAGGTAAGCGTTATGAATCTTGACGTAATGTTTTCGCCCAAGGGAGTGGCTGTTTTCGGTTCTGCCGCACCGGGCAAGCTTGCAAATGTTCTTGTTCACCGTCTTATTGAAGGCGGAATGGAAAAGATATATGCCGTTAATCCAAAGGGTCTGGGCGTTGATGATATCCCCGGATACACATCGGTTCTGGATATAAAGGACGATATTGACCTTGCGGTCATCGCAGCTCCCGCAAAGACGGTTGCAGGTATCATGGAGGAATGCGGTCAGAAGGGTATCCGTGCGGCTGTTATCATCAGCTCGGGCTTTTCCGAGGCAGGCAACAGTGAGGGCGAGGAAGAAGTCATGGCTATCGCACGCAGATACGGAATCAGATGCGTTGGCCCGAACTGTGCAGGTCTTGTAAACACTCACGGAAATCTGGTGGCAACTCTTGAAACCATGCCTCCGAAGGGCAGCATTTCCATGATATCCCAGAGCGGAGCGGTAGGCGGCTCATTCATGGCGCTTTCCAATAATGACGGAGTAGGCATTGCAAAATTTTTAAGCTACGGCAACGGAGCCGATCTTACGGTAATCGACCTGCTCAAATATCTTCGTGATGATGATGAAACAAAGGTCGTTGCGCTCTACCTTGAATCGGTAAAGGGCGGACGTGAATTTATGGACGCCGTAAAGGACGTGGCAATGGTCAAGCCCGTTGTTGTTGTAAAATCGGGCAGAACAAGCCTCGGTCAGCGTGCGGCAATGTCCCATACAGGTTCTCTTGCAGGCTCGGATTCAATTTTCGATGCAGCACTCAAGCAGTGCGGAGCTATCCGTGTGGATACCCTCAAGGAGCTGTTTGAGGTCTGCAAGGGCTTCTCGCTCATGCCGCCCATGAACGGCAGCGATGTTGCCGTTGTTACAAATTCGGGCGGCCCGGGAGTTATGACTACGGACAAGGCAGAGAAAATGAAACTCAATATCCCCGAAACCTCAGAAGCTCTCCGCACAAAGCTTGCCGAGTTCCTCCCTTCATATGCAGGAATGAAAAATCCCGTTGATATTACCGTTGAGGGAACAGGGGAGCAGTACGGAAAAGCAATCGAAACAATGCTTTCCGAAATGGACGGTTCTATCGTTATCTACGTCGGAACTCCATATCTTAAAGCAATGCCCGTGGCAGAGGGAATAGTTTCTGCCGCAAAGAACGTAAGCAAGCCGATCTGCGCAATAATGCAGGTAGGTATAGATATTGACGAAAGCATTGCATATCTTCGTGAAAACAGCATTCCCTGCTATGAGATAGGCGAAAATGCGGTCTATGTCCTCAGCAAAATGGCTCAGTATTACACATGGAAGAAGTCTGCAAAGAGCGGAAGCTGCTTTGATATCCCCGAAGCAAAGAGGAATCTGTTTGAATCTTCCGACAGACTTCTTGAACCCGAAGCAATGGCGCTTCTCAAGGAAAACAATATCCCTACACCAAACCCTGCATTTGTTACCACACGTGAGGAAGCAATGGCAGAAGCCGCAAAGCGTGAGCTTCCCGTTGTAATGAAGGTGGTATCTCCGCAGATAATCCATAAATCCGATGTGGGCGGCGTTATCCTCAACGTAAAGACTCCCGAAGAAGCAGGAGAAGCCTTTGACCGCCTTGCAAAGGTAGGCGAGGGCAAGGATTTCAGAGGTGCCCTCATGTGTCCTATGCTTAAGAGCGGCAAGGAAGTCATTCTCGGCCTTACAAAGGACAAGCAGTTCGGCCCCGTAATTGCCTTCGGTATGGGCGGTATATATACCGAGGTACTCAAGGACGTTACATTCAGGATAGCTCCCGTTGATGCAGAAACCGCAAAGCAGATGATCTCCGAGATAAGAATGTATCCGCTGCTCAAGGGAGTAAGAGGCGAAGCTTCCTGTGACCTTGACGCTCTTGCACAGGCAATTTCGGAATTCTCCAAGCTGCCTTTCAGATATCCCGACCTGAACGAAGCCGATCTGAACCCGATCTTCCTCTATGAAGATTCGCTGTGCGCAGTAGACGCAAGAATTCTCGGCGCAAAAAAATAATACTCAAACCGTTTTTCGGGTATGGCGGAAGTCATTATGATCTGCCATACCTGCAAAACCGTTTGTTTTGTAAGGGTGATACAAATAACCGGAAAGGAATGATACACCATGGATAAGCCTCTTATCTGGATCATTGATGAGGAATGGCCCGATTACGAGCTTGAAAAAAAGATACTTACCGAAAAATATCCCGGCTGCGATATCCGTTTTTCCACATATGACTATGCTGCCGACCTTGAAAGCTTCGGAAAGAACGCCGACGCTGTAATATGTCAGGTCTATGCTCCCATGCCTGCGGAAACTATAAACAAGCTTGAAAAATGCAGGATCATTGCAGTCTACGGCGGCGGATATGACCGTGTAGATACAAAGGCTGCCAAGGCAAAGGACATTTATGTGACCAATGTTTCGGGATACTGCGCAGAGGATCTTTCCGATTATGTAATGGCGGCAATATTTGCTTTCAACAAGCATTTCGTGGGCGCCGAAGAAGCGATAAAGGCAGGCAAGTGGGGCGCAGGCGCTGTTTTTGATAAGGGCAAGCGACTTAACGTTTCAACGCTCATGATAGTCGGCTGCGGAACTATAGGCAGCCTTGTTGCAAAGAAAGCTATCGCTCACGGTCTTAAGGTAATTGCATATGACCCATATGTCAGTCGTGAAGCTCTGGCGGAAAAAGGCGTATCAAAGGTTGATACTCTCGAAGAAGGCTTTGAGCAGGCTGACTATATCAGTGTGAACGCAATCCTCACACCCGAAACCACGGGACTTATCAGATATGAGCATTTCCTGAAAATGAAGCCTTCCGTATGCATTGTCAACACTGCAAGAGGCAAGGTGTTCGTTGAAGAGGATATGATAAGAGCCAAGGAAGACGGACTTTTCAAGGGCGCAATGCTGGATGTTATCTCCGCCGAACCGCCGACATACGATGAACCGATCTTTGACTGCAAGGGCATAATGGTAACTCCCCATATTTCCTATATTTCACAGGATTCCTTTGACGAGCTGAAAAGGAGAGCGTCAAATAATGTAATAACCGTCCTTGAGGGCTCAGAGCCCCGTGACTGGGTCAACAAGTAAGAAAGTGAGGCTGAGTGCAATGAAACCTACGATCTGGATCATTGATGATGAATGGGACGGCTACGACATTGAGATGACTGCAATACGCAAAGCCTTTCCCGAAGCCGAGATAGTAATTTCGGGCATGAATTACCTTTCCGAGCTGGATACCGTCGGCGCAAAGGCTGACGCAATTATTGCCCAGATAAGCGTAAAAATTGACGCAGATATGATAGCCGCTCTCAAAAACTGCAAGATAATTTCCGTTTACGGAGTAGGCTATGATAAGATAGACGTTGCAGCCGCAAAGGCAAAGGGCATAGCCGTTGCTAATGTTCCAGGCTACTGCACCGACGATGTAAGCGATTATGTTATCGCAGCAATATATCACTGCAACAAAACTCTGCTCAGATATGCCGAAACCTGCAGAGGAGGCCCATGGGGCGCAATGGCTGCCAAAAAGCTTATCCGCAGGATCGGCGGTTCAACGCTGTTTATCATCGGCCTTGGAAGAATAGGCAGCGAGATCGCACGTAAGGCTAATGCTATGAATATGGAGGTCCTTTGCTATGACCCGTATATTACAGCAGAGCAGGCTGAAAAATTCGGAGTTAAAAAGGTGGAGCTTGACGATGGACTGTCAGCTGCGGACTTTGTGAGCCTGAATATGAAGCTTACCGCCGAAACGGAAGGCTTTATGAATATGTCCTGCTTCAAGAAAATGAAAAGCTCCGCATATCTTATCAATGCATCACGAGGCGGAACAGTAAATGAAGCTGACCTTATCGAGGCTGTAAAGAGCGGCGTTATCGCAGGAGCATGCCTTGATGTTATCTGTCATGAGCCGCCTGCTGCCGATGACCCGATCATAAATACCGACGGAATTTTTGTTACTCCGCATATATCTTATCTTACTCAGTCATCTCTTGACGAGCTGCAGCTTACCGCAGCGTTAAACGTAACAGATTTTCTCAGCGGCAAAAAGGTAGCATCTGTTGTGAACTCATAAAGAAAAATGTGTTGACACGATGTATATAGTGTGATATAATATCGTACGATATATGCCGAAAAATGTGTACTTTCAGTCTTCCTTATAAGGCATACAGCTTTATAAGGAAGAACTGTGTTCGGCAGAGAAAGGGGTTACAAATAAAATGAATGCGGCAGAATTGCTTGTCAAATGCCTTGAAAATGAGGGTGTAGAATATATTTTCGGAATACCCGGCGAGGAAAATCTCGACGTAATGAATGCGCTTAAAGATTCTTCCATAAAGTTTATTACCGTCCGTCATGAGCAGGGCGCTGCCTTTATGGCTGACGTTTACGGCAGACTTACGGGAAAGGCAGGTGTCTGCCTGTCAACACTCGGTCCGGGGGCTACGAACCTTGTAACGGGCGTTGCGGACGCAAACAGCGACGGCGCTCCGCTTGTTGCCATTACAGGTCAGGTAGACATAAGCAGAATGCACTTGACAACTCATCAGTTCCTCGACCTTGTTCAGATGTTTACGCCTATCACAAAGCGAAGCAAGCAGATAGTGCGTCCCGATACGATAAACGAGATCGTGAGAATTGCGTTTAAGTATGCGGAGAGCGAAAAGCCCGGTGCAGTCCATATCGACCTTCCAAACGATATCGCAAAGCTTCCTATCAAGGATTCTCCTTTTGTAATGCCCATGAAGCATGACCGTCCTCATCAGGAATTTGCGGACGTTGACGACCTTGAAGAGGCTGCGGGACTTATTTTTCAGGCAAAGAACCCCGTTATCCTTGCAGGACACAGCGCAGTCAGAGCAAAGGCTTCCGAAGCGCTGACAAGGTTTGCCGAAAAGCTTAAGATCCCCGTTGTAAACACAATGATGGCTAAGGGTATCATTCCTATGGACAGCCCCTATTCGATGATGACCATGGGTATTCCCCAGCGTGATTATCAGAATCTTATCATTGAGCGCAGCGACCTTGTCATTGCGGTAGGCTATGATATAGTTGAATTTGCGCCGTCAAAGTGGAATCCTGAGGGAAATCATCAGATAGTTCATATTGACGTTCGTCCCGCTCATGTACATAAGCTTTATCAGCCTGAGGTGCAGGTCGTGGGAGATATTTCCGATTCCCTCGACAAGATCGCCGTAAGATGCAGACGTGAGTCTGAGCCTGAGGAAGCCTTTAAGATAAAGGATATCATGCTCAAGGAGTACGGAAAGTACGACAACGACAGCGGATATCCCGTAAAGCCTCAGAGGGTGCTTGCAGAGGTAAGAAAGATCCTTGACCGTGACGATATCCTCATTTCCGACGTGGGCGCTCATAAAATGTGGATAGGCAGACATTACAACTGCTACAAGCCGAATACCTGCATTATCTCAAACGGATTTGCGTCAATGGGTATCGCTGTGCCGGGTGCTATTGTTGCAAAGCTTATCAATCCCGATAAAAAGGTGCTTGCCATATCGGGTGACGGCGGCTTTATGATGAACTGTCAGGAGATAGAAACTGCCGTAAGAATAGGCATACCCATAGTTGTAATGATATTTACGGATAACAGCTACGGACTTATCAAATGGAAGCAGAACGACCGATTCGGCTCAAACTGCTTTACCGATTTTGACAATCCCGATTTTGAAAAGCTTGCCGAGAGCATGGGTGCAAAGGGCTACAAAATAAAGTCTGCCGACGAGATAGCGACTGTCCTTGAGGACGCATTCAGCCAAAGCATTCCCTGCATAATCGACTGTCCCATAGATTATTCGGAAAATACGGCGCTGTCGGAGCATCTCAGCAATATTGATTCCTATGTTGAGAGCAAACTGAAATAATTATTTGAAAAACCTGTGACGGGGTAAAGCTTCGTCACAGTTTTTTTTTGCTTCAACGCTAATTCAACGGCGGAAGGAGTAAAGTAATGATGTAGAAAATTATAACTGCCGCAGAAAGGATGATGTAATATGGCAAATTTATTTACTGTTCATGCTTATGACGGAAAATATATGAAGATACAAAAGGCTACAAAGGAGCTTGACATAGTTGTTGAGCTGTCAACGGAGTTTGACCCCAACCTGACTGCCGATACAACCTGCGATTTCCTTGACCATATGCTTGCCACACTTTCATGGGGAGCATGCATATCTATAGGCGTTAAGGTCACCTGCGGAAGGTGGCGTTCAACTCATACCATTGCCGAGGACGTTGGAATAACCATCGGCGCAGGACTGAAGAAGTTTTTCTATGACAGGCTTGAAAAGGAAGGGGTCAATATACTCGGCAGCGGCTTTGGCTGCCTTGATGAAGCCCTTGCAAGAGCCGTTATCGGTACAGAGGGACGCAGAAATACATTCATTACCGTTGCGGACGAATGTTCAGGCGGATGCTGCGAAACGGTGGAGGATATGCACGTAAGCGATATGTACGCTTTCGTTGAGGGATTTTTCCAAGGCTTCCCCGCAACCTGTCATCTGGATATGCTCAAAGGCAGAGATCAGCATCATACATGGGAGGCTGCATTCCATGCAATGGGCGAGGCTCTGAGGAACGTTATGGAGCCGAATCCGTGGAGGATATCTTCCCATAATCCCTACTACGGCGAGGAGGGAATTGCGGACGCTTCGCTGGTGTGATCACTCTAATTAATAATCCTTTCGGGAGATGATTTTCATGGACATAAAGATCAATATAAAAAGGCTTGCCGAAAATCTCAGCGAGCTTGGAAAGATCGGCAGGAATTCCCATGGCGGCATAGACAGGGCACTTGGCTCTCAGTCCGACCGTGACGCAAGAAAATGGATTCTTGACTACTGGAAAGAGCATCTTGACACTGAGATACGTATTGACGGGATAGCCAATATGTGGGCGTACCGAAGCGGAACGGAGGGCCTGCCGCCTATAGTTTTCGGCTCTCATCATGACGCAGTTCCCGACGGAGGCATGTATGACGGGGCGCTGGGAGTGCTTGTTGCCACGGAGATCATGGAAACTCTCAAAGAAAACGAGGTCAAGACCCGTCACCCTTTTGAAATAGTCAGCTTTACGGGGGAGGAGCCTAATCCATATAACGTTTCGACTCTCGGAAGCAAAGTGCTCAGCGGACGTCTGAAAAGACCCGACCTTGAAAAGCTGACAAGCTTTGTTGACGGCTCCGATCTGCAAAGCTGCATGGAAAAGATCGGCGGCGATATTTCCAAGACCGACGGAATGATAATCGGAAAAGATGATATATGCGCTTTTCTGGAGTGTCATATCGAGCAGGGAAGAAGGCTTGTTGACAAAGGACTTTCCACCTCTGCGGTAAGCTGTATAACGGGTATCTACCGTGAAAATCTTGAATTTATAGGCGAAGCAAACCACGCAGGCACAACGCAGATGCCTTTGCGTAAGGACGCTCTTGCTGCGGCAGCGGAATTTATCACGGCGTTTGAAAAAACAATAAAGGATGTTGGAGAAGACGAAGTCGTCGGAACGATAGGACAGCTTAACGTCAGCCCCAATGCGGTAAGCATCGTTCCCGGCAAGGTGACTCTTACCTTTGAGATAAGGACCTGTTCGTCCGAGCTTTCTCATTCCCTTGCTGCCAAAATGGACAGCGTATGCGAACGCATAACCGCCGAAAGGGGAGTTGAAATTATCCGTCTGATCAATCTTGATCAGCAGGAAATGCCCCTTGACAAGGATATCAGGAAATATGTCCTTGAAGCTATGGCTGAAAACGGTGAGGGCAGCGAGGAGCTTGTCAGCATGGCAGGGCATGATGCTGCAAATATGCAGCGTGTGACAAGAAGCGGCATGATATTCACCCAGAGCACCACAGGCAAAAGTCATTGCCCAGAGGAATATACCGATATTGAATGCATTGAAAAAACTGCCAACACCATGCTTTCGGCTCTGCTGAAAATGGACATGGGTTTTGATAAATAAAAAGGAGTGATAGTAATGAAAAAACTGTACAAGCCCGAATATCTCTGCGTTGATTCGGAATTCAAGAAGGGTATGGGAGTTTTGTGCGAGGACGGTATAATAACCGAAACAGGCAGCTATGAGAGCCTCAGTGCAAAGTATTCCGATGCAGAAATCGAGGACTGGAGCGGGCTTATAATGATACCCGGAACTGTAAACGCTCATAATCACTGCTTCCAAAGCCTGCTGAGAGGTCTTTCCTGCGACCGTCCCTTCCTCGAATGGCGTGATGAGGCGCTTTATAAATATTCTCCACGTCTTACAAAGGAGGATATATACAACGGCGCTGTTTTTGCATTCAGCGAAATGATGAAATGCGGAGTAACCACGGTCAGCGACTTTTTCTATATGCACACCTTCGGCAAGGAAAGCGACGAAATGATAGTCAAGGCGGCTCATGACGTTGGAATACGCCTTGTCCTTGCAAGAACCATGTACGATTGGGACGGAGCGCCCGCAGGCTATGTGGAGTCGGTAGATACCGCTCTGAAAAACACTCGTGAGCTTATGGAAAAATACAACGGCAAAAGCGGAGGAATGGTCACCGTTCTCCCTGCCCCCCACAGCCTTCATGCGGCATCGGTGGAGATGATAAAAGCAGGTCACGACCTTGCCCGTGAAATGGGTACATGCTATCATATCCACGTTGCGGAGGAGCCTTTTGAGGTGGAGCAGGTAATGGCGGAGCATAACGGAATGACCCCCATTGAGTTCCTTGACAGCATCGGTGTTGTTGATGACAGCATGGTAATTATTCATGGCGTATGGCTCAAGCAGCAGGAGATAGAAACCCTCGGCAAAAAGGGCGGAAAGCTTGCATATTGCCCTTCAAGCAATATGTTCCTTGCGGACGGTATTACAAACCTTGTTGACATGAAGAAAAACGGCGTCCTTATCGGACTTGGAAGCGACGGTGCATGCTCAAATAACCGCATAAGCGTTTTCGAGGAAATGAGAATGGCTGCGCTGCTCCAGAAGGCTTCCCAGCTTGACGCTATGTGTATTAATTACCGTGACGTTTTCGGAATGGGAACTTCCGACGGCGGAAAGCTTCTCGGTCTGCCTGTGGGCGAGATCGCATCGGGAAAATGCGCAGATTTTGTGGGCATAAGGACAGATGTAATGTCCATGCAGCCCATATCCGAATCGGGTGAGCAGATACTTCCGAATATCGTATATTCCATGCAGCCCGACGCAATTGCAAGAGTGGTCGTCAACGGAAATACTACCATGTGTGACGGAAAACTGCTTAATATTCCCGAGGAAAAGGTCATTGAGCTTGTGGGAAAAACAATGCGCAGCATAGGTGCATAAGGGGTGAAATATTGTGGAAAAGGTGCTTGTCATAAATATATCTCAGCTTGCCACGCCGAAGGGAACATCTTCCCGAAAGGGTGCCGAGATGTCGCAGATAGAGATAGTTAAGGATGCTGCCGTTTATATTGAGGACGGAATTATAAAAGCGGTGGGAAAGCAGGAGGATATCCTGAAAAAGTATCCCCTTGACTTGGCGGATAAATATATCGACGCAGGCGGAAATGCGGTTATTCCGGGATTTGTTGATTCCCATACCCATTTTCTCTTCGGCGGATACCGTGAGGACGAATTTATCGACCGTATAAACGGAGTACCATACCTTGAGCTTCTCCGAAGAGGCGGCGGAATTATGTCTACCGTAAAAGCAACGAGAGAGTGCGACAGGGGACTGCTGAAAAGCCTCGGACAGCAGCGTCTTGACGAAATGCTCTCCCAAGGAGTTACTACCATTGAGGGCAAAAGCGGTTACGGTCTTGACCGCTGCTGCGAGCTTGAAATGCTTGAAATAATGAAGGAGCTTGACGGCGAGAACGATATCGACATAGTTTCCACATATCTCGGAGGTCATGCTGTTCCCGAAGAATATTCGGGAAACAGCGGCGGCTACATTGATTTTATGATAAAAGAAATGCTGCCCGAGATTAGGGAAAAAGGTCTTGCGGATTTCTGCGATATATTCTGCGAGGACAGCGTTTTCAGTATAGATGAGAGCAGAAAGCTGTTTACAGCTGCAAAGGAAATGGGCTTCGGAATAAAGATCCATGCAGACGAAATAGTCTGCCTTGGCGGAGCGGAGCTTGCGGCTGAGGTGGGAGCTGTATCTGCGGATCATCTGCTGATGATATCCGATGAGGGCGTCAAGGCTCTTGGAGAAAAGAACGTTACCGCAACCCTTCTGCCAAATACGGCGTTCTGCCTTGCAAAACCCTATGCCCCTGCGAGAAAGCTTATCGACAGCGGTGCGGCAGTCGCTCTTGCAAGCGATTACAATCCGGGAAGCTGCTTTGCAAATTCAGTTCCATTAATGCTTGCTCTTGCGGTAATTCATATGCATATGACAGTGGAGGAAGCGCTTACGGCAATGACCTTAAACGGTGCGGCGGCAGTGGGCAGAGCGGACAGTGTGGGTTCTATAGAAACGGGCAAAAAGGCGGATATGCTGATACTTTCCTATCCGAGCTATAAGTTCCTTGTTTATCACACAGGCTCGGACGTTGTCAAGCACGTTATCAAAAACGGAAAGATCGCTGCCTCCAAATCATGAAAGGGGAGATTTCCATGAATATAGATATAGTGACCGCCGACCGAATGAAAGTCAGCAGCTGGAGCGGCGGAAAAACTGCGGAAATGTTCATTTACCCTCCGGGAGCTTCATACAGTCTGAGAAACTTCAAGTTCAGGGTGAGCAGCGCCACTGTTGATGCAGATTCCTCGGTGTTCACATCTCTTCCGGGAATAAACCGATATCTTGCGGTTCTTGACGGAAATATCGAGCTTGTTTCGGATAGTGTGAATATGTCGGTCCACCCGTATGAGCCTGTAAACTTCGACGGGGGAGCACAGACGGTAAGCTACGGTAAATGCGTCGATTTCAATTTAATGCTCAAAGACTGCAAAGGGTCAATGAGTGCAGTTGAATGTGCAGGCAAAATGCAAGTTGAGCTTGAAAGTAATGCATATGTGATGCTGTACTGTGTTGCTGCGGAGCTTTCTGTATCGGTGGGCAGCGAAAGCTATGAATTAGCTCCGGGAAACCTTATGGTAATTGAAACATTAGACGGAAAGAGTCTTCTGAATGTGGAAAGCGATGAAAATGTCAAGCTCATCAAGTCTGTTGTTTACAAGGAAAATGGCTTGAAATAAGGCTTGATTGGCATTAGACATTATGGCTGATAACCTTTCAACGTTTTTTAGACGAGTTAATGGTATTCTGTATACATCGGATATATGAAAGATGCAGTTCATATTCCTGCACAATTGGGGCGGCTGCAAAACGCATATGCTTCAAAATGAAAGATTTCCTGAAATAATATTCATAATCAACCGTTCCTTTGACGATTTTTCAACGTTCGGGTGATATGATAATATCAAGGAAAGCAAAACAAACAAATCCATCCCCTCCCATATTCCCCGAGCAACGGCGCTTGATAGGTATCAGAGAATACCTGTCCGGCGCCGATTGTATTTAATGAATAGAAGAGGCGGATTTGACCAGTGAGGATAACCTCACAATCTAAATGAAGGGAAGTTTTTTTATGAGAGTGAAGAAAAGAATGACAAAGCTGCTTGCTGCATTAAGTGCAGGTGTACTGCTTGCTTCCGCATTTACAGCCTGTGGAAGTTCTTCCGGTTCGCAGAGCACAACAAAGGATACAGTTTCTGCCGATACCTCGGCTGATGTAGGTTCAGCCGATACGACAGGCGGAGTTTACGGCGACACAGTTACAATTTCGTTTACGACATGGATAGGATATGCACCATTGTTTATAGCAAAGGAAAAGGGCATTTTTGAAAAGAACGGCGTTGACGTTGAACTGAGAGTCATCGAGAGCGCAGGCGATATCAAGGCAGCAATTGCCGCAGGAGCTATCCAGGGCTACGCTCAGACCATTGATACCATTGTAATGGGAATCGGCGCAGGTCTTGATTCAACTCAGGTTCTGGTTCTCGATACCTCCGACGGCGGTGACGGTATCATTTGTAAGAATGAATACGCAACCATCGAAGACCTTAAGGGTCAGAAGGTCGCTCTCGATACATCGGGCGGCGCAAGCCTTTTCTACTTCAACTATGTTATCGGTCAGCTCGGTCTTACAATGAATGATTTCGATATTCAGAATATGTCCGCAGGCGACGCAGGTTCCGCTTTTGTCGGCGGTAGCGTTGACGCAGCCGTAACCTGGGAGCCTTGGCTCACAAACGCCAAGCAGACAGATTTCGGAAAGGTTATCCGTTCAAGTTCCGAAGACCCCGGCGTTATCTGCGATACACTCTGCTTCACAACAGACTTCGTAAACAGCTATCCCGATACGGTTCAGGCGATCTGCGATTCATGGTTTGAGGCTCTCGATATGCTCGACGCAGATGAAACACATGATGAATGTATCAAGATCATGGCAGATTCCCAGGGCATGACTGTTGACGAGCTTAACGATACTCTTCCCTGCGTTACATATTACGACCGTGATATGAACAAGGATTATCTGGGCGGCGGCGGACTCCAGGAAATGAGCGAATACGCTGCAAAGGTATGGCTCGATATCGGTCTTGTAGATTCCGAGGTTGACTGCTCAAAGTGCGTTGACAAGAGATTTGTAGCAGCCGAATAAGCTGTATTTATCTTCCGTAAATGCCGTCCGTGATTTTTTCGGACGGCAGCGGAATGATATCCTATACTTGATTTCATAAAATGAGCTTTTTGTGATATCCGGTATTATGAAAGGAATGAATGGTTTTGAGTAAGTTCAGACAGATGTTATCCAAGAGCTTTACTCCGCAGGAAAGCGTATCAAAGAAAGCTTACATAATCATAGCGATATGTTCGTTCTTTCTCATATTTCTGGTATGGCTGATGCTGACGGAGCTTGGTCTTGTAAATGAAAAGTTCCTCCCTAAGCCGTCGGCAACACTGCAGACGGGTATCACCCTTTTTACAGAGAACGGCTTTATCGAAGACATCGGCATCACGACCTACCGTGTTCTTATGGGCTTTGTGATATCTGCCGTTGTGGCTATCCCTCTGGGAATACTTGTGGGAGTATATTCACCGATTGAAGCGATATTCGAACCTGTGATGTCCTTTGTAAGATATCTTCCCGTAACTGCATTTATTCCGCTGTTTATCCTCTGGATAGGCATTGACGAAACGGAAAAGATCGCAGTCATCATTCTGGGAAGCTTTCCTCAGCTGCTTCTGATGATAGCGGGGGATACCCGAAAGGTAAAGCATGACCTTGTTGAAGTTTCATATACTCTCGGCACAAATAAAGTAAACGTTGTGTGGAAGATAATTTTCCCTGCGGCAATGCCTTATATCCTTGAATCACTCAGAATGGTTCTCGGCTGGGCATGGACATACGTAACCGTTGCGGAAATGATCGCAGCTTCCTCAGGTATAGGTTATATGATACTCCAGTCACAGAGAATGCTAAGCGTAGGCAAGATATTTGTCGGTATCCTTACTATCGGTGTTATCGGACTTATATTCGATTTCATCTTCAAGGGTCTGAGCAAAAAGCTTTTCCCATGGTTCAGCAAAGGATGATCTTGCGGAGAAATATCAGGGGATATTATCATGCCTGATAGTATCTCACGATATTTTTCCTCATGAGCTGTGGGCAGATATGCACGGAAAGGACGATGCAACATGGCAAAAAGCAGCGTAGTTTTTGATATAAAAAACGTAAGCAAGCAATTCGGAATAAAGCGTAAAACTATTCAGGCGCTGACAGATATCAATCTTCAGGTAAAGAAAAACGAATTTGTCGCATTGCTCGGAACATCGGGCTGCGGTAAATCAACGCTACTGAGAATGCTTTGCGGACTTGATTTCCCCACAACGGGAGAGATACTTGCGGACGGAAAGCGTATCACAGGACCGGGAATGGACAGGGGAATGGTTTTCCAAGGATATACCCTTTTTCCGTGGATGAGTGTTCTCGATAATGTGGCATACGGTCTGAAATCCCGTAAGATCGGCAAGGAGGAACGTGAGGAAACGGCGAGAAAATTCATTGCCGATATCGGACTTTCCGAGTTTGAAAACGTCTATCCCAGCGAACTGTCGGGCGGTATGAGGCAGAGAGTGGCTATCGCAAGAGCACTTGCGGCAAATCCCGATTCTCTCCTTCTGGACGAGCCCTTTGGCGCTCTGGACGCTCAGACAAGACGGAGCATGCAGGAGCTTACTTTGCAGATGTGGAGAAAATATCCCAAAACTGTTATCATGGTAACTCATGACGTTGACGAAGCCGTTCTTATGGCGGACAGAGTTATTGTAATGTCGGCGCACCCAGGCTGCATAAGGGAGATCGTGAATATTGACATTCCCCGTCCCAGAACTGCGGAGGTCAAGCGCACCGAAAAGTTTATCGAATACAAAAGGCATTGTACCGATATCATTCTTGAAGAAAGCCGCAAGGTCGAAATGATGATAGAGGACAATTAATTATATTAATTTTGAAAGGCAGGTCAATTATTATGGAAATCGGAAAAATGTACATCGACGGTGAATGGGTCGGATCATCCTCAGGCGAAACAAGAGATGTTATCAATCCATACGATGCGTCCGTTATCTGTCAGGTAGCGGAAGGAACGGTCGAGGACGCAAAGAAGGCTATTGCAGCTGCAAAGAAGGCTTTCTACGAAAACGGTTGGGGCGATACTCCTGCCTATGAGCGTGCAGCTCTTCTCAATAAGTTTGCCGATGAAATGGAAGCAAACGTTGCAGAGCTTGCAAGAATTGAAACTCTCAACACAGGCAAGGCGCTTATCGAATCCGAATATGATGTTTACGATTCCGCAAACATTCTCAGATATTATGCAGGCATTGTAACAAAGCCCTCCGGTCAGACATATGACCTTAACGACCCCAATGTTCATGCAATGACAGTCAGAGAACCTCTCGGCGTATGCGCACTTATCGTTGCATGGAACTTCCCCATATCTCTTGCGATCTGGAAGATCGCTCCCGCTCTTGCAGCAGGAAACGCTATCGTGTTCAAGCCTTCCGAGGTAACTCCTCTCTCCGCTATCAAGATGGTCGAGATGATGGAAAAGGTAGGCTTCCCCAAGGGCGTTGTAAACCTTGTAATGGGCGCAGGCGCAACGGTAGGAAACGAGCTTGCTTCCAGTCTTGACGTTGACAAGGTAGCTTTCACGGGCGGTATCGTAACAGGCAGAAAGATCATGCAGGCAGCCTCCTCCAATGTCAAGGGTATTTCCCTTGAGCTTGGCGGAAAGTCACCTAACATCATCTTTGCCGATGCAGACTTCGATACAGCCGTTGATTACGGACTGTTCGGAATGTTCTACAATCAGGGCGAGGTTTGCAGCGCAGGCTCCAGAATTCTCGTTGAAGATACTATTTATGACAAGTACCTTGAAAAGTTCATCGAGGGTGCAAAGAAGATAAAGATCGGCAACGGCCTTGACGAGGGCGTAAAGATGGGTCCCGTTATCAGCGAGCAGCACATGAACAAGATACTCAAGTACATTGAAATAGGCAAGGAAGAGGGCGCAACCATTGCTCTCGGCGGCTACAGAATGACCGACCCCGAGTACGCAAAGGGTTACTTTATCGCTCCCACCGTATTTACCGATACAACTCCCGATATGAGAATAGTTCAGGAAGAAATTTTTGGCCCTGTTGTAGTATTCCAGAAGTTCCACGGCGAGGAAGAGGCTATCAAGCTTGCGAACGATACTACATACGGTCTTGCCGCAGGCGTGTTCACAAGCGACGGAAGCAAGGCTCTGAGAGTCATCAAGAAGCTTCGTGCAGGCATTACATGGGTCAACACATATGGTCCCGTATATCCCGAAGCTCCTTGGGGCGGCTACAAGCAGAGCGGCATCGGCAGAGAGCTTGGCTCCTACGGTCTTGACGATTATACCGAGGTCAAGCAGATCAACATCAATACAAATGTTGTTCCCACAGGTTGGTTTGAATAATTATAGGACTTAACCGTATCAAAGTATTGAATAGAAATATTTAGGAGGATTTTATCATGATACCTGCATTTACTTTTGAATTCCCCACCGTTATTGAATTCGGCGTAGGCAAAGCCCTTGAGATAATGAAAGCGATCGAGCGTGAGAAAGCAGACAATGTTCTCGTTGTAACGGATAAGGTTCTGCAGTCCATCGGACTTATTGACCCTATCACAAAGATTCTTGAGGAAAACGGCGTAAAATACGCAATTTACGACGATATCCAGCAGAATCCTCTTTCAACACAGGTTGATGCATGTGCAGCAATGTGCGTTGAAAAGGGTGCAAAGCTCATTATTGCTATCGGCGGCGGAAGCGTTATGGACGTAGGTAAGGGCGCAGCCGTAGTTGCAACAAACGGCGGCGGAATCGAGGATTATATGCTCATGAGAGGGGACGCAATGAAGGTTCCCACAGAAAAATTCCTCCCCGTAATTGCTCTTCCCACAACATCGGGCACAGGCTCGGAGGTTTCCGACTGCATCGTTATCACAGACAGGAGCAAGAAGAAGGATCTTATGCTTACTACCGAGATCGCACCCTCCTATGCATATGTTGACCCTTCGCTTACCTTTAAGGTACCTAAGTCTATCACAGCAAATACAGGTCTTGACGTTCTCGGACATGCGGTTGAGGCATATGCTTCAAATCTTGACAACAAGATCGCCGAGCTTCTGGGACTTGAAGCTATCAAGATGACCTTTGATTATCTCCCTGCAGCCGTTGAGGGCAGCGAAGAGGCAAGGATATATATGTCCCTTGCTTCAATGTACGCAGGAATCGCCCAGTCAAAGGACGGCTGTATCATTCCTCACGCAGTAAGCTGTCCGCTTTCCGTTCTTCACAAGATACCTCACGGACTTGGTGTAGGCGTGGCTCAGATACCGAGCATCGAGTACACAAAGGATACTGTTCCCGAAAAGTATCTTGAGATCATGAGATACCTCGGCGATACCGAATGCGATATCACAAACGCAGCCGACAAGCTTATCGAGAAGATACATGACCTGTTCAAGGCAATCGGAGTATCCGAAAAGGTAGACATCGGACCTGTTACCGACGCAGACATTCACAAGTTTGCCGAGGACGCAATGCAGGAGGTTGATATCGAGGGCTGTCCACGTCAGCCTGTTGATATCAAGGATATTGAGGACGTATTCAGAAAGATCCTTGTTATGTAACGCAGTTATGAAATAAAGCTTTTTCCGACGGAGATAATTTTTCCGTCGGAAAACAGCAGATTTTTGTGACAGCGCAAAATATTTGTGCCGCTTTACTGCGGCGGAATGGAGATCAATATGAAAAGCGTAAGGGCGGTCATCAGACCGGAAAAGGTATTCGAGGTGCTTGAAGCACTTTCAGATAAAGGCTTCCATGCCGTTACAAGAATCAGCATTCTCGGAAGAGGAAAGCAGAGAGGTCTTAAAGTCGGCACAGTTTACTATGATGAGATACCAAAGGAAATGCTTGAGATCGTCGTTGAAGACGAGGACTGCAGCAAGGTAGTGGAAATTATCGAGAAATCCGCAAAAACAATGACCGACGGCAAGCAAGGCTCTCACGGTGACGGAAAGATATTCATATCCAACGTTGAGCGTGTCGTAACGGTAAGCTCGGGAGATGAATCCTTGTAATAGTAATTGTAATTCCATAAAAAGGAAGGGATGACCGAAATGAAATACATAGAAATCATTATCCGACCCAGCCGTTATGCGCAGACAAAGGAAGACCTTGCCGAAAGCGGATTCAATTCCGCCATTGTAATTGATGTTATCGGCAGAGGCAGGAAGGACTGCTCATATGAGCTTACGGACAGCTCCGAGCCGTATAATGCAGCAATGCCCTTCGTTGCCAAAAAGTATGTGGGAATATATGCTATTGACGAGGACGTTGATAAGATAATCGAGATCGTCAAGAAAAATAATTCCAACGGCTGCGGCGGCGACGGAAAGATATTTGTTTACGACCTTGAAGAAGCTGTGAGAATAAGCAGCGGAGTAAGAGGCGAGGACGCTCTCGTATGATTGGGAAAAAATTCCGCATCGGAGGTGTGGTACTTTGACAACACAGAATGAGCGCATTGAAGCGCAGATGGCGTCAACCAATATCAGCGCCGAAAACATTACAAAGATATACAAGGCCCGCAAAAAGCAGACGGTTGCAATGGAAAACTGCAATATAGAGATTCTTGAAAATGAATTTGTATGTATCGTAGGCGCATCGGGCTGCGGCAAATCAACACTCCTCAGAATGCTTGCAGGACTTGATTTCCCCACAGAGGGAAGAATAGTTATCAACGATAAAACGGTAACGGGTCCGGGAGTTGACAGGGGAATGGTTTTCCAAGGATATACGCTGTTTCCGTGGCTTACAGTCGATGAGAATCTGAGATATGGTCTTAAGCTGAAAAAAATGCCCAAGGAGCGTCAGGACGAGATCGTTGACAAGTATCTTGAAATAATCGGACTGAAAAATTTCAGAAACGCCTATCCCCACCAGCTTTCGGGAGGCATGAAGCAGAGAGTGGCTATCGCAAGAATGCTTGCAAATGAGCCGAAGTTCCTGCTCATGGACGAACCCTTCGGCGCACTTGACCCAATAACAAAAGCTCGCTTACAGCTATTTGTAAGGGAGATATGGCGTGAACTCAGACCGACAACGGTTTTTGTCACCCATGACATTGAGGAAGCGGTTTTTCTCGCTACGAAGATATATGTTATGTCAAGCAGACCCGGAAAGGTCAAGGCGGAGATACCCGTTAATCTGACCTACAAGCGTACCCTTGAACTGAAGGATACGGAAGAGTTTTACGCATATTACAAACAGATAGAGCAGCTTATCAATGAAAACTGATAACGAAAAAACAGCCATTTATGTCCCGACAAACGGAGCATAAACGGCTGTTTTTTTATGATTATTTCAAACTCCGTTATACGGTCAGCGTATCAACGATAAATGGTGAAAACTCTACGGAGCGTTGATTGTAAATTCGTTAACGGTATGATATACTGTTAACAAATACAAAAAACAATTAAACTGTAAACAAAAAACTTCGCATAATCCATATATGCAAGATTATGCTCGTTTTTTGTACAGTTTTTAAATGTTTTTTAGTATAAGGAGATGATCGTATGGAATTTACACCCATTGAAATGACCGGTTGGAAGCGTGTGCAGGTATTTACATACTTTTCCCAAATGGCACCCACAGGATATTCGCTGACCGTTTCGCTTGATATAACAAATATGCGGAAAGCTCTAAAGGCTGTCGGAATGAAATTTTACCCTGCATATCTGTGGCTTGTCACCAAAACGCTGAATCGGCAAACAGAATTTAAAATTGCCCAAAAGGACGGACAGACAGGATATTATGATGTTCTGACGCCTTTTTATGCAATATTCCATGAAGACGACAAAACCTTCTCCATGATGTGGACGGAGTATTCCGACAGTTTCGCTGAATTTTATCGGCGTTATATCGACGATCAAAAAAAATACGGCAATAACCACGGCTTCCTCAGCAAATCTGAGCCTCCTCCGCCAAACGCATACACCATATCATGCATGCCATGGGTCAGCTTCACTCATTTTGCTGTGCACAGCTATGATAATAAAAACTACTTTTTTCCTTCGGTCGAAGCAGGGAAGTTTGAAGAAAAAGACGGGCATATCATGCTGCCGCTGTCGATCACATGTCATCATGCGGTTACGGACGGATATCATGTCAAAACATTCCTTAACGATTTGCAGGACGGCATGAACTCCTTTGAACAGTACTGCCCAAAGCCGTCTGAACCGTTGAATTAAGCATTTATAGAAACTGTCCGCATAGGTTATCCTCCTATGCGGACAGTTTATTATTCTTCTACCTGCTTGCCGAGGAATTGTGCCGCTGCCTGAATGAGATTTTTTTGGACCTCTGTAGCCGCCGACG
>JBJERW010000081.1:0-7012 GCA_051882475.1 Huintestinicola sp. | reverse complement strand
TAATACTATAATGATCTGAAAGGAACGGGCAGTATATTCATATGGCAAAAAGAGAAGATATATCGGCGTCTGTGATAAAGCGTCTGCCGAGATATTACAGATTTATCGGCGGTCTTATAAAGCAGGGCGAGGTGAGGATATCCTCTGCCGACCTTGCGGCGAAAATGTCGCTGACGGCTTCCCAGATAAGACAGGATCTCAACTGCTTCGGCGGCTTCGGACAGCAGGGCTACGGCTATAATCTGGCGGAGCTTCACAGCGAGATAGGAAAGATACTCGGCGTTGACCGCAGACGGAAGGCGGTGCTTTTCGGAGCGGGAAATCTGGGCAGGGCTATTGCCACCCATATGAGCTTTGAAAAATACGGCTTCGTTCTCTGCGGAATATTTGACAGCGACAGCGAAAAAACAGGCATGGAGATATCTTCCGTGAAGGTGCGTTCAATGGAAGAGCTTGACGGTTTTCTTACCGAGGAAAAGCCCGAAATGGCAATACTCTGTATCCCCAAGGCGGCGGCGCAGGAGCTGGCGGACAGGCTTGTGGGTCACGGGGTAAAGTCCTTCTGGAATTTTTCCCACTATGACCTGAGCGTTGACCACAGCGGTATTGCAGTCGAAAACGTTCATCTGGGGGACAGCCTTATGCTGCTTTCATACGGGCTTACCAATTTATAATTGATTACAGTATTTTTTAGAAAAACCATTGATTTTTTGTCGCATATGTGGTATACTGTTAATATTGATTGAAAATTGCTGCCTCGGAGCAGAACAGTATCATAAGATGGTATCATTACATGATATAGTAAAAATATTTGACCTGTGCTGTCAGATTTGGAGGAAATATAATGCCATATCCTATTATTACACCCGATTTCTTTCAGGAGCTTACCGATAAAAACAAGGACGATAGCGAGCTTGCAGGCTATAACGTTGTTTTTTCGCCTGCCGCAGTTGAGTATTCCTTTCCGCTCAATCAGGAGGTGCTGATAAGAAAGCTTATGAATACCCCCGGCATTCTTCAGTACAGAATGACCAACCTCAAGCCCGAGCATGAGGAGGAGTATTCCAAAAACAGCAAGGAGCTTGTTGAAAAGTACCCCGTGTTAAAGCATTACTGGAACATAAAATCTCTTACCATGAACATTCTTCAGAACAGAAGATATGTTTTTGAAAAGAGAATGATAATCCTCAACTTTGCATATAAGACAATGCAGGGCATGCTTGACCAGGAAAAGGACGAGCTTATCCCGAAATTTGTCGCTTCCTTTACATCTACCGAAGATCACGATGACGTTATCAAGTATTTCGAGTCCATAAAGCCGAACTTTGCCTACAGCCTCTGTGACGGTCTTTCCTTCCTCAGAGCGCTCCCCGAAACGGATGATTTCAGCAAGGTCATCTTCAACGTGTTCAAGAACGTTGGCGTTGACAAGAGCATGAAGGATTTCAAGTTTGATTCCGCAAAGTATCTTCCCCTTAAAAAAGCTTACTATGAGGAATTCCTCAAGGGTAAGGAGCATTATATCGAGCACGTCATGGTAAACTACTCATGGACGCTCTGCATGCCCTTCCCCGATTACAGAAATTCTCTTTGGGACAACTTCGTTTTCTTCAATATCCTTTTCAACTCCATCAAGGTAATGCTTACCTGCTACAAGAAGGATATGACGGACGATGATTTTGTATTCGCAATAAAGGCGTTTGACGGTGCTCTCAACGGTGCAAAGGGTATCATCTCACGCACCATTGCCGCAAACAACAAGGAAGGTCTTGCAACAAACGGCGATATGGCTATCCTTGCAATGAGCTGATAAGGGCGGAACAAAAATGCAGAACAACCTTCACCGCTGATCTCGGTCAATGGTGAATATTACAGCGGCAGGCTAAAAGCTTATGCCGCTGTTTTTGACTTATGACAAATTAGAAAGGAATAACCTGCTCATATGAGTGAAGCGATAGATATGCAGCTTGTGACAAAGCTGAGGAACTCCCTTACGGAAATCAAGAAAGCCGTTATCGGAAAGGACGATATAATTATCCGCATACTTATGGCGGTGTGCGCAGGGGGACACGTTCTTCTTGAGGATATCCCCGGAGTGGGAAAAACCACAATGGCGCTTGCCTTTTCCGACGCACTTTCTTTAAAATACAACAGAATGCAGTTTACCGCAGACGTTATGCCTGCGGACGTTACGGGATTTAATATGCCCGACAGACAGAGCGGAGAATTTCGCTTCCACGCAGGAGCGGTGTTCTGCAACCTTTTTCTTGCCGACGAGATAAACCGAACCTCAAGCAAGACACAGTCCGCTCTCCTTGAAGCCATGGAGGAAAACAGCGTGACCGTTGACGGCGTTACAAGACGGCTGCCCGACCCGTTTATCGTCCTTGCCACACAGAACCCTTCAGGCTCGGCAGGAACACAGCTTCTCCCCGAATCCCAGCTTGACCGCTTTATGGTAAGGCTGTCAATGGGATATCCCGATGTTGAAAGCGAAGCGGCTATCATGAAGGCAAAGGCTTCAAGGCTTAACGCTCCGAAAGCTTCGGCTGCAATGGCCGCCGCCGACCTGCTTGCGGTGAGGGAATATACCGAGCAGATATTTGTCAGCGACGAGATTTACGACTATATCGCAAGGATCTCATACGCCACAAGAAACGACAGCCGCATTGAGCTTGGCGTAAGCACAAGAGGCTCACTTGCCGTTGCGTCCATGGCAAGAGCGGCGGCTCTGATGAAGGGCAGGAGCTATGTTATCCCTGCCGATGTGGAGTTTGTATACAACGATACCTGCCTGCACAGGATAATCTTTGCGAAAAAATACGGCAGAACGCCTTCTGCGGAGGAATGCTCGGAGATACTTAACAGCATCAGAAGAAGCGTTCCCGTGCCCGAAATTTAAGCTTTATGAAGATACTTTATTTTATTCTGCTTATCGCTGCGGCGCTGTTTTATCCGCTGTACCGTGACGACCTTTCCTTTTATACTCTTGCGGCGCTGTGCATAATGCCCCTGCTTTTATGGGGAGAGCTATTCTATTCAAGGCTTAGGACGAAGATCTCCTTTTCGGGGCAGAGGATATGTACCGAAAAGAACAAGGCAGCTCAGGTGGAAATGTCTGTGAAAAACAGAGGGATATTCCCCCTGCCCAACACAAGGATAATTTTAAAGGTAAGATTCGCCGCAGGAGGCGAGGAGCAGATAACGGGATATTCCGTTCCCGTCCCCGGCAGAAAAAAGGAAACTGTGTGCTTTAAGATACGCTCGGAGCACTGCGGAATGGCTGTTGTAACGGTGGAAAGCGTCAGGATATACGACGTGCTGAGAATGTTCTCGATGAAGATACCCGTTGCCCAAAGGGCGGAGGTATGCTTTGTGCCCCCCGAAAAGCAGGTAACGGAAAGAAATGATGAGGATAAGCGGCATATTGATGCGGCGGAGGAGCTTATTGAAGAAACCCGTCACCGCCCCCTGCGGAAGGGTGAGGAATCCACAGATGTCACGGGATATCGTGAATACCGCAGCGGCGATAAGATAAGCAGGATAAATTACAAGCTCAGCAGCCGCTTCGATAAGGATATCGTTCGGGAAACCGCTTCGGCGGAGCTGGATAAATTTGCGGTCATGCCCGATTTTGCAGGGTGTATTGCTCCCGACGGAAAGATGAATTTGTCATGCAGCGACCATATCCTGCTCCATGCCATGATAACGGCTTACGATATGATGACGGAGGGCATTGACGTTTATCTGTATCTAAGCGGAATGCCCGAGGAAGAAACCCTGTCCGAAAACGTACTGTCCGTATCCGTACTGTCCGAAACCGTCCTTACCGAAACTGGGTGCTTGTACAGATGCACGGATATCTCCTGCATAACAGAATATGCCCAAGCGGCGGTACGGCTGCTTTCCCCCGAAAATGCGTGGGGAATACCCGAAAGCGCCGACAGACTGCCCTTCGGCTTCGGCGGAATAGCCGTCACATTGGCGGAAAAGGATATCCCCGACGGTTTTCGTCAGATAATTATAGATAGCCAATAAAATTTTTATTTTGCGGAGTAAATATGTTTGATCTTGGCAGCATGATAAATAAACTTAAAACCGAACGAAAAGTCCGCAGAGCAGGGTCTGCCGCAGAAAACAGCGTGACCGTAAACGTGTCCTTCGGCGGCGCAGACGGCAGGAGCGGACAGCTTTCCGCAGAGTGGCTCAGGGTGCTCCTTGCCTTTCCGGGGATATTCGGTTCGGTTTTTTCATTCATTACGGCATTTGATTCGGGCTGCAGCTATAAGACAGCTGCTTGGACGGTCATTATAAGCTGGATATATTTCTCCGCCGCATTTGTTTTTGCAAGGAGAAGACGGACAAAGGGTCTGTTTTACGCAATGACGGGCGCTGCCCTGCTTTTTGCCGCAGTGTTCCTGTACAGATACTTTGAGGAGCTTAAATTCGGATTCTGCGAAATAGCAAACAGATATCTTGCAAGAGTCCATGAGCAGTACAGGGAAACGCCGTTTTTTGATATGACGGGATTTTCTTCGGAGCGGAGCGCAGAATTTTGCATTGACCTTGCGGTATGCACGGCGGCGATGCTGATAGCCTTTGTTGTGTGCGGCGCTGTTATCAAGCGGACGAATATCGTCTTAGTGTTTTTGGTGACCTTTCCGCCCCCCGAGCTTGCGCTTTATTTCGGACTTGTGCCTTGGTATCCCGCATATATAATGACCGTTGCCTGCTGGGCAGCGCTCCTTGCCTGCGAGATCGCAGAGCTTTCCGATTACAGGTGCGAGCAGAGCGGCAGGGCGGAGGAATATTTCCGCCGAACATCGGCGCAGAGCGGTTTTTATGCGGCAGTCATATTGATCTCAGCTTTCGTCATAGCTCTTGTGGGTGGAGCGGCTTTCGGCTATGAAAGACCCTCTTCGGCGGACGCTTTCCGAACGGGTTTTACAAATTATATGGAAACCTTCACATGGAAAAAATTTGCTTCGGATATCAGATACTACCTTTTCCCCGGCAAAGGTGGAGCTGTCCATGATGGACGGCTCGGCAGCACCGCAGAGGTGGAGTTCACGGGAGATGAAATGCTGCGTGTGACCCTGCCTGCGGTGGATTATACCGTTTATCTGAAAGGCTATACGGGAGTCGATTATGTAGGCTATCGCTGGGAAGAGGCTTCGGAGCAAAGCGGAAATCCCGAACCGAAGCTTGATACAAGCATGACGTCCAACGAATTTTTAAGCGGAAGGATACTCCCTGCGGTTTTCGGTTTCGAGGAACTTGAGCTTCGTGACCTGACCATAAAAAATATCGGAATGTCAGCTTCGGAGAAATATTATCCCGTAAATTCTGCAGGAATGCTTGAAGTCAGCGACAACGGAAGACGCTACGGGGTCTACTTCCCCGAAAACGGCGACTGGCGTGAAAATATAATGGATTTTGCGGCATATTCACAGCTTTCGGGAACTCTTCTCACCGACGAGGAGAAAATGAGGGAATACGCCTACAGCTATTGCCTTGACGTTCCCGAAACCTTTACCGCATATGAGGATTTCTTCGAGGGATATTCGGGAGGAAATGTTTCGGACGATCTGGCATATATCCGCAGCAGGCTTGCTTCGGAGTGCGTTTACGACCTTAACGCAGGAAAAATGCCCTTCGGCGAGGATTTTGCACAGTGGTTTCTTTCGGAGAACAAAAAAGGTTCATGTACTCATTTTGCTTCGGCGGCGGTACTGCTGTGCAGAAGTCAGGGTATCCCTGCACGGTACTGCGAGGGATATGTTATCAAGCCCGACGATATGCTTTCCCTCGGCTCGGAGGGGGATATCGTCACCGCTGCGCTGAGCGACTGCCGTGCCCATGCGTGGATAGAGGTATATATCGACAATTACGGCTGGCTGAGCTGTGAAATGACTCCCGGATACGGAAATGTTGCTTACAGTACGGCTGATATCGGTGACGAGCCATACGGCTGGGAAACTGCCGCAACGGAGATACAGACCGAGGTTTCGGAGCAGACGGAGGAGATAACGACAGTTACCGATCTGACTTCGGCAGGCAGCGAATCGGGTGATTCGACAACGGTCACAATTACCGAATCTGGCGCAGGAACGAATGTATCCACGGAAACGGCGCATTCGGAGAATGATCCTTCCGAAACGGTGACATCAGCCAAGGCTTCGGCAACGGGTATAAGCGGCGAAGGGGAAGCAACCGAAAAAGTATCATATGACTATACCGACGGCGAGGGAAGTGCATATGTGACAGTTACGGGAGAAAACGGAGAAATGTCGCTTAGCCTTGTGGGAACGGCAGGCTCGGAAATTTCGGAAACTTCTCCGCAAGCCTATAGCAGTGAAAAGAAGTCCTCTCCCGTGGTGAAAAAGGTGCTTGCCGCAGCGTTCAAGGTGCTGATGTTCATTCTCGGAGCGGCAGCGGCGGCAGGAATGGTTATCCTCCGCAGGCGGCTCATACTGCTTCGCAGGACAAAGCAGATAGCGGAGGACTGCGATAATGCGGCAAGGGCAGTATATATGAAGCTCTGCTCGGCGGCGGCATATTGCAGAGAGGGTAAAAATGCGGTCAGAGATCCCGACCCCGAACGTCTGCCCGAGCTTCTCGCCAAGGTAAACGGAGCTTTTGCGCCGTCCGATACAAGAGTCATAGTGAACACGGCTCTGAAAGCAAGATTCGGCGGCGGAATAACCCCCGAAGAAGCTCTTGCTTCGGCTAAGAGCCTGAACAGGATATATGGGGAGCTGTTAAAAAGCAGGACCGACGGAAAAAACAAAGCAGTAAAAATCTTGATACGCTTCTCGGCGGTATGGATATTCTGTCGGGACAGGTATATATAAAAGTATAAGTAAACCGCCGCTCTCCGAAAGCTCGGAGAGCGGCGGTTTATATATGTGTTACTGCGTCAAAAACGTTCCACAGGAACGTTTTTGAGGAAAAGTTGTTTCATTCTTGAAAGAAGGGGGGCGGTCTTGTACGCCCCCCTCGAAATGCTGTC
>JBJERW010000080.1:0-31664 GCA_051882475.1 Huintestinicola sp. | reverse complement strand
CCTTACCACCCGACTGACGAGCGTACTTGTGGTCAACGTCTGCAAGCTTCTTGATGGTTTCCTTGTAAGCAACCTGAGGTGCACCTACGTTAGCCTCGACCTTGAACTCTCTGAGCATACGGTCAACGATGATATCAAGGTGAAGCTCGCCCATTCCGGCGATGATAGTCTGTCCTGTTTCTTCGTCTGTCCATGTCTTGAAGGTGGGATCTTCTTCTGCAAGCTTTGCAAGAGCGATACCCATCTTTTCCTGACCTGCCTTAGTCTTAGGCTCGATAGCGAGTTGGATAACAGGATCTGGGAATTCCATGGATTCGAGGATTACAGGGTGCTTAGGATCGCAGAGCGTATCACCTGTAGTTGTATTCTTAAGACCAACACATGCAGCGATATCACCTGCATAACAGGTATCGATATCCTTTCTGTGGTTGGAGTGCATCTGAAGGATACGTCCCATTCTTTCGGAGCCGTCCTTAGTTGCGTTGAGAACGGTAGCACCTGCGTCAACCTTACCTGAGTAAACTCTGAAGTAGCAGAGCTTTCCTACGAAGGGGTCGGTAGCGATCTTGAATGCGAGAGCGGAGAAAGGCTCTTCGTCAGATGCAGGTCTTTCCGTTTCTTCATTTGTTTCGGGGTTGATACCCTTGATGGGAGGGATATCAAGAGGAGAAGGCATATAATCAACGATAGCGTCGAGAAGCTTCTGAACGCCCTTGTTTCTGTATGATGTACCGCAGCATACGGGAACAAGCTTGTTTGAAATACAGCCTTCACGAATACACTTCTTGATCTCTTCTACTGTAAGCTCCTCGCCTTCGAGATACTTTTCCATGATCTCGTCGTCCATTTCAGCAGCAGCTTCAACGAGTGCTTCGTGATACTCCTTAGCCTTGTCAAGGAGATCTTCGGGGATAGGTTCATCTCTCATATCCTTACCAAGGTCATCGTAATAAACTTCAGCCTTCATTTCAACCAGGTCGATGATGCCCTTAAAGTCATCCTCGGAGCCGATAGGAAGCTGAATCGGAACAGCATTACACTTAAGACGGTCGTGCATCATATCTACAACATGGTAGAAGTTTGCACCCATGATATCCATCTTATTTACGTAAACCATTCTCGGTACCTGATACTTGTCTGCCTGACGCCAAACAGTTTCAGTCTGTGGCTCAACGCCGCCCTTTGCGCACAGTACAGTTACAGAACCGTCAAGAACTCGAAGCGAACGCTCAACCTCTACTGTAAAGTCAACGTGGCCGGGGGTGTCGATAATATTGATTCTATGGCCTGCCCAGTGTGCTGTGGTAGCGGCAGAAGTGATGGTGATACCTCTCTCCTTCTCCTGCTCCATCCAGTCCATTGTAGACGCACCTTCGTGTGTTTCACCGATCTTGTAGTTTACACCCGTATAGAAAAGGATACGCTCTGTGGTGGTGGTTTTACCTGCATCAATGTGAGCCATTATACCAATATTTCTTGTTTTTTCAAGTGAACAATCTCTTGGCATAACTTTTCCTCCATAAACATGCCGCAGCCATGAGGCCGCAGCCGTCACGTTTTACATGATGTGCTTCGCCTCTAAGGCACTCATTACCATCTGTAATGAGCAAAAGCCTTGTTAGCTTCAGCCATCTTATGAGTATCCTCGCGCTTCTTGCATGCACCGCCGACACCGTTCATAGCGTCCATGATTTCGGCAGCGAGTCTTTCCTTCATAGTTCTTTCGTTTCTTGCTCTTGAATAAGTTGTCAGCCATCTGAGACCGAGAGTCTGCTTTCTTTCAGGTCTAACCTCCATAGGTACCTGATAAGTAGCACCACCTACACGGCGAGCCTTAACTTCGAGCAGAGGCATTATGTTCTCCATAGCCTCGTTGAACGCTTCAAGAGCGTCCTTTCCTGTTTTTTCAGCAACGATATCAAATGCGCCGTAAACGATCTTCTGAGCAACGCCCTTCTTACCGTCGAGCATGATGTTGTTGATAAGGCGTGTTACAATTTCAGAATTGTAAACAGGATCGAGAAGAACCTCACGCTTAGCAATTTTACCTCTTCTTGGCACAATACTTCCCTCCTTCATAATAATGATATCATAGGTACTCGTTTCATTCCACAATGTCAATACCGTCCTCAGACGGATCGACACATGATAACCCGTCAGTCCAATGCAGAGGCTTTCATCTATATAAAATGAATTACTCCACAACAGTATTCGGTTTTTGTGGTTTCATTGAGTTTCCGTTTAATGGTGACAAAAGCAGATATTACTTAGCTGCTCCTGCCTTAGGCTTCTTAGCTCCGTACTTGGAACGAGCCTGATTTCTCTTGGCAACACCCTGAGCATCGAGAGTACCTCTGATGATGTGATAACGCACACCGGGGAGGTCCTTAACTCTTCCGCCTCTGATAAGAACAACGGAGTGTTCCTGGAGGTTGTGGCCGATACCTGGGATATAAGCTGTTACTTCGTTTCCGTTTGTAAGCTTTACTCTGGCGATCTTTCTCATAGCTGAGTTAGGCTTCTTAGGTGTAGCAGTTCTTACAGCAGTGCAAACGCCTCTCTTCTGAGGTGAGCTGAGGTCGATAGCTACCTTCTTCTTGGCATTGTAGCCCTTCTGAAGTGCAGGAGCTGTAGACTTCTTTTCGAGAACATCTCTTCCCTTACGTACTAACTGGTTAAAGGTTGGCATTGATACATCTCCTTTCATAATATTATGTATGCTGATAAAATCATCACACATTCAGTAATTATACACGAATTTTCCCCGCTTGTCAAGCATTTTATACAAATTTTGCAAAAAAATTTTGTTTTGGTGCTTTTGCACAGCTATTTTACAGAGGATCCCTCATTTATTTATGCCATATGCAAAATTTCAGCCGAATGAAATTTCATCATTCGGCTGAAATAAATCATTTAAAACAAATCAGTGGGAATGCTCGCAGGCGCTTTCATTGCGAACGATCTGAACGTTGTTGTAAACGTCCATACCCGTACCTGCGGGGATAAGCTTACCGATAAGAACGTTCTCCTTGAGTCCGAGGAGATGGTCGCTCTTGCCCTTGATAGCTGCATCGGTGAGAGCTCGTGTTGTTTCCTGGAAGGAAGCTGCGGACAGGAAGCTGTCGGAATTTGAGGAAGCCTTTGTGATACCCTGGAGGATAGGCTTGTAGGTCGCAAAGGTAAGTCCCTCTTCGCCTGCATCGATCCTTTCCTGTATCTTTGCATTCTCGTCGTCGATCTCCTTCTTATCCACAACGGAGCCGGGAAGAAGGAATCCCGAACCGCCGTCCTCAACTCTTACCTTTCTGAGCATCTGACGTACGATAACTTCAATATGCTTATCGTTGATATCAACACCCTGCAGACGGTAAACCTTCTGTACTTCGTTGATGATATAGTTCTCAACTGCCTGCTGTCCGAGTATTTCAAGGATATCAACAGGATAGATAGAACCTTCTGTAAGTGACTCGCCCTTAGCAACGATGTCGCCCTCACGAACACGGATCTTGAAGCCGTAAGGTACAGGGTAGAATTCCTCAACGCCCGTTTCCTCGTCGGTGATGATAACGTTACGTGTCTTCTTGATCTCTTCCATGCGGACCTTTCCGCCGAACTTGGCGATAATAGCCGCATTCTTTGGACGTCTGCTTTCAAACAGCTCTTCGACACGGGGAAGACCCTGTGTGATATCTTCCGCAGAAGCGATACCGCCCGTATGGAAGGTTCTCATTGTAAGCTGTGTACCGGGCTCACCGATAGACTGAGCTGCGATAGTACCGACAGCTTCACCCACGGCAACAAGATTGCCGTTTGCAAGGTTAGCTCCGTAGCACTTAGCGCATACGCCAAGCTTAGCCTTACAAGTAAGAACCGATCTGATCTTTATCCTGTCAACGCCGCTTTCAACGACCTTCTTGGCGTCAGCGTCGGTCATAAGCTTGTTCTTGCTTACGATAACGGAGCCTGTTGCGGGATCAATAAGATCTTCAAGGAGATAACGTCCCACAAGTCTTTCCTGGAGAGGCTCAATGGTTTCGTTGCCGTTTTTGATAGTATAGATCTCGATTCCTTCGTCTGTGCAGCAGTCCTCTTCACGGATAATTACGTCTTGAGAAACGTCAACAAGACGACGTGTAAGGTAACCGGAGTCGGCGGTACGGAGAGCCGTATCGGCAAGACCCTTACGTGCACCACGGGAAGAAATGAAGTATTCGAGGATATTCAGACCTTCACGGTAGTTGGCTCTGATAGGCATCTCAATGGTAGAACCGGATGTATTTGCGATAAGTCCACGCATACCTGCAAGCTGTCTTATCTGGTTGATAGAACCACGGGCTCCCGAATCAGCCATCATGAAGATAGGATTGTACTGGTCAAGACCTGCCTGAAGAGCTTTTGTAACCTCGTCGGTAGCATTGTTCCAAATTTCAATGAACTTCTTTGATTTTTCAGCAGCGGAAATAAATCCACGCTTGTACATAGCGTTGACCTTTTCGACCTTCTTATCTGCTTCGGCGAGTATATCAGGCTTCTCCTTAGGAATTTCCGCATCGCAGACAGCAACCGTAATAGCAGCCTTAGTGGAATACTTGAAGCCGAGAGCCTTGATCCTGTCGAGAACCTCGGAGGTCGTTGTAGTTCCGTGGATATGGATACATCTCTCGATGATCTGGGAAAGCTGCTTCTTCTTTACAAGGAAGTCAACTTCAAGATCAAACTGCTTGTCGGAGTTTGTTCTGTCAACATAGCCCAAATTCTGAGGGATATTTTCATTGAATATAAGTCTGCCCACCGTGCAGTCGATAAGCTTGGAAACGGTCTTGTCGCCGATGACCTTGGAAAGCCTTACCTTGATAGCAGCATGGAGAGATACAACGCCCTCCTGATATGCCATAAGAGCTTCGTTCACGTCACGGAATACCTTTCCTTCGCCCTTCTCCCCTTCCTTCTTAAGGGTCAGATAGTAGGAGCCGAGTACCATATCCTGCGTAGGAACGGCAACAGGACGTCCGTCGGAAGGCTTGAGCAGGTTGTTTGCGGCAAGCATAAGGAATCTTGCCTCAGCCTGAGCTTCTGCGGAAAGAGGGAGATGCACAGCCATCTGGTCGCCGTCGAAGTCGGCGTTGAAGGCAGTACATACCAGCGGATGAAGCTTCAGCGCACGACCCTCAACGAGGATAGGCTCAAATGCCTGAATACCAAGACGGTGAAGTGTAGGCGCACGGTTGAGGAGAACGGGGTGATCCTTGATGACGTTTTCGAGAGCGTCCCACACCTCATTCTTAGCTCTGTCCACCATTTTACGGGCAGACTTGATGTTATTTACAACCTTTGTATCAACAAGACGCTTCATAACGAAGGGCTTGAACAGTTCAAGAGCCATTTCCTTAGGAAGACCGCACTGATACATCTTAAGCTCAGGGCCTACAACGATAACCGAACGTCCGGAGTAGTCAACACGCTTACCGAGAAGGTTCTGACGGAAACGTCCCTGCTTACCCTTGAGCATATCGGAAAGAGATTTGAGTGCACGGTTATTTGGACCTGTAACGGGTCTGCCGTGACGGCCGTTGTCGATAAGAGCGTCAACAGCCTCCTGAAGCATTCTCTTTTCGTTTCTGATAATGATGTCGGGAGCTTCAAGCTCCAGCATCTTTTTAAGACGGTTGTTTCTGTTGATAACACGTCTGTAAAGGTCGTTAAGGTCGGAGGTTGCATATCTTCCGCCGTCCAGCATTACCATAGGACGGATATCGGGAGGGATAACGGGAACAACGTCCAGAACCATCCATTCGGGCTTGTTTCCGGAAAGTCTGAATGACTCAATGATCTCCAGCCTTTTCAGAAGCTTTATCTTCTTCTGTCCCACGGGGAGATCCTTAAGCTCAGCCTTAAGCTCGTTGGAAACCCATTCAAGGCAGTTTACCCACTTGGACTTGTCGGCGATCTCGTCATATCTTCCGTCGATATTTGCCTCGGCGATCTTTTCGTCAAAGAGCTTCTCGATATAAGGAGAGCCTGTGATGACCTTAATGGACTTGCCTGACTTCTTCTCGTCCTCAAGACGGTTGTACTTCATTACGTCATAGTTGTAAACCGCTCTCTTGATGACCTGACCGACTTCAAAGCTTTCGTTCTCTCCGTTGTCGGTGATGACATATATTCTCTTTGCAATAAGGTCACGGATATCCTGTTCGGAAAGTCCCGTTACCTCGGAGAACATATCTATATTCTTAACAATGTACTGATTGTATCTTTCGGGGTCGTAATCCTCGAGGAGATCCTTGATAGCCTCAGCGCCCATAGCCGCAGCAAAATCGTCCTCGTACTTTTCGCACATATCGAAATATTCTTTTTCGGTAAGGAGCTGCTTCTTCACAAGCTCGGTGTTGCCTGCATCGGTAACGATGTACTTTGTGAAGTAGAGAACCTCTTCAAGGCGCTTCTGTGAAACCTCAAGCACCTGTCCGATTCTTGAAGGTGTGCCCTTGAAGTACCAGATATGGGAAACGGGAGCCGCAAGCTCAATGTGACCCATTCTTTCACGTCTTACCTTTGCACGTGTGACCTCAACGCCGCAGCGTTCGCAGACCTTGCCCTTGAAGCGGATCTTCTTGTACTTTCCGCAGTGGCACTCCCAGTCCTTTGTAGGGCCAAATATCTTTTCGCAGAACAAGCCGTCCCTTTCGGGCTTCTGAGTTCTGTAGTTGATCGTTTCGGGTTTTTCAACAACGCCGTGTGACCATGCTCTGATCTGCTCCGGTGAAGCAAGACCGATTTTTATAGATTCAAAAACGTTGAATTCCAAATGCTTACACTCCTTGTCATGTAGAGTTTTTCGGGTATCTTTATGCCGCCAAGCGGCTCTTTAAGCTGTATCGGGTCATTATCCGCCTTTCATAAAGCGGATAACTTACCGATACGGCAGGAAATTACGTTTTAAATAAGGTCGTCGTCAGAATCGCCGAATGCGATATCATCCTCATCTTCACCGTCGAAGCCGCCGAAATCATCATCGTCCTCGTTTTCATCGACCGAGAAGCCCTCGTCAAGGTCGCCCTCGTCATAGTCGTTGGCGTGGCTGAGATCGTCAAAATCATCAGCGTCGGAAACGGGCTGCGGAATAACGTCCTCGTCCTCCTCAAAGGTCTGCTTGAGGTCGATCTCCTCATTGTTGATATCAAGCACACGAACGTCCAGCGCAAGGGACTGCAGTTCCTTGATAAGAACCTTGAATGCTTCGGGGATACAAGGCTTGGGAACGTTCTGACCCTTTACGATAGCTTCGTAGGTCTTTACACGTCCGACGGTATCGTCCGACTTGACTGTAAGGATCTCCTGAAGAGTATAAGCTGCGCCGTAAGCCTCCAGCGCCCAAACTTCCATCTCTCCGAAACGCTGACCGCCGAACTGAGCCTTACCGCCCAGAGGCTGCTGTGTAACGAGAGAATATGGTCCTACGGAACGTGCGTGGATCTTATCGTCAACAAGGTGGTGGAGCTTCAGGTAATACATGATACCTACGGTTACACGGTTGTCGAAAGGCTCGCCTGTACGTCCGTCACGGAGAACTATCTTGCCGTCCTCGTCCATACCTGCTTCACGGAAGCAAGCACGGATATCTTCTTCGTGTGCGCCGTCGAATACGGGAGTCATGATCTTCCAGCCGAGCTTTCTTGCCGCCATACCGAGATGTACTTCAAGTACCTGACCGATATTCATTCGTGAAGGTACGCCCAGAGGGTTAAGAACGATATCGAGAGGAGTTCCGTCGGGAAGGAAGGGCATATCCTCGGATTTAAGGATACGTGAAACGACACCCTTGTTTCCGTGACGGCCTGCCATCTTATCGCCTACGGAGATCTTTCTCTTCTGAGCAATGTAGCATCTTACAAGCTTGTTTACTCCGGGTGAAAGCTCGTCGCAGTTCTCTCTTGTGAATATCTTGACATCAACAACAACGCCTGCTTCACCGTGAGGAACCTTAAGAGAGTTATCCCTTACTTCCTTCGCCTTTTCACCGAAGATCGCACGGAGAAGTCTTTCTTCTGCGGTAAGCTCGGTTTCTCCCTTAGGAGTAACCTTTCCGACAAGGATATCGCCCGCTCTTACCTCTGCACCGATACGGATGATTCCACGGTCGTCAAGATCCTTGAGAGCGTCCTCGCCCACGTTCGGAATATCTCTTGTGATAGTTTCCGCACCGAGCTTTGTATCTCTTTCTTCGATCTCGTATTCTTCAATGTGAACGGAGGTGTACATATCCTCACGGACGAGTCTTTCGTTAAGAAGAACGGCGTCCTCGTAGTTGTAGCCCTCCCATGTCATAAATCCGATAAGAGCGTTCTTTCCGATGGATATCTCACCGTTGCTTGTAGCAGGACCGTCAGCCAGAACCTGACCCTTGTGAACTTCCTCGCCCTTGTCAACGATAGGACGCTGATTTACGCAGGTGCCCTGGTTTGAACGCTTGAACTTTGTGAGCTTGTATGTGTGAGTTGCGCCCGTTCCCTCCTTGATGACGATCTCGTCAGCGGAAACGTGCTCAACAACGCCATCGTATTCGGAGATGATACATACTCCCGAATCGACCGCAGCCTTGTATTCCATACCTGTTCCTACGATAGGAGCTTCGGTCTTGAGAAGAGGCACAGCCTGACGCTGCATGTTCGCACCCATGAGGGCACGGTTTGCGTCGTCGTTCTCAAGGAACGGGATAAGAGCCGTAGCAATGGACACAACCATCTTAGGAGATACGTCCATATAGTCGATACGTTCTCTTTCACATTCGAGGATCTGATCTCTGTAACGTGCGTTTACCTTAGGTCTTGCAAACTTGCTGTCCTCGGTAAGAGGCTCGTTTGCCTGTGCGACGGTGTAGTTGTCCTCAACGTCGGCAGTCATGTAAACTACCTCGTCGGTAACAACGCCCGTAGCCTTGTCAACCTTGCGGTAAGGCGCTTCGATAAAGCCGTATTCATTTATCCTTGCGAAAGAAGCAAGGTAGGAGATAAGTCCGATGTTAGGTCCTTCAGGGGTTTCGATAGGACACATTCTTCCGTAGTGGGAGTAGTGTACATCTCGAACCTCGAATCCTGCACGGTCACGTGACAGACCGCCGGGGCCGAGGGCTGAAAGACGTCTTTTATGAGTAAGCTCCGCAAGAGGATTGTTCTGATCCATGAACTGAGAGAGAGGAGATGAACCGAAGAATTCCTTAATTGCGGCTGTAATGGGTCTGATATTGATAAGTCCCTGAGGGGTGATGGTTTCCATATCGGTGGACTGGGTATTCATTCTTTCACGAATGCCTCTTTCCATTCTTGCAAAGCCTATCCTGAACTGATTCTGGAGCAGCTCTCCTACCGAACGGATACGTCTGTTTCCGAGGTGGTCGATGTCGTCAACAAGACCTACACCCTCGCAGAGATTAAGGAAATAGCTGATAGTGGAGAAGATATCATCAAGAGTGATGTGCTTGGGAACAAGCTCGTCCGCACGCTTCTTGACCATTTCTTCAAGCTCGTCCTTGTCAGCGGCGGTTTCAAGGATATCCTTTAAAACCTTGAAGGAAACAAGCTCGTTTATGCCGTACTGTGCAACGTCGAAATCAACATACTTTGTGATATCCACCATGCCGTTGCCGATAACCTTGACCTCACGCTGCTCGACTCTGTTGTGAGTTTCGCCTGTGGGAGTGGTAATGGTTTCCTTGTGCTCAACGTTGAGCCATACCTCGGTAACGCCTGCCTGCTGGATCTCCATAGCTCTGTCGTAGGTGATAAGCTCGCCTTCGTCGGCAATGATCTCGCCCGTCATGGGGTCTGCAACGGGTCTGGAGAGATAGTGTCCCGAGATACGTGAGCCTACGCCCAGCTTTTTGTTGAACTTGTATCTTCCGAAACGTGCAAGATCATATCTCTTGGCATCAAAGAAAAGCGTATTAAGATGTGAAAGAGCGCTGTCAACTGTGGGAGGCTCGCCGGGGCGGAGCTTCTTGTACACCTCAAGGAGAGCTTCCTCGGTGTTCTTCGTAGCGTCCTTCTGGAGGATAGTCTGGTTAAGGCGCTCGTCAACGCCGAACATCTCCTCGATCTCCGGATCGGTACCTACTCCGAGAGCACGGATAAAGGTAGTTATGGGTATCTTTCTGTTCTTATCTATTCTTACATAGACAACATCGTTGGAATCCATTTCATATTCCAGCCATGCGCCTCTGTTGGGTATGACCGTAGTCTTGAAAAGATCCTTTCCGATCTTATCCTTTTCAAAAGCATAATAAACGCCGGGTGAACGGACGAGCTGAGATACGATTACACGCTCTGCGCCGTTGATTACAAATGTTCCGCTGTCGGTCATAAGAGGGAAATCGCCCATGAAAACTTCGTTTTCCTTAACGTCCCCTGTTTCCTTGTTCCAGAGAGTAGCCTTCACTCTCAGCGGAGCGGCGTAAGTAACATCTCTTTCTTTACATTCCGCAACCGAATACTTCGGAGTATCGTCAATGCGATAGTCGATGAAGTTCAGGACAAGGTTGCCGTTGTAGTCGGTTATAGCGGCAACATCACGGAATACTTCTTTAAGTCCCTCCTCAAGAAACCATTTGTAGGAATTTTTCTGCACCTCGATAAGGTTCGGCATGTCGATAACTTCGTTGATCTTTCCGAAGCTCATACGTGTTGTCTTACCAAGCTGCACCGGCTTTACATTCACCATAGGCGGACTCCTCCTCATAATTTTAGGGAAATAACGTACCTTTTCCCTGTCGGATAAGCTGCCGCAAAAGGCTGTTTTTTATGCGATTTGCACACAGAGCATATCCCTCTTTTGTAAAACAGGCATAAGTTTACATTATGATACAGTATATTATTATAGTACATTCGGCAATCCTTGTCAAGTGGATTTCACCCTGTTTTTATTTTTTTACCTTTTTCACAAAAAGCTTTGGCATTTTTACGGCGTTCTATACAAATCCGCTTCACACGTTCCAGTATTTCCTGTCAAGGCTGCGGAACTGGACCGCCTTTGCGATATGCTGCTTGTCGATGACCTCCGAGCCGTCCATATCTGCGATAGTCCTCGCAACCTTAAGTATGCGGTCATATGCTCTTGCGGAAAGTCCCATTTTCTCGAAAACACCTTTGAGCAGAACGTTTCCTGCGTCGGTGACGGGGCAGACCTCATGGAGCAGTTCGGGTGTTATCCTTGCATTGCAGGTTATATCCGTGCCCGAAAAGCGCTTCTGCTGTATTTCTCTCGCCGCCTGAACTCTCTCTCTGATAGCAGCGGAGCTTTCCTCCTTTGTCCCCGATGACAGATGCTCGTATTCCACGGGAGCCGCTTCAACCTGTATATCAAATCGGTCAAGCAGCGGTCCCGATATGCGGTTTATGTATGACTGAGCCTGTTTTTTGCCGCATATACACTTTCTTGTGGGGTGACCGTAATAACCGCATGGACAGGGATTCATCGCCGCCACAAGCATTATGGAGCAGGGATATGTGACCGTGCCCGAAGCTCTTGAAATAGTGACCTGCTTGTCCTCAAGGGGCTGCCTGAGTATCTCCAGAGCCTGCCTTGAAAATTCTGGCAGCTCGTCAAGGAACAGAACTCCGTTGTGAGCAAGAGATATCTCCCCGGGCTTCGGCACAGAGCCGCCTCCCGCAAGTCCCGCTCCCGATATAGTATGATGCGGAGCACGGAAGGGTCTTTTGGAAACGAGAGGATTTTCCTTTGAAACAAGTCCGCAGATGGAATGTATATTGGTGGTTTCAATGGATTCACGGAAGGTCATTGCAGGGAGTATAGTGGGAAGCCGTTTTGCAAGCATGGATTTTCCCGAGCCCGGAGAACCTATCATCAGCAGATTGTGCCCTCCTGCGGCTGCATATTCCATTGCCTTCTTGACCGTCTGCTGACCCTTTACGTCCGCAAAGTCCACCGAATCGAAACTGTTGTCGGGAGGGATAACATATTTTCCTCTCGGAACAATGACTGCCTCTCTCGAAAAATGAGGGATAAGCTCGGAAACGTTGTCCACTCCGTAAACCGTAATGCCGTCCACCACGCTTGCCTCGTATGAATTTTCCGCAGGAACGAAAACGCTGTCAAAGCCTTCCTTTGCAGCAAGAAGCACCATGGGGAGAACTCCGTTAACGGGTCTTACATCGCCGTTTAAGGATATCTCGCCGATAAACGCCGTTTTGTCAAGATTTTCTTCAATATTTCCCGTGACCTTGAGCAGTGCCGCAAAAATAGCCAGATCGTGCATACTGCCCGTTTTCTTCGTGTCCGCAGGAGCAAGATTTACAATTACCCTTGCCAGCGGAAAGGTAACATTGCAGCTTCGCATTGCCGCACGTATCCTCTCCCTGCTTTCCTTGACCACAACGTCTGCCAGACCGACAATATCAAAGCAGGGCGTTCCCCTGCTGACCTCTATCTCCGCCTCCACCGCAAAGGCGTTCAAACCAAATAATCCCAGACTGTTAACTTTAGCAAACAATTCGTTTTACCCCCCGAGCGCATTATTTTTTGTCCGATTTTTTTATTGTCATTTCATATTTACTGTCCAGCCAGTGAATAATATCGCAGAATATCTCGCTGCGGTTTATCTCGTGAAGAAGCTCATGACGGCAGCCGTCGCATATCTTCACCTCGGTGTCGGTAAAGCCGTGTCGGTTCAGATCCGAAAAAAGCTGTACCGCTCCTTTTCCGTAGGTGCAAACGGGGTCGTCCGTTCCTCCCATAATAAATACAGGTATATCGCTGCGCACACTTTTGTACCATTTCGGCGATTTGCAGAAGCTGAGGAGCATGAAAACATCACGATAAGCGGACGACGTAAAAATAAAGCTGCATTTTTTGTCGGAAATATATTTCGCAACCGCCTTTTCGTCACGGGATATCCAGTCCATATCTGTATGCCTGTCGGATATTTTCATATTGCCAAGGTCGTAGAGTATCCTGCTTATCCTTTTGGAGCGGTATTTTTCCCCGAAAAGGTATATCTCTGCGTCGGCAAGAATGATACCCATATCGGCAGGAAGATGCTTTGCCACCGTTCCGAGGAGCACCGTACCCGAAATATCCGTGCTGTACCGTGAAAGATATGCTCTTGCCACAAGAGAACCCATGGAATGTCCCAGCAGGAAAACGGGCAGTCTGCCGAAATGCTCACGGGCGCAAAGCGTTACTCTTCTTGCGTCCTTTACAAGGTATATCCAGCCGTATTTCAGCGCAAAAAATCCCAGTTCATCATCGGAAGCTGCGGTTTTGCCATGTCCAAGACAGTCGTTTCCGATGACCGCATATCCGCTGCATACAAGCTCGTCGATGAACTCCTCGTAATTCCCTATGTTCTCGCACATTCCATGGCATATCTGCACCACCGCCTTCGGAGCGCCCAGCTCGGGCTTCGGTGTATATATATAATAATGTATGTCCGTTATCCCGTCAGAGCCTGTAAAAGTATCCTCCGTCATGATATAATTCATAAGCCACCGCCTTAAATAAAGAATGGATCTGTCACAAATAATACAAGGGCACCTCTGAAATCCCCACAATATTATATTTTTAATATTTCCGCCCGAAATTATTCGGAGATCATTCCTTCTTTTTTTTCTTTCTTACGCCCTCTCCCGCAAGAGGATTGGATTCGAGAGCGGTCCTCACGTTCTCGTTTGTCAGATGTGTGTAGATCTCCGTGGTGGATATGCTTGCATGGCCGAGTATCTCTTTGAGCACCATAGGGTCAACGTTTCCGTACTGATACATGAGCGTTGCGGCAGTGTGCCTCAGCTTATGGGTGGAAAGTCCCCTGTTGCCAAGACCTATACGCTTGATGTTTTCCTCAACGATCTGCTGAACTCTCCTGCGGCTTATCCGCTTTTTGTTTCGGCTCACGAACAGAGCGTCCGTGCCTGCGTCGGGGCGCACTCCAAGATAATTTATTATGGCTTCGGCGCAGCCCTCGTTTATATGGATTATCCTCTCCTTGTTGCCCTTTCCGAGAAGGCGCAGGGTGCGGTCGTCAAGGTCGATGTCCTGCAGATTTATCCCCACAAGCTCCGCCAGACGCATTCCGCAGTTCATGAAGAGCATGAGTATGCAGAAATCACGTTCGTAGCTGTCGCTCTCCCCGTCAATGCTCTCAAGGAGCCGTCTGCTGTCGTCAAGTCCGAGATATTTCGGCTGAGCCTTTTTCGGCGTTGGAACATCAAGGTTCAGCAGAGGATTTTTGTCAATGTGGTAGCTTGTGAGCTTGTTCCCGGAAAGCGCCTTGTAGAAGCTTTTCAGAGCGGATATCTTTCTCGCTCTTGTCTTGTCGCCGTTCCCACGTTCCTCTGCGGAATAGTTCAGATATTCGTAAACATCTGCAAGGGTTATCCCCGCAACTATCTCAAAGGGCACATCGGCTATGGTTTCGCCCTCCGCCTTCATAAAATTCTCCTTGAGATAGCGCAGAAAAAGCCGCAGGTCAATATAATATGACTCTATGGTCTTTTCCGAACGGTTTTTTATGACTCTCATGTAAAAAATATACTCTTTAAGATAGGGCGGACAATCCTTCATGTCGCACGCCATACCGCTCACCTCTGTTCCTTTTTACCGTATAAAAACAGTTACTCATATTAATTGTAAGCCTTTTATATCAAATTGTCAAGAAAATAATATAAATAATGTATTTCGGTTAAATTTCGATTACAGTTTGGAACATATATAGCTTTTTGACAAACAGCAATGTATAATATTGATTAGAAAAAAAAAACGACTTTTGAGAAAGGACAAACAATATGGAAAAATTCAAAGAGCGGAAAAAGCTCTCCGCTTCCCCGCCCGAAAAGCGCCGTCAAAAATCACGCCCCTCAAGGCTTACTGATACAAACACCTTATTTGCCAAAATAAGCGTTCTCCCAAGTCTTGCGGGAGTGCTGGTGTTCTTCATCATACCTTTTTTTATTGTAATATGGTACTCATTTCTGGATAACCCCATAAGCAAGGATTTCGTCGGCTTTTCAAACTATGCCGCCCTGCTGAAAAACAACGCCTTTCTAACAGCCGCAAAAAACACTCTCAAGCTTTCTGCGACTGCTGTACCGCTGGCTGTGGTGCTGTCATTGGGACTTGCCTGCCTGCTTAATTCAAAGATACCCGGACGGAGCCTTTTCAGAACATTTTTTCTCTGTCCCATGATGGTTCCCGTTGCTTCCATAGTGCTTATCTGGCAGGTCATCTTCCACTACAACGGAACTCTCAACGCTGTCATGGCAGACTGGTTTGCGGCTCAGCCTGTGGACTGGTTCAAATCAAGCAAATGCATGATAGTTGTTGTGCTGCTCTTCCTGTGGAAGAACTTGGGCTACAACATGATACTGTTTCTTGCCGCCCTCAACAATATCCCGAACGACCTGCTGGAGGTCGCAGAGCTTGAAGGCGCAGGAAGATTTTACAGGCTGATACATATCAAGCTCAGATACCTCTCCCCCACCATTCTTTTCGTGACCATACTTTCCCTCATAAACTCCTTCAAGCTTTTCAGAGAAGTATATCTGCTCACGGGAGATTATCCCTTTGAGGACCTTTACCTGCTCCAGCATTTCATGAACAACACCTTCAAAAGCCTCGACTATCAGAAGCTTTCCGCAGCCGCCATGATAATGTCCGTTGTAATGGTGATAATTATCGGCGCTCTGTTCATTGCGGAAAACAAGTTCGGCGAGGACGTTGAGGAATAGGCGGAGAAAGGACGGATAACAATATGATGACCACCCGAAAACGTCTGTCGCCGCAGAGAGCGTTTCAAAAATTCCTGCTCGCTCTGATGACCGTATTTGCGTGCATAGCCGCAGTAATATTTCTCCTGCCGACAGTTCTGACAATAGCAAACTCCTTCATGTCCCAGACCGAGATAAACGCAAATTACGGCGTTGTTTTCTCGGCTGCAACCGACAGCAAGACATATATTTCCGAAAGAGTAAACTTAAAGCTTATCCCCGATATCGTTTCCTTTGACCAGTATCTGACGGCATTTGTAAAAACGCCCGACTATCTGCTCAAATTCTGGAACTCGGTCATACTCACCGTGCCGATAGTATTGTTTCAGACAGCAGTCGCACTTTTCGCCTCATACGGCTTTTCAAGGCTCACGGGAAGGCTGAAGGAGATCATCTTCTTTGTTTACATAATCCTGATGCTGATGCCCTATCAGGTAACACTCGTGCCCAATTATCTCGTTTCGGATAAGCTCGGTATACTTGACACAAGGCTTTCGATAATACTTCCGGGAATTTTCTCCCCCTTTGCGGTCTTCCTGCTGACAAAGGCAATGAAGCGTATCCCCAAGACCTACTTTGAAGCCGCCATGCTCGACGGAGCAAGCGAGCTGAGAATATTCACCGACATCTGCTTCCCCATGGTCAGAAGCGCAGTTTTTTCGGTACTCATGCTCGTGTTCATCGACTACTGGAACATGGTCGAGCAGCCCCTTATCCTGCTTTCCGACAGTGACCTGCACCCTCTCTCGGTTTTCCTGTCGAAGATAAACGCAGGAGATACGGGTATCGCATTTGCGGTTGCGGTGGTCTATATGATGCCCTCCCTGCTCATGTTCCTGTACGGCGAGGATTACCTCGTTGAGGGTATCACATATTCGGGCGGCATCAAGGGTTAACATAAAACCGATAAATTATTTGCCGAAAACATAACGGCGGATTGGAGATAAATATGATGAACGAAAACAAAACTCCGAGAAGAGAGGTCATAAAGAACATAACCATCGTTTTTCTTGCCGTGCTCCTTGTTCTGACCTTCTTTTCCAATACATTCATGAATTATTCGCTGCCCCAGGTATCGGCGGTATACGCAGGCTCGGGAACCATTTCCGAGCAGATTAGAGGCAGCGGCACCGTTGAAGCGGGAGAAAAATACGAGGTCACCCTTGACCAGACCCGTGACGTTAAGAGCGTTGCGGTAAAGCAGGGCGATACAGTCAAGGCAGGAGATGTTCTCTTCGAGCTTGAAGACGTTGACTCAACGGAGCTTACACAGGCTCAGAGCGAGCTTGATTCATTGGAGCTTGCCTATAAGACCGCACTTATCGACCTTTCCACAGCAACAGGCTATGAGGCTGAATATCTCAAGATATCAAACGCCGAAGCGGAGCTTGCCGACCTTCGTAAAAGATATGAAAATGCACAGAACAACAACGACCCTCTCAGCATAGCTACCTCGGAGTACAAGGAGCTAAAAGCCGAAAGCGACTCTCTCACAAAGGAAAAGGAGAGCATCAACGCACAGATAGCGTCCGTGGATACGGAAGATCTTCTTGACCTGACGGGTGACTACTACAAGCGCATGAGAGCCGCAAAGGACGCCGTTGCAAACGCTCAGACGAAAACGGACAGCGCCAAGGAAAAATATGACGAAATATCTGCGGAAGTATCTGCCGCAGGGGATTATCAGGCAGAGATAAAGGCAAAGCGCCGTGAGATAGAGTCCGCTCAGATAACCCTTGACGGACTTTACATAGAGCTTTTCAATGCAAGCATCGACGGCGACACATCATCTATCTCCGCACAGATATCCGCACAGGAGCTTACCATAAAGCAGCTTAACGAAGATTTGGGTGAGCTGCTGCAGAAGTCAACTTCAAGCAATTCGCTGAAATTCAAGCTGAAAACTGCAAAAAATGATTACGAATCGGCTGAAAACAAGCTTAATAAGGCAAAGACCGCTCTGAGCGAGGAAACACGCTCCATAAAGCTTGCTCTTAAAGCAGAGCTTGACTCAGTAAACGAACGTCTTGACGAAGTGACTGTAAAGCTTGCCGATGCAGAAGCCGAAAAAACCGACCTTGAATCCGCAGGCGCACTCTCCGCCTCCGCTCTCAGCGCAAAGATCGCCGAACAGGAGCAAGCTATCGAGGATATGAAGACCGAGCTTACAGCAAAGCAGGCAGCAGATTCCTCGGAGATCGAAAAGAAAAAGCTTGATATCGAAAATCAGGAAAAAAAGATCGAAGCACAGAAGGCTCTGGTCGAAAAATACAAAAGCACCGCCGTTGACGCCGTTGTAAAGGCAAAGGTGGGCGGTATCGTGGAAAGCATTGCCGTTACCGCAGGACAGACTGTTGCTTCCGGCACGACTGCAGCCGTGATCACCGTTTCGGACAAGGGATATACCCTCAGCTTCTCCGTAAAGACCGAGCAGGCAAAAAAGCTCAAGGTCGGCGACAAGGCTGAGATAACAAGCTTCTACTGGGGCGGCGATATGGGTGCCGTTCTTGCAGCAATAAAGCCCGATACAACAAATCCTCAGACAAACAAGCTCCTTGAATTTACAATAACAGGCTCGGATATCACAACAGGTCAGACTCTTTCCGTTTCCATCGGAAGCAAGGGTCAGCAATATTCGACCATCGTCCCCAACAACGCCGTAAGAGAGGATTCAAACGGAAAATTCGTCCTTGTAATGGAAGCTAAGAGCAGTCCTCTCGGAAACCGCTACAAGGCAGTCCGCTACGATGTTGAAGTCCTTGCAAAAGACGACACAAACTCCGCAGTCAGCGGACTTATGGGCAGCGAATTCGTAATAACCACCTCAACAAAGCCAATTGAAGCCGGAGCACAGGTAAGACCTGCCGATTAAAACATAAGGAGGCATGACTTTCTTGCAAAAGAAGTTAAACATTGTCCTGCTGATAATAAACATGATAATACTTGCCTTTTTCGTAACTGCTCTGGCGGTAATTTCATCATACAAGAAAAATTACTCCGCAGACGAAGCCAAGAAAAGCTGGGATAACGATACCTACAGCTACGGTCAGATATCCCTGTTCATTTCCCCCGATGAGGGACTTGACATCAACGGGATTTACTCTCTGAAAAGCAGTATAGACGGAAAGCTTACCGAAAACTCGATCGCACTTCCCGAAGGCTCCTCAGGCAGACTGTGGATAGACAGCTGGTACACCGAAACAAAGCTTACCGTCAGCGGAAATATGGGTTCTGCGGAGGTCCTTGCCGCAGGAACGGGAGGAGATTTCTTCACCTTCCACCCTCTTGACCTTATGTACGGCAGCTATTACACCGACGAAGATATAAATTTCGACAGGATAGTTCTCGACAAGGAATGCTCGTGGCAGATATTCGGCGCCGTTGACACGGTGGGAATGCCCGTGACCATAAACGGAAAAATATATTACGTTGCCGCCGTTGTGGATTCCCCGAACAACAGCCTTGACAAGACAGCCTACGGCACATCTCCCCACGTCTATCTGCCGTACACTGCGCTTACGGAAATCAACCCCGACAGCAAGATAACCCTCTATGAAGTCTGCATGCCGAACGCAGTCAAGGATTTTGCCTGCGGCATTGTCAAGGAGCTGAACCCCTGCTCCGAAAAAAAATCCTTCATAAAGGATCAAAGCGGAAGATTTGACACGATCACGCTTTTTTCGGGCTTCCGCAAAATTTCCGAAAACGCCATGATAACAACAAACGTAAGCTTTCCATGGTTTGAAAACATAATCCGTGGTGCGGAGATAAAGGCGCAGCTGTGGGCAGGTCCTGCAGTATATCTGATGCTTGTGCCGCTCATTTCCTCGGTATACGGCTTGTTCCTCCTTGTAAAGCTGGGGGGCAAGGGTATTAAAAAGGCAAAGGACGCAGCGGAGAAAAAATATCAGCAGAAAATTTCCGAAGAATATTTCAAAAAGCGCAGCGCTCAAAGCAAATAAATTGACCTCCGTAAAGGCTATACTGCTTTTACGGAGGTTTTTGTATGTATTTATTTTTGTGAATAATTAAAGGTTAGGCGTTGTTTCCTTAAGGATTCGTCCGTCACGGAGAAGCTTTCTCAGCTCCTCGGAATCCTCTTCCATGATAGCCCTTCTGTACTCGGCAAGCCTGTCCATGATATAGTCGATCTCAAAGCAGAGGGCATTCTTGTTCATGATAAACAGAGGAGTCCACATGTCCTCGTTAAGCTTGGCAACTCTTGTAAGATCCTGAAAAGAGCCTGCGCTGAAGCCAAGCTGCTTCTGATGTGTGGGGCTTTTTATGTAAGCGTTGGACACTACATGAGCCAGCTGGCTTGTAAAAGCTATGATATGGTCGTGCTCCTCGGGGGACGCCATTACGACCTTCTTGAAATGGATAGAATAAGCAAAATCTTCGATAAGATTAAGCTCCTCCCTCGGCGTGGACTCGGTAGGAGTGATGATAAAGCTTGCCGAATCGAATAGATTGTCGAGTGAATACTCAAATCCCGAAAACTCACGTCCTGCCATTGGGTGAGCTCCGATAAAGGTCACTCCCCTTTCGGCAAGAACAGGCGTTACCTCGTCCACGATAGCCTGCTTTATGCCGCAGGTGTCGATAACTATGCTGCCCTTTTTGAATTTATCCGCATTTTCCTTGGTATATTGGATAATTGCGGGAGGAAACAGCGAAATTATCGTCAGATCTGCCTCGGAAACGTCCTTTGCCTCATAATCAATGGCATTCTGTGACAGCGCCATTTCAATGGTTTTGGGGTTGATATCTATTCCGCCAACAGTATGGTTAGTATGCTTTTTTATAGCTTTGCAGAGAGAGCCTCCGATAAGACCCAGTCCGACGGATACTATCCTCATTATCCAATCTTTCCTTTCACAAATCAAAATTTCAATAAATAGTATATCACCTTATAATGAACGTAATATGAACGTCCCGTAACCTTTTATACTACATCTCAGAATAGCTTTAAAGCTTTACTTTATTAAACGCATCAGAGCATTAAGCATAAAAATCCGCCGCACAGCAGTATAGAACGCAGTACGGCGGAAAAATCACTATTGTTATACATTCATTTTAGCGGACTTGTCCGATTTCTTCTCGCTGAAAACCACAAATCCTCTGAAAATTGCGATCATCATTATCAATGCGCACACAGAAGCCGTAACCAGCCACTGAGTGGTCGAAAGAACACAGCTATCCCTGAAAAATCCCGCAGCTGCAACTGAAATACCTGTCAGCAGTATCACTATTCCCGTAACAGCTGACAGCCGTTTTTCCTTGACATATACATCAAGCATATCCGCACTTTCGCTGCATATGGCAGCAGACGCAGCCAGAACAAAGAACACCGAGATCACATGGTAAGCGGTGAACATAACATCATACAAGGGCACACGGGACGGAGTTAGGAGCAACGGTTCTGCGTCCATGAACGAATCGGTGTAGTAGTAGTCCTCCTGCTCCATATATACGGTATAAACGCTTCTGAAAGGGAATGTGTAAAGGAACGCTGCGCTTATGAGAACGAAAACCACTGTAAAAGCAGCCGCCGTACCCTTTCCCGAAGCCGTCCACAGAGGTATTTTCTTATCCTCGTCGGAAGGAGCGCTTTTTTTCTGCGAATGAGTTCTCATGCAGAAAGTCGAGATCATATCCGCAGTACAGGCTAACCCTGCAATGCCCATAAGGCTGAACGGAGAAACCATACCCGTCAGAGCCGCACCGATAAGCACCAGATCAAGTGAAAGGGAAACCGTCATTCTGAGGGTCATTCCCTTTTGGATACGAGCCATTCGGCTTTCGTCTGAGCTGAACCTGAACATGGCGCTGCGAAGCCGCTTATCCTCAGGCTCGTCGGCGGGAAGTGACGCAGCCTCGTCCGCAGCGGCAGCATATATCATGCAGTTCATTCTCTGCTTTGAGGTCAGCATATAAACGGAAACGGCGGTCATCACCGCAAACGCAATGGCATAGACCGCAGGAAATGCGTATCTGCCGTCCGAGTCGGAATAGGCTCCGATGGCAAATATACCTCTTTCCGATATGTACAGCTCGGAAAGAAGGACGGAAACTCCTGCAGCGGCGCTGAGCAGGCTTCCAACTCCGCCCATATCCTCAAGAGAGCCGCATATTCTCGGGTCGAAGCCCTTGATAAGTTCCTTCGCCATTGACCTGTTTATTCCGCACTTAGCAAAATGGAAGTGCATTCCAAAACTGACAGCCAAAATTATAAGAGCCGCTCCTGCGCAGTCGATAAGATACGGCAGTGTTATGTCCTCCGACAAAAAAAACGCCGCAGCCGCTGCCGCAAGTGCAATAAGAACAACAACAACGGTCTTATCGGACAGACACATTAACGCTGCCTGTCCGAAATTACTCTTTTTGGGTGTTGCCACAAAAGAACTCTCCTTTTTATGATATATATTTTTGAACCCTACGGTACTTAAACATTTATCCGCTTAGGCATACATTTATCCTTTATAAATAATACTATAATCTGTAAAAAATGTCAAGAACAAAATTAATATTATTTTTCATATGCAACCATAATATTCTGTTAAGGGGAAAATATTTGTGCGAAATTCCATTTCCCCGTATGTATAAGAACGGGAAATCGTAACTTTTTTGTAATCTTTTCAGCAGGATTTATCACTAATATGCCTGTTTTTTATTCGTAATAACCAAAAAAATGCAAAGTATTTGTATGATTTAAAGTGATGTACCGATTGACTTTGTTAATAAAAATAGTGTATAATATTGTTATATTATAATGTAGGGGAAGAATGCATACCCATTGACCCTGCTGAAAATTTGTTTTATGCATAATACTGCAATTTACGATAGAAAGATATATATAGGAGGTTTGAAATGGAACAGACACAGACTTTTGAATTCGGAAGCTATGCCTCTTTCCGGGAAACTGTCAACGAGCTTTTGGAAGCGCTGAGCCAGCTTAAGGAGTACAGCGAATCACTCAGCCTCGACAACACCGCAAAGTCCATCAGCGACGTTATTGCCAAAACGGCTGACGAGCATTTTGAAGTGGCTATCGTCGGCGAATTCAAACGGGGAAAAAGTACGCTTATCAATGCTCTGCTTGGTCAGGAGGTCCTTCCTGCGGACGTTCTTCCCGCAACCGCTACCCTTAACCGTGTTACATACAGCAAGGACCCTTATGTAATGGTCGAATACAAGGACGGCTCTACCGAAAAGGTCGATATCGACCACCTTGCAGATTATGTCACAAAGCTTTCCTACGAATCGGAGAAGAAGGCAGAAACCGTCAAGGAAGCAACCGTTTACTACGACACGGACTTCTGCAAAAACCACGTTGATATCATTGATACGCCTGGTCTTAACGATGACGAGCAGATGACAAACGTTACCATGTCCATCCTGCCCGAGATCGACGCTGCCGTATTCGTTATCAGCGCAAATTCTCCCTTCTCCCAGTTTGAAAAGGAATTCCTTGAAAACAAGATGCTTACAAGCGATCTCGGTAGGATAATTTTTGCCGTAAACTGCTTCGGCACCTTCTCCAAGGAAGACGAGGACAGGATCGTCGAAACCGTAGAAAAGCGTATCGGCAGCTATGTCATGGACAAAGCCAAGAAGGTCATGGGCGAAAACTCAAAGGAATTTGCCGTTTACAAGCGTAAGATCGGCAAGCCCAAGGTAATCGGCGTTTATGCGAAAAAGGCTCTCATGGCAAAGGAAAACAACGACGCAGCAATGCTTGAAGAAAGTAACTTCCCGAAGTTTGAAAGCGTCCTCGAAACCATGCTTACAAACGAGCGTGGCTCCATCACTCTCCAGATACTTGCCAATAAGATCATCAGCTCAGGCTCGGAGATCATAAACTCTATCGTGCTCCACGAAAACGCTCTTGTTATGGAAACCGACGAATTCATGGAAAAGTATCAGCTTGCCATTGAAGAGATCGAGGATATCCGTACCAAAAAGCGTGAGGAATTCGTGCGCATCAACAATGCCGCAAACAAGGTGTTTGAACAGCTGCAGCCTATCCTTGACGACTACTGGGTACGCATTGAGGAAACCGCTATGCAGGTAATCGACGAGTATCAGATGTGCGCCGAGGATCTCAAGCGTGAAAAGCTTAAGCTTGTATACGAAAAGCTTACTCAGAAAATAAAGGAAAACATTGAAAACAAGGCTCAGCTCATCTGCGAGCAGATCCAGAACGACATCAACGTGGGTCTTTCCGAGGAAGCTGTCCGTCTGCAGTCATTTGAGGACGAATTCTTTGAATCCATAAACAAGATCCAGGAAATGTTCTCCGTTTCCGCAAAGAGAAACAGAAACGGCGGCACTGCCGATACAATAATCGGCTCCGTTATCGGCTCCGCAGGCATAGGCGGACTGTTCGTGGGCTTCAGAGAAGCAGGCATAAAGGGTGCCCTTCTCGGCGGACTGACAGGTCTTACCACATGGCTTGCTACCTCGTTCCTCCTTGTAACGGCGGTAGTAGGCGGAGCATTCCTCTCCCCTGCAGGTCTTTGCATTATGGCTCTTGCAGGCTTTGCGGGAACCTTCTCGGGCAAATTCGCCGTTGACAAGTTCCTCGTTCAGGAAAGAATAGATAAGTTTAAAACCAGCTACAAGGCCTCCGTAAAGAAGCAGTTCCATGAGATGAAGATCACTTCGGACTTCACCGAATCCGTTCGTCAGCAGGTCTACAACTCCTTCTCAAGCCTTAAAACACAGATCGAAGACGAAACCGAGATCATACTCAAGGATACTCAGAAAACTCTTGATAACCTTAACGAGATCAAGCAGGAAAAGAAAAACATGTCCGACAACGAAAAGATTCGTCTGCAGAATATTGCGGAATATGTGGGAAGCCTTCTTGCGGAAACCTACAATCTTCACAAGAAGCTTGCCGAGAACATGACGGACGAATAATTTAACCCTAAACATTTAACGGAGGTTGGAAATGACTGAAGTATTTGCGGAGCACAATCCGCTTATGGATATAAACACCTCCTTCAGCGACTATCTTGTTGCAAGGACACGTTCCTTTCAGGAGCATGTCGTAGGAGGAACTCTTGACTATGCCTTTGACGCCGATTTTGCCATGCGTCAGAAGATAGGTGGAAATTCGGGCTGGTCAAGGCTTTACAAGGGTATCGTTTCAAACGATATCCCCAACAGATTCAAAAGATATTTTCAGAGCAGCGACAGCGCAGGCTCCATGAAGCACGCCAACGCTTATGAAGCTGCAAAAAAATGCAGCGAAAGGCTTCAGATAAGCCTTCCTGTTGTTCTTGTCAGAAAAGCGGGAGATGTTCCCGAAATAATGTCCCTCGCAGGGGACGGCATAGAGCCGTGTATTGTTATGACAGCGGATATTGCCGACACATTCACCTTTGACGAGCTTTGCTACCTTATCGGCTGCGAATGCGGCAGACTGCAGAACCGCCACACGGCTTACAACTACGCATTTACATACCCCGGAATCAGCAGGGGCGACGTTGATCCCGAAGGCTCGGCAGAAAACGTAAAAAGCAATGTCAGGGACCTTAACTACTCCCTCAACAAATGGCTGCTGCTGGGTGATATAACCGCAGACAGAGCAGGTATAATCTGCCTTGACGACCCATCAAGCTTTCCGAATATATATGCTTCTGTCCGCAAAAAGGGCATTCCCGACTCCTTCGGACATGTAAACACCGAGATTAATGAAGAGGAGATACTCAAAAAATTTGAAGTTATCCATGTAACTCCTCTGCGTGACCTGAAGCTGGGAGAAGAATGCTCCAACGACGAACGCAGGATCTACGCAGGTCTGGAATTTACCGACTGCGAAATACTCTACATCTGGCGGCCCGACATAAGCAAAAGCGGAAGCCACACGGGAAACAAACAGTCCCTTGAGATCCGCTGCGACATCATTGCCGATGTCGACGGAAGCCGTTCACTCTGATTATTGGGGAGGATACCGATGGAAAATACAACAAAAGTCAGCACCGAGGCGGTCAAAACCGACTCTGCCGACAAGGACATTAACTTTGTCCGCAGCGAACTTTCACGGCTGATAACCGACCCCGAGCTTTCCGAGCTTCTCGGAGAGGAATGTGTTTCAAGAATGTCCAAATGGGACGGCATCATCAGCAATAAAATGAACGAACCCTTTTCACTTATGGTCATAGGCGACTTCAAGCGTGGAAAGAGTACGATAATCAACGCCATTCTCGGAAAATCCATTGCGCCCGTTAACGTTGCACCCGAAACCTTTACGATAAACTGCATCTCCTACGGCGATGTGCCCTCCTGCGAAGCCGTGCTCAGAAACGGCAAGCGTGTGACCATCACTCAGGACGACCTTGCAAGAGAGCGCCTTATGGGTCTGCTGGACTTCTTCCCCGGGGAGCTTGATTATATCGACGTCAGAAGCGACGCTCCCCTGCTCAAGGAGATACAGGTCGTTGACACTCCGGGTCTGAGCGACCTTGACGATCTTGACAATCAGGTAAAGGAATTCCTTGTAAAGGCGGACGCTGTAATTTATGTGGCGACCGCACTCTCTCCTTTTTCCGAATCCGAGCAGTATTTCATTGCAAGCCATATCGTGCCGCAGAATTTCAGCAAGGTATTCGTGCTTGTAAACATGATCGACGCCATGAACAGCATGGAGGACATCGAAAAGGTCGTTGGCAGAATAAAGGAAAAATGCAGCGCAATTATTCCGAACGCCGAAGTTTACGGCATCAGCGGCATCGACGAATACCGCCGCAAGATCGGACTTAACCGCCCCGACATCAAGGGATATCAGAACTATTACGAAAATGAGTTTCTGAAATTCGAGCTTGCCCTACAGCGTGAGATATTCGTTCAGAAGGATACTATCCGCAAGCAGCGTGTTTTCTCCATGCTGCGTCAGATGCTCAACGACACCCTTAACAGGCTGAACATCACTTCGGAAATGATAAAAATGGACAGCAGAAAGCTGGACGAGCTTTCCGCAGATTTTGAACGTGAATGCACTACTCTTGCCGCCGCTCTCGAAAGTCAGAAGCCGAAGCTTATCCTTTCCATTACGGAAATGATGCAGGAGGCAGAGCACTGGATGTACGAATTCTTCACAAAGCTTCGTGAGGATATTCTTGCCTGCCGAACCGTGGCAAACGACGAGGACGTTGAACGCCACTTCTACTCATTCCTCATGGACAAGGTCGGCGAGGCTTACAGAAGGTGCATTGAGATACATCAGTCAAGGCTCAACGAGATAATCGACGACATGGGCAGTGAGCTTTCAAGAAAACTCGGCATAGCAAACCTGTCCTCGGCAAAGATATCCTGCAGCGAAACCGTCAACGTAAACACATACGTTGCCGATAAGGTCAAGAAGGCGGCTTCGAGAGGCGCCGACATGGAGATGGACTTCCCGTCCACAACAATGCCCTTCTTCCGCAATATCCTTAAGAAAAAGCGTCAGTCGGAGATCATCGACTCCGCCCTTGAAAACTATGACGATATCCGCAACTACGCCATAAGGGATCTGAAGGAATGCTACAAGAACTTCGAGGAGTTCGCTATGGCTCAGCTGGACGACATCTACAGAACACAGGTCGAGATCGGACGTGAAACCGTCGCTCAGGCTACGGAAATGGCAAAGAACAACGACAACGAGCGTCTTTGCCGCAGTCTTGAAAAGGCGTCCGCTATCGTTCTGGGCGCTGTCGAAGTTCTGAAAAAATACTGATCATGATTTAAGGGACCGCTTTTCGGCGGTTCCTTAAAAATTGCAAAATACAGTTGTAAATTTATTCCGAATGTGATATAATTTCTTTACAGCAGAATTTTTTATAAGGAGGCGCAATATGAATCTGAGATTACAGGCTCTGTATCCGGGGTATATTTTCAGAGCAGTCGCAGACTGCAAAAATATTGCCCCTCGTGATGATATGTGGTCGGAAGGCTCATTATTCAGAGATGACCACGGAAATCTGCTTATAATAAACAGGAAAAAGGGCGATGGAGTTTATTCTCAGGACTACATCAGACCCGATACCCTCGGAATGAGCTCAGGCTTCACCTGCTGCGACGGACGGGAGATATTTGAGGGAGATATCGTCAGAATAAGACGGTTTACAAAGACCGAATCTCTCGGCGGCTTCCCTACGGCTGACTCGGTGCTCGATTCAATGGGCATTAATGATGAGGAATACGAAAGCGAGCCTTTAAGAGGCAGCGACGGAAGGATCATCCACTCGGAGATACCCACAGGATATGAAGCTGCATTTAAGGTCAAAGGCGTTGTCTTTTTGCAGAACGGAATGTTTTATATTCAGTATTTTGACAAAAATCTCAATATGCTCACCTGCATGCCGCTTTACATCTTTTTCGGTTACGACGCTCTCCCCGGTGATGATGTGGTTGCCGAGGTCATCGGTAATATCTATGATAACACGGAGCTTTACGAGAAGGTGCTGCATATCACTCACAGCGAAGCTGTTTCATAAGTTAACACGTTCTTTTCACGGTCATTGTGCGATTTTTTCGGTATCGCCCAATGACCGTTTTGTTATATACTAACAATTCCACTGTATAAAAAGCATTTGCATTTGTCATATATAACAAATCGCATAAAACCTATTGACAAGTATATCACGGTGTGATATACTCAAATCATGATATATATCACGGCACGATATATCACGATAAAATATATCACGCCGAAATACACCCACACAGAAACGGAGGAGGTATTTTGCAGCCCTACTACTTTATCTGGATCGTACTGATCATTTTAATAATTATATTACCCCAAATCAAAGCAAGGCGAAATGCTGCGGCAATAAAAATGCTCAAACGCCGCAAAAATAAAAACAGCACAAAGGAGAAAGAACTTATGAACGAGTATATCAAAAAATTTATCGGCAAGGAATGCATCATTTACACTATCATGTCAGAATCGGGAAGCATTCAGGGTACTATCAATGAACTGAACGAAAACTGGATCCTGATAACCGACCCTACGGGAAACGAACAGATAGTAAATGCAGAATATATCACCCGTATCAGAGAATACCCAAGAGATAAAAAGGGCAAGAAGAAATCCGTTGTACTCGACTGAGTGCCGCAGGAAAGAGGGACTTGAATGTCTGATAATGCAAAGCTGCTGAAAAGCTACATTCCCATGACCGAAACAGCGTTTTATATTCTCCTTGCCCTTACGGAGCCTCGCCACGGCTACGGAATAACCAAGTTTGTGTCTGAGCTGACAGAAGGCAGGATAAAGCTGGGACCCGGAACGGTTTACGGCACACTGACAAAAATGCAGCGTGACTCTTTGATAGCCGTTTACGACGACACCGAAAAGAAGATCGTCTACGAGATCACCGAAACGGGAAAGGATATCCTGAAAGCCGAGATCGAAAGGATAAAGCTGCTGTACAGCAACGCCGTTTCACAGGAGGAAAAGCTGAAATGACCAAATATATGCCATTCTGGTTTGCGGACATAATAAAAACCGAGGAAAAGCTTGGAGAATACGCCGCAAAGGGTCTTATTCTGAGAGATTTCAAGCCTGTTTCGGGAGAATTTATCTTTGAAGAAAGCTCTCCTGCCAAAAAGAAATACCGCATATGCAGGCAAAGCAGATGCAATGGCAAAATGCCGAGAAAGCTCTCTGAGCTTGGCTGGGAAAGGGTCTGCGGCTGCAAAAATTATTATGTTGCCGCAGCAGACAGGTCGGCGGATATCCCGTCACCATCATATTCTGCTTGGACGTCCCTTTACAGGGTCTTAAAAGTTATTCTTGCTTTACCTATCCTATATTTTGCAGGCTTTATCTGCGGTGCAGGAGTCGGTTCAGCCGCTTCGGGCAAACATACCGCTTCCGATATGATCTATATGCTGCTTCCTTCGGTCATTATACTGATCGCTCTGGCTGCTGCGCTGATATATCTTTTCCGTTCGGGAAAGAAGATCAAAGACACAGATCCTAAGAAAACCGTTGAACTGAGCTTTACTATTCCGAAAGAAAATCTTCTTTACTCAAAGGAAGAGGAAAAGCAGCTGATAAAAAGCGGAAAAATGATAAAAAAGCTTCGGCTCGGCTGGTATTATGCTCCCGATAAGGCTGAAAAATACGTTTGCGAAATGGCTGAACAGGGCTGGAGATTCTACCGTTTCGACAAATTGGGAACGATCTTCTATTTTGTCCGTTCCGAGCCTTGCCGCATGAGATTTGTCCTCGATTATCAGCTTGAAGCTACGGACGAATATTTTCAGCTGAATAAGGACGGCGGCTGGAAGCTGGAATTTACATCATTTACAAGGATCACAAGCTTCTGCGTGTGGACAATGACCTATGACGCCGAAAGCGAACCGCCCGAATTCTACTCCGACCACGAGAGCAAGTTACGCCACGCAAGGTCAATGATGCTCTCCATGGCAATTCCCTTTCCCATCTGCGCCGCTATCCTTATCAACTGTATTGCAGGGTTAATAAATGACGGACTTGAACACACACTTATTGATGTCATTTTCATAATTATTTGTCTGCCGCTCATAGCGGAATACACCATCTGGACAGCGGTATCTGTAGGCTACTACATAAGACTCCACAGAAACGAAATAGATAAATAACAAAATATATTTTAACAGAAAGGTCAGGTATATTATATGAACGAATTTGAAAACAACACCGAAAACACTGTTCCCGATACGAAACCTAAGCAGGAAACACAGTGGGAAAATCAGCCTAATGAAAGCTCCGAGCAATCGGGTGTGCTGCTCCGCAGAAAGGTGAAGTCCTGCTACAACCGTGCAGGCGGAGCAATGCTTACACAGTTTGGAATTGCAATGGCAGTCATGGTTGCGGTCCAGATGGTATTCAGCATAATCAAAACCACATCTATCATGGCTGCAAATCCCGGAATAACTCAGGAAGAGCTTGCACAACAGCTTATGAACTCAATATCAGGGACATATCTGATAATCGCCAATGGCATAGCTTACCTAATCGCAAATCTTGCCGCATTCTTTATCTTCTTTGCAGCGTCTAAAAAACAGCTACCCGCAAAGATATTCAACAAAAGCAATATTCCTTTGCCGCAGATACTGCTGTGTATCCTTTCGGTTATCGGAATTCAGGGCGTTTCGGCGCTCGTTCAAGCGCTTGTGATGTCCCTTACAAAAATGTCGGGAATATCCAAAGAAGCAGCCGCAACGCTTTCCTTCTCGGACGATACACTTTCAAACGCAGCTCTTGTAATATACTTCGTATTCGTTGCCGCAATAACGGAGGAGCTGCTGTGCAGAGGTCTTGTAATGAAGCTGCTCTCCCCTGTCAACAAAACCTTTGCGCTCATTGCAAGCTCCCTTATCTTCGGCATCATGCACGGAAACTTCAATCAGATGTTTAACTGTTTCCTTCTCGGACTTGTCCTCGGATATGCCGCAATGAAGAGCGGTACGATTATAGTTCCGATAATTTGCCACATGGCTGCCAATGCAAACGCTATGGTGCTCTCCTACTTTGAATATTCAAAGGGCGAAAGCTTTGAAACCGCCGAAATAATCTACATGGGAATAATGGCAGTAATTGGCATAGCCGCTCTGATATATCTTATCAAGCGAAACGGCAGGATAAATGAAAACACCGACGGATACGGCATCGAGGACAAGGTCGTTGTGACCGATGAAGAAGAAGCGAAGCTCAAATGGAAGCTGCTTGCAAAATGTCCCACCATATGGATATTTGCTGCTATCTATTTAATTATGGCAATAACAAATTTATCTGCAATATGATCAACAAGCGATAAGAGGCATAGAAAAAGGCTGTGCGGTAAAATACTGCACAGCCTCAGTCTGTCGAAAAAGTCAGCCGAAAGGGTGGCTTTTTTGCGTAAGATGTGG
>JBJERW010000079.1:0-7219 GCA_051882475.1 Huintestinicola sp. | reverse complement strand
CGTCGTCGTACTCGACCGTTACCTGAGTTTTTCCGTCGGGACGGAGGTAGGGGAGGACACCTGTCTTTCTGACCTCGGTGAGCTTCTTTGCAAGCTTGTGGGCAAGAGATATTGGCATCGGCATAAGCTCGGGTGTTTCGTTGCAGGCATAGCCGAACATCATACCCTGATCGCCTGCGCCTGTCTGATTGTCGTCAGCGTTGTTTCCGTCCTTGTGTTCAAGGGCTTCGTCAACGCCCATTGCAATGTCGGAGGACTGTTCGTCTATGGACGTAAGTACGGAGCAGGTGTGACCGTCAAAGCCGTACTTTGCACGGTCGTAGCCGATGTCGATGACCACCTGACGGACGATCTTGGGGATATCCACATAGCAGCTTGTGGATATCTCGCCCATGCACATTACGATACCCGTAGTTGTGCAGGTTTCGCAGGCAACACGTCCCATAGGGTCCTGTGCGAGGATCGCATCAAGAACTGCGTCGGATATCTGATCGCAGATCTTGTCGGGATGTCCTTCTGTAACTGATTCGGATGTAAAAAGCATTTTAGACATATTTTTCGGTTCCTTTCATAATTTTTATCGGTATTACATAAGAGCCGTAAAAAAGGCACCCGTTTTTAACGAGTGCCTTAGAGATTTTGTGAATTTAAACAAATTCACCTCATCTTCCGGAAGTATTCTTCCGCAGGAATTAGCACCTTTTCTGCGATAAAACCGATGTTACCGCAATCAGGTTGCCGGGCTTCACAGGACCAGTTCCTCCGCCGCTCTTGATAAGGCTGTTAAGTATGAATTGATTATATCACAAACCATATGCTTTGTCAATGGATTTTTATCGGATTTTGCAGATTTTTGCGAAAATTCCGCAGGGAATATCAGGCATTTGCCTCCGCTTTTTCGTTAAGTCCCGAAGATTCGGACTTTTTGCCCTTGAGGAGCGGCGAAACGTACTTGTATATCACAACGGTGATAAGGGTGCTTGCAAGTCCCTTTATCAGCGTAAAGGGCATATTGAACCAGATGAGAGCGTCCCAGAGGTTTTCGACCTTGGGGTTTATTGCCTTGTAAGCGTCGATGATAGCTTCCATGGGCATGAATGCCGTGTAGATAGGATATACGATGAAGTAGTTTGAAAAAATGCTGAGCACTGCCATTATAACAGAGCCTGAAACTGCACCTATTATTGCACGGGTCTTGGTCTTTTTCATCTGATAGATGATGCCTGCGGGAACTACAAATGCGCAGCCGAGGATAAAGTTTGAAAGCTCTCCAACGCCGCCCGTTGAGGTGTTCATCAGGTTTATGAGATTTTTGATGAGGCATACGCATGCACCCGAAAGAGGTCCCATTGAAAAGGCTGCGATAAGGGCAGGCAGCTCGGAGAAGTCAAACTTGATGAAGGGGGGGATAAACATTGGCACGGGGAACTCAAGGAACATGAGTACGGTAGCCATAGCTCCAAGCATTGCGGTGACGGTAAGCTTTCTTACCTTTGATGTTTCGTTTGTGCGGTTGTTCATAACAGATTACCTCCATAAAATAAAATTGTTTTATAATAAAAAGCAATCTGCCCTGCTAATAAAAAAAGCGCCTATGGGAAAAGAATTTTTCCATAGGCGCATTCCTACCGCAGAAGAAAATATGGGTAACGCAGTAGTTCTGTGTTTCTTTCATCCGGACTATACCGTCGGTCCCGGAATTACACCGGGTCGGCATTTTAAGACGATATGTCTTAAAATGTTCGCAGACTTTAACTGCCGGTGAGGAATTTCACCTCGCCCTGAAACAAATTGCATTTTATTCGGTTGTTATATGCTATGCGGCTTTCCTCGGATCATTCAGCGTCCTCGGAGTCATCGTCGAGATCGAACTCGAGAAGCTCGCCGCAGTTGGGACAGCTGATGGAGCCGTCCTCAAGCATGGATTCATTAAGACAGATAGTGTCGTTGCAGGAAGGGCAGGTGACCTCGTAAAGATCTTCGTCGTCGAAGTCCTCGTCGAAATCATCGTCGTCCTCGTCATCGTCGTCATAGTGATGATGGCCGCAGCAGCAGTCCTCGTCATCATCGATGCCGTAGTAGTCCTTTTCCATCTCGCCGAGATCTTCGTCAATAGTGTCGATAACCTCGGAAAGCTCTTCTACTTCGTCCTGCATATCCTCGATCTCGGAAGCCATGTCCGTGAGGATCTCTGCGATGAGGGCAGTAACCTTGTCCTCGTTGTTAAGACCGTCCATCAGTCCTTTAAGATATGCTGTTTTTTCACTAAGTGTCATTGGTTTAGCCCTCCTTAATGCATTTGTAAAAGAATTATCTCTGTACTTAAAAAGCGCAGGTTATGCACGCTCCATGTACTCGCCTGTACGTGTGTCGATCCTGATCATGTCGCCCTCGTTGATGAAGAGGGGAACCTTGATCTCTGCGCCTGTTTCGAGAGTTGCAGGCTTTGTTGCGTTTGTAGCTGTATCACCCTTGAAGCCCGGGTCTGTCTGTGTGACCTGAAGGTCAACGAAGTTCGGGGGTTCAACAGCGAAAACCTTGCCCTTGTAAGAGCAGATCTTGCAGATCATCTGTTCCTTGACGAACTTGAAGTTGTCGGAAAGCTCCTTGGAGCTGATAGGAGTCTGCTCATAGGTTTCGGGATCCATGAAGTAGTAGAGATCGCCGTCGTTGTAGGAGTACTCCATATCCTTTCTTTCAACGAAAGCTGTGGGGAACTTTGCAGAGGGGTTGTAGCTCTTTTCAACTACGGAGCCTGTAATAACATTCTTTACCTTTGTTCTTACGAAAGCTGCACCCTTTCCCGGCTTTACATGCTGGAATTCAACGATCTGGAGAACGTTGCCGTCCTCTTCAAAAGTCATTCCGTTTCTGAAATCGCCTGCAGTTATCATAAATTACCTCCAAATTTATGGGACAGCCGCAATCTATGCGAAGCCCCTTATTTATTTTTATAATTACTTACAAACTATGATACCATATATCTTCGGATTTTGCAAGACCTTTTTTACAATTTTATAAGTTTTTTGGGCGCTTTGGTCAAATTGCAGCATTTTTCCTGTCGGATAACCACAAAATCTTCGATGCGCACGCCGAATTTTCCCGGAAGATATATGCCCGGCTCAACGGTCATTATCATGCCGTCGGTGAGAATTTCCTCGCAGCGTGTGTTGGCGTTTGGATATTCGTGTATCTCCATTCCCACGCTGTGTCCGAGGCCGTGTCCGAAGGCTTCGCCGTAGCCGTTTGCTGCGATAAAGTCACGTGCGACACAGTCAAGACGTTTTCCCGTTATGCCGCTGACAGCAGCATTTATGGCTCTTTCCTGAGCTTCAAGGACGATAGAATATACCCGTTCCATCTCCTCGGAAGGCTCGCCGAGGCATACCGTTCGGGTCATGTCGCTGTGGTAGCCGTTATAGACTGCGCCGTAATCCATGAGGATAAATTCGCCCTTTTTCAGCTTTCTGTCCGAGGGGACACCGTGGGGGAGAGAGGTGTTTTCGCCGCAGAGTGCGATAGTGTCGAAGGACAGTCCCTCCGCACCGTTTCGGAGCATATATTCGTCAAGGCAAAGACCTATCTCACGTTCGGTAACGCCCTCTTTTATGAAGTTCAGCACATTGTCGAAGGCGGCTTCTGCGATACGCTGAGCCGTCTGCATAAGCTCTATCTCTTCGGGAGTCTTTATCATGCGCATATCCCGAATTAGCCTGCTGAGCCTGCCGGAAGAGTCGATATCGCAGCTGATGTTCTTTTTCAGCGAGTCCAGCTCCGCAACGGTCATTGAAGCGCTTTCTATCATTATTGTGTCCGCATTGTGCTTTTTTATCAGTTCGGAAAGCTGTTCGTACATACTTTCCATAAGAACGACCTTGCAGTCCTTCACAACGCTTCTTGCTTTTTCGATGTAGCGGAAGTCTATTATAAGATATGCTTCGTTTTTAAAAACGGCGCATACTCCTGCCGAGGACTTCATTCCCGTGAAATATCTGCGGTTGATGTCCGAAGTTATAAGTGCGCAGCTGTTTTCGGGCAGCTTTTCCGCAAGAGCACCGATACGAGTCATTATACGACCATTCCTTTCGGGATTTTATTTTTCTTCCAGAATATTTTTCAGGGCGTAAAGACCGAGAATATAGCTTTCCTTGCCGAAGCCTGCTATCTGTCCTGCGCATACGGGAGAGATAACGCTGTGATGGCGGAACTCTTCTCTTGCGTGGATATTGGACATATGCACCTCGATAACGGGGATTTTTACCGCCGCAATTGCGTCACGGATAGCATAGCTGTAATGGGTGTACGCTCCCGCATTGAGGATTATCCCGCTCATGTCGAGCCTTGCGTCGTGGATACGGTCGATTATTTCCCCCTCATGGTTTGACTGAAAGCATTCGCAGTCGGAAAATCCAAGCTCCGAAGCCTTTGCCTTTATCATTTCGCATATGGACTTGTAGCTGTCGCTGCCGTATGTTCCCGGCTCTCTTTCGCCCAGCAGGTTAAGATTTGGACCGTTTATTATAAGTACGTTCATAGTATTTGCCTCCCGAAATATTTTTATCATTTGCAGGAAATATAATAATCCTTCATGGTTTTTGCGTCCTCCGTCTGAGTGCCTGCGCTTTCGCAGACGAATATGGGGGACAGTCCTTTTGCGTAAACAAGCTCCATAAGCGGCTCAAAATCGGGGCCGAAGCCTTCGTTTGCGTCAAAGGTCAGATGCTTTTTCTCGCCGCCGGGATTTGTGAACATTATCTTTGAGAAGTGAGAATGGAAGACTGCAAGACGGTCGTGTCCCAGCTTGTTTTCAACCATATCAAGCATTTTTTCGTAATCGGCTGCGGATTTTATTCCGCCGAAGGTGCGTGCGTTGAGATGTCCGAAGTCTATGCAGGGGATAAAGCTTTCGTCTGCGGTGCAGATCTCCAGCACCTCTTCAAGAGTGCCCAGCTGATTTACCTTGCCCATGGTTTCGGGGCAGCAGATGATGTCCTCAAGTCCCTCGGAGATAAGCGCCTGCCTTGCAAGCTTCATGGTGTCCTTTGCAAGGGTCAGGGCTTCTTCACGGGATATTTTTGCGCAGGAGCCGCTGTGGATAACTATCCTCTGTGCGCCCATAGCCTTTGCCGCCTTTGCGGAGGCGAGAATGTAGTTAATGGAGTTCAGGCGCTTTTCCTCCTCCACGCTTGAAAGGGAGATAAAGTAGGGCGCATGGATAGAAACGGATATGCCGCCTTTTTTCAGCGCTTCGCCAATTTCCCTTGCCGACTCCTCGGATACTCTTACGCCCTGTCCGCACTGATATTCAAAGTGGTCAAGACCGAATTTATTCAGATATTCGGGGAGCTGTACGGATTTTTTGTAGCCCATAGTCTTGAAGCTTTCCGCAGTTCCTGCGGGGCCGAATCTTGCGCTCATAATTTATTTATCCTTTCTCTTTATTTTATCTAATAAAAATGTCGTCCCTTAAAAGCAGTCCCAGTTGAACATTACTCTTGAAAAATCCTTGTTTTTCAGGTCATCGGGAGTGATAAAGAAATTTGCGACACCCGAATCTCCCCACATGATCTCCAAGCCGTCAATGGAATAGCTTTCAAGCTGAAAAAGCAGAACAGTATGTTCCGCTGTACCATTTTCGGCGTTTCTGGGGTCTGTCTGCGTAAAATCGGGATATCCGCCGATGCAGGAATTGCTGTTTGAGATAAAGTCAAAAACATCCTCAAGGGTGGAGCCGTCGCCGTACTTGCCCTCATAAGCTTCGTATATTGATGAGATTTTATCGCCCGTAACCTCGCTGTATACCTTTGCAAAGGTCTTGTCAAAGCGGAAATCACAGGTTGTGGGGGTACATTCCGAGGGAGCATGAGGAGTGAGTATATATTCGCCTTCAAAGGGGAACTCTCCGCTTTCAAAAAAGGGCATTTCCTCTGCTGACATAAGCTTCGACGGGTCTGTTATAATATTTTCGTGATATATCACCCTGAAACCGTTTTGGCCGCAGGGGTCGGAGCTGTTCAGACCGTATAATCCTTCGTCATTTCCGCAGGAGCAGAAAAACTGTAGGATACCCTCTTCGGGAAATCCGGAAATATGCGGCAAGCTTTCAAAATTAAGCTGTGCAAGAAGTCTGAGGGGCTTTCCTGCGCAGCTGCCGCATTTCCCCGTAGGATAGCCGAAGTCTTTCGGCATATAGGGAATGCCGCCCAGCTTGCTGTCAAAAACGCTTGTCTGCGTCTTTTGAGGAATAAGAGGTATCATGGGAAGAGTGCTTAGCTCATGACGCACCCTGTCGGTGATATCTTTAAGCTTGATTTTTTCGGGAGAAATGGTTTTGGGCTTGTTCCAATATTTCGGGTCTGACTTTGCTTTGAGCGCAGCTTCTTTTTCATGCTCGTCAGCCTCAATTTCAGCCTTTTTCATTCGTTTTGTTTTGAAAAAAGCCGCTGCTGTTCCTCCAATAAATCCAACTGCAATGAAAAGAATGTCCATTTTAAAGTCAAACGACAGGTTTGAACCGATATTTTTGGAGCTGTCCCGTATTGCGAAAATTATACCGAGTATTCCGAAAAGAAACAGCAGTCCGCTCCAACCCAACAGTTTAAAAATAATTTTGCCAAGTTCTTTCATGACCTAAACTGTCCTTTATAAGTAATTCTTCGGCAAGAACGGCTTTTCAGCTGCTCTTTTTATCTTGAAAAACCTCGTCTTTTCGGGTTCGATAGGCTTTACGAGAATTGACTTTATCCCGAAAAGCTTCGCCCCCAAAATATCCGTAAAAAGCTGATCGCCTATGGTGCAGATGTTTTTCTTCGGAACGCCGAGCTTTTCCGCCGCTTCCTTGTATCCCTTTGTGAGCGGCTTTGCGCCCTCGCAGACAAAATCAAGTCCTAAAAGCTTTGCAAAGGGCGTTACTCTCGGCTCGTGATTGTTTGAAACTATCATCATTTTTACGCCGTGACTGCGCATTCCGTCAAGCCATTCGTACAGCCCGTCAATAGGGACGGGGTTGTCGTGGGTGGTCATGGTGTTGTCGATATCGAGTATGAGAGCGGTCACGTTCATTTTGTCAAGCATTTCCGGGGTGACGCTCAGAATGGTTTTGCATGCCTTTGTGGGTGTAAAAAGCATTTGAACGCTCCTTTATATCAGTAATACTAATCTTTAATCAACCTATAGCCAAATCCTCGGCTGAAATAATCCCATTCGTCGTCAAGCTCCC
>JBJERW010000078.1:0-7233 GCA_051882475.1 Huintestinicola sp. | reverse complement strand
TAAAACTAAAAAAATCTCGGCAACGGGTACAAATAAAGTACCGTTACCGAGCCAAAAACTTTTCTATTCAAAAAACTATGATACGGTTGCGTGCAGGCTCAGCCTGCCGTTACCGAGCCAAGAACTATTATATCCGAACAAACTAACAGAACGATTGGGTGCAGCATCATGCTGCCTCAGCCTGCCTGCCTTAGCGGTGTCCGCCTGCTCCGCCGCCGCCGTGATGTCCGCCCGAAAAGCCTCCGCCGCCGTGACCGCCGCCCGAGCTTGAGTTTGATGTCCTTGTAACAAACTGACGCAGGAAGGTGTCCATTCTTCGGTAAATATCTACCGTCTTATTGTCAATATAAAGGGACGCAGAAGGCGCAGGATATTTGCTGTAGCTGTGCTTGATGATGAAAAAGATTATTATCACCGAAGCAGCAAACAGCACCAGCGACAGCGCAATATATTCGCCGCCGATGTAGAACGACCCTTCGCCCTGACGATAATATTTTTCGCTGAAGCTTATGAATTTATCGGCTGAACCCATATCGTCGTAATCCATGTACTTGTCGTTTACGCTCTCAAGCATTTTGCTGAATCTCGGACCGACAATATATTTCCTCGCATCACCTGCTATAACGATGTACCGATATCCCACATCGCAAAGATAGAGCACCCCCGTCGAATCTGCCCCGAAAGCATCGTCATAATACTTCTCCGCAGCCGTTCCCGCAGAGGATTCCGAGTAAAAATCGTTTGTGGCGGTAACTATGCCGATATTCCAGCCTGTTTCTTCGGTAAATTCGGTCATCTTTTGCTGCAGGAGAGCCTCTTCGCCCGTGTTGTAAAGGTCGGCATTGTCTATGAAAAGTATCTCTGCCGAAACGCAGGGTGAAAACAGGAACAGGACAGCCGCTGCCGCAATAAAAACAGTCGCAGTAAGTCTGCGTGAAAGGTTTCTTATCATAGCGAAAGTCCCCCCGTCAAAAATACAGCCAGCGCAAGAATAAGACCTATCGCCGCTCCGAAGCCGAGAGCCTTCGGCAGCGACACGGGATATTTTCCTGCCATTTTTCCCGTCTGCCCGTTGATCGCATAGGAATATATCTGACCGTGATACTTGTATGTCATGAACCACACGGGAAGCAGCATATAATGCCATTTTGTGCTGAGTATCCTTATCTGCTTGTTTTTGACCGTCACCGACTGATAGCCTTTTATGTCGTTTCTGAGCAGCTCTTCGGAGCTTTTGTCTATCCTCTCCTTGATGCGTCCAAGCACTTCGGATTTTTCAACGTCGTACTTATCCGCATAGCAGCCCGAAAGATATGTCATTGAAAAGGGTACAAGTCCGTTGTAATCAAATGGCTCGATAGCGTCCATAACAGCGTCCTCGATCTTTTTGGAGCCGTCTGCGGGAACGCCCGAATAGGACATCTTTCCGCCTCTCTCAACAGCATATATCTTGGTGGTGGTAACGGTTGTGTCGCCGTGGCGGACGGATATTACGTTCTTGCCCTCGCCTTGTATAAAAGCGTCCACGTCGCAGTCGGCAAGCCAGAAGGGCACATAAAGCGCCGTCATCTTTTCTATCTGCTTGTCCGAAAGGAAATCGGAGGGCAGAAACCATTTGTTTTTGCAGGCGTCCTTGAAAGCCTTTTCCGCCGCAAGCCTTGAAAGCTTGAATGGTATCATCTGTTCGGGACGGTACTGCCCTTCGAGCCTGCCCTTCAGGGTAATGGGATTGTGGCAGTAATAGCAGAAGGAAGCGGCTGTTTCATGGTCGCAGATGACCTCCGCTCCGCAGCTGGAGCATATGTAAACATCGGTATCCTCCGCAAATTTACGTTCGGCGGTTTCCTCTTCCTCAGCTTTTTGTTTTTCTTCGGGTGATATTTCTCCGCAGAGCTTGTCAACCTCCGCCTTTGTAAAATCGGAGCTGCACCACTCGCAGATGAAATTCTGACCGTCGGCGTTGAATCTCAGATCTCCGCCGCAGTTGGGACATTTATATGAAACGGTTGATTCCATTCAATAATGATCCTTTCCGAAAAATCCTATAAAAACCTGTCCGCACATAATGATGACCCATTTGCGGACAGGTTCCGAAATCAAAAAATATTTATCCTATCAGTGTATTTTCAGCAGCGTTATTACTGTCTTTTTGCACCGCAGTTGTTGCAGAAATTACCCTCGTTTGTCTGACCGCAGGAGCATGTCCAGGGTCCGTTTGCGGCAGGCTTTTTAGCTCCGCAGTTATTGCAGAAGTTGCCTGTGTTTACCTGACCGCAGGAGCAGGTCCATGAGCCGGAAGCTGCGGGAGCAGGTTTCTTTGAACCGCAGTTGTTGCAGAAATTGCCCGTATTTGTCTGACCGCAGGAGCAGGTCCATGAATTTGCGGCAGCTTGCTGTGCGGCAGCCTGCTGAGCAGCCTGCTGCTGCATCTGCATCTGAGCGGCATTTGTCTGAGAAGCAGCTCCCATAAAGTTGCCTGCAGCGCCCATTCCCATGCCCATTGCCATGAAAGCGTTGCCTGCGCCTGCTGTATTGGAGCCTGCGTTCTGAAGTCCCTGAGCCACGGAGGACTGTACAAAGCCCTCTCTGATAGTTGGGTCGGACATCATTGCGCCCTTGTTTCTCATGTTGATAAGTTCCTTGGACTCATCGTCGTAGGTAATGCTTGCGATACCTACCGAGCAGACTTCGATTCCTCTGAGGTTGTTCCAATCCTCGTCGAGAGTCTGAGCCATGTACTTTGAAAGCTCTCTGGACTTTGATGTGATGGCGGATATTCTTACGCCGTCAACGGACATCTGGTTGATAGCCGACTGGAGAGCGTCCATGAATTCATTGAACAGCTGTGTGGAAAGGTCTGTTATCCTTACGCTGTTCGTGCCCTTGGGAGCAAATTCGGTGTAGAATTTGAGGGGGTCTGTGATCTTTATGGAATATGAGCCGTGGGCTCTGAGGAACAGCTCTGCATTGTAGAAATTATCGAAATACTGTACGGGGTTTCTCGTGCCGAACTTTATGCCCTTGATCTCGGCAGTGTTTATGTAATATACAAGCTGCTTGGACGAAGGAACTCCGCCGAACTTGAATCTTTCCCATGTATCCTTGAGGGACTCCTTCAGCTCGCCGTTGAAAAGAGAAGGCGCTGTGGAGTTGTTGACCTCGTAATAGCCCTCCTGAGCGCAGTAGTCAACGATCTTTCCGCCGTCAACAAGCACCATGAGAGTGTTGGGATAAACGTGGATAATTGAGCCGTTGGAAATATAATCCTCGCTGCCGCTTTTATTTGAGCCTTTGCCCTTTCTTACGGCAACGCCCTTTACAAGCAGAGCATCGGTCATATCGGCAGGCTCGATGACCTCTTTCCATGAATCACCGAGAACACCCGAAACAGACGAAATTGCAGCTGAAACTAAACCCATAGCAATATACCTCCTGAAAAAATATACTTATGCGCTTATGCGCAAACTGCCGTCCCCTCTGCGGTTTCACCTATAGCAATACACAAAAATATCCTGCCAAGTTCGGCGGTACAAAGATTGAATAGTGTCGTCACTCACCCTTGTCAGGCGGAAAGCCTGTCTGCGGGTTCGTTCCTAACTCTTCAATCTTTGTCCTCACCTCCTTTTGTCAGTCTATTTCTGTGTCTTGCTATAAGAAGCGGCATAAAAAAATGCTTTTTTCGTAACATTGATATTATAACATACTTTTTTAATAATTACAACAAGATTTTGATTAAAATCAGATTATTTTTTCTTTTTTTTAGTAAATATCCCTGCAACAACGGCAGCCGCCGCAAGGACTCCTGCGATAACAATAACAATGATATAGCTTGACTTTTCCACATTTCCCGTATCGGGAGAAATTGTCGAAGCATAAGAAGCCGCAGAAACTGCGGCGCAGAGCATGAATGAAACAGCCGCAGCAGCCAGAGCTTTTATAATCTTTTTTAATTTATACATAACGATCTTACCCGTCCTTTCAAAGCACGTCATCGGAATATTCCGATATAAAAAATTATAGCATACTCCGCAAAAAAAATCTACAGCTTATCAAAAAATATATAAAAAAATCAGCCGACGCCGCATAAACGTATAGATGTCCGCATAAAAATTTCTGTTATTCGACTTTTTTCGACCTTAATTTACACCAATTTGTTTTACAATACCTATAAAGGGAATTTTTATTGTATAATTATTCTATATACTTATGCACATGCAAGGATGATAATTCAATGAACGAAAGCACAAAAAACGTGGGAACAAGATTGCGTGACCTCCGTGAGGACAGGGATAAAACTCAGAACGATATCGCCGGCCTGCTGCAATGTTCACAGGTGTGCTATTCCTATTACGAGCTTGGCAAAAGAGCGATACCGTCCGAATACCTTGCCATTCTTGCGGATTATTACAATACAAGCGTAGATTATCTGCTGGGACTTACGGCTGAAAAGCAGCCTTATCCCAAAAAGCCTCATTGATCTGCGAAAAACCGTGACGGCTTACAAATATGCTTTCACGGTTTTTTTGCCTTTTCGGCAATGCTCTCCTTGGCAAGGGTATACGCCGCCGAAAGAATGGGTATGCCGAGAAGTATCCCTGCCGCTCCCCCAAGCTCTGCTCCTGCGATTATTGCCGTAAGGATAAGAACGGGGGGCAGTCCCACGCTTTTACCCACGACCTTCGGATAGATAAGATTATTTTCAAGCTGCTGGAGGATAATTATAAAAACCGCAAACCACAGTGCAGAGGCAGGCTTTACAAGAAACAGCAGCAGCGCCGACGGTACAGCTCCCGCAAAGGCGCCCACAACAGGGATAAGCGCCGTCACTCCGATAACGGTGCTGATGAGCAGAGGATACTCAAAATCAAACACTATCATTCCCGCAAAGCACAGCGTCCCCAGAATAACAGCCTCGGTAAGCTGTCCCGAAATAAAATTTACAAAGCTTGAATTTACGGTGCATATAACGTGCACCGTTTTTTTATAGCTTTTTTCGCTCATTGCGGAGGAAAGCCAGCCCTTTGCAAATTCAAGTATGCTCTCCTTGGAGGCAAGAAGATATATTGATATAACAAGCCCCAGAACGGTATTTGCCACCGCCGAGATGAAAGAAGCCGTTACATCATAGGTCTGACGGAGCAGCTCGGGAGCCTTGTCCGCAAGGCTTGTGATAACGTCGTCAAGGCGGACGAGTATGCCGAAGGGATCCCTGCTTGCAAGGATATCGTACCGCTGACGGAAGCTGCGGTAATAATCGTCAAAGCTTGCGGCAAACAGCTTTACGCTCTCCGAAAGCTGAGGGATAATATAGCACACAACACCAACAGCCGCCCCGAGGATAAGCATATAAACTATAAATATGGCGGCGTAAAGCGTTCCCTTGGAGGACAAGGCTCCGGGTTTTCGGAAAAGCCGTCCGAATATTTTTTGCAGCAAGCCCTTAGTCTTTTCCACGGCAGGGTCTGCCACTGCGGCAAAGATAACTCCCATGAGGATAGGTATGAGTATTTTTATCAGCTTTCCGCCGAAGTACAGCGCTGCGTCAAGCTTTATTAGAATGACTGCCGCTCCGAAAACAAACAGCGCAGGGGGCAGATATTTTTTATACATCTTTTCGGTTCGACCTGTCCTTTCCGTTTTGTGATACTAATTCTAAACCGTTCTATAGACAAGGACGGCAGATAGAATTTCGTCAATCAAGGAAAGCGACCGCAGGAGGGCTTTCGCCCTTCAAGGGAGCTTGACGTAGAGTGACGGAATTATAGCTGTCGTATCTGTCTATAGGTTGGTTTAGAATTAGTATGAAATATTTATTTACCTATTGAGATAAGCGCATCGGAAATTGCGTCGGCGGCAAGCTCCCCCGCATATATCGCCTGATCTATGGAGTTTGCGTGTCCGCCCACTTCAAGAAGCAGAGAGCCTGTTGTAAGATCCTGATTGTACTGACGGTAATCAAAAAGCACGGGACGGGTAAGCCCGCTGTATTTTGACTCCATAGCCTGCTGGAACAGTGAAGCTGTGCTGAGATTTTTCATGCAGTCGGGCATATCCATAGTACCGTCGTCGCAGCCGCAGATGAGCATGACCTGCGCAGAGGATCTGCCGTTTATTTCCGCCGTGGGAGCTATCCTTTCGCCGTTTTCACGTTCAATGGCGTCCCTGTGAACATCAAGCACCACCTTAATGGACGGGTATTCTTCAAGGAGCTTTTTTACCGTTTCACGGCTCCTGTCATATGAACCGTTATAGGAAGGATAATCATGGATATCCGTATTGTGCATAACGCTTATCCCTCTTTCCTCAAAGACCTCAGCCATTGCGTTTCCCACCGCTATCATATTCATATCGCTGTCGGTAGTCCGTCCCACAAAATCGCTGTCGTAGTAATTTTTACGGTAAAGCTCGAAGCTTTCGGTAGTATGGGTATGCATTATAAGCACCTGCGGCTCGTCCTCCCCTGCGTCAAGGTCAATGGTAAAATCGGGGAGAATCAAGCTCTGAGCGTAAACCTCGTCGTTTGAACGGCTTGTCAGATTTCGTATCTGACCGCCCTTGTCAAGATCGAGATAATTTTCTCCCGTGTAATATCCGTATGTAACCTCGGTTATCTTTCCGTCGTTGTCAAGAGTGTCCGCAGGGTAGGGAGCAGGGGAATCGCTTTCGGCAGACGGTGCAGGGAGCAGGATATCGTCCGAATATATCTCCTCGTTTGCCGAGGAAGGAATCCTGCTGCTGCCCTCGGAAAGCATGATAGAATCATCGTAAACTATTATCAGATCTTCCGTGCCGCTCTGAGGGGAGCTGTCCGAAGCCTTCGTATCGGGGATATCAAAAGCGCCGCTAAGATCAATAAAGCAAAGCGAAGCGGAATATTCCGCAACGGCATTAACGACTCTGCCTGCCGCCGTAAACGGGTTATCTGACATTTCCGAAAGCCTGTCGCCGTACTCCGTAATAAGAAGCACCGCCATTCCGACAGCAGCGGCAGCCGCGAATTTTTTTACCCGACGTTTTTCTTCTTTTTCGGCGTGATCGTTCTCGTTATTTCGGGGAACATGATAAAATCCTCTGTTGTTTTCTTCCATATTTTCAGCAGTCCTTTCACGGTTGCAATTATTATGCAGTGTTCTTTAGCTTGTCGAAAAAGGGTTAAAACGAAACAAGTTATAGTTCCAAATCGGAGCAAAAGTTTCGCTCAAGCCTTTTCCAAAGGCTTGCAGGTTTCCAAAG
>JBJERW010000077.1:0-7422 GCA_051882475.1 Huintestinicola sp. | reverse complement strand
CAGTTCCTGAGCGTCCCCCCCTCTCCTGAAGGTTGTCCCTTTGCAGGGTAACGAATTATCTTACATTTACAAATAACAATACGAAAAACAACAAAAACTATCCTTACAAAAAACGGGCAATCAAACATCTACCCTATTCAAATCAATCAAACAAAAAAATCGGTAACAGATAGCAAAAATAAAATCCCGTAAACCTTCTGTTTACGGGATTTTATGGCGGAGAAGGAGGGATTCGAACCCTCGATGCGCTATTAACGCATACACGAGTTCCAGTCGTGCGCCATAAACCGGGCTAGGCGACTTCTCCATAGCTTTTTTGCCGCATCTCTTTCAGCGACTTTTATATTATATCAGAATAAATATGATTTGTCAATACCTTTTTTTATATTTTTTTGCTTTTTTTCTGTTTTTTGTGTCATGCCGTGAATGTATCGACTATTGACAAAGCCGCCCGATGTGCTAAAATATAATAAAAACCGAAAGGAACGAACTTGAATGAAAATAGTTGTACTTACCGCCAGCCCCAGAAAAAACGGCAACAGCTTTGCCCTTACCGATTCTTTTATCAATGCCGCAAAGGAGAAAGGACATGATGTTGTCAGATTTGATACCGCATTTATGCAGGTAAACGGCTGCCGTGCCTGTCAGACCTGCTTTGAAACGGGAAAAGCGTGCAGCTTTGACGACGATTTCAACATGATTGCTCCCCATATCGAGTCAGCGGACGCAGTTGTTTTTACAATGCCCGTTTATTGGTACAGTATCCCTTCCTGTCTTAAAGCCGTTATCGACAAGCTGTATTCGTTCATGATAGGTGAAAAGGATATTTCGGGAAAGCAGTGCGCCCTTATCGCTTGTTGTGCCGAGGACGATATGACCGTTTTTGACGGAGTCCTTGCCTCGTATACCAAAACCGCCGAGCTGCTCAGTTGGGAATCGGTGGGCACAGTTCTCGCTGCCGGAGTGAACAACGAGGGTGAAGTGCTGAATACAAGCGGTCCTGCCCGTGCGGCGGCTCTTGCGGATAAGTTTGGAAAGCCTGCATCGGGACTTGTCACAAAGGATATGACAATGGGGGAGATACTTCTTGCCGACCGCCGTATCGCAGATATTCTTGTCCGTTCGGGAATGCACTGTGTAGGCTGTCCGTCCTCGGTCAATGAAACTCTCGAAGAGGCGTGCGAGGTACACGGCATAGACTGCGGCAAGCTCCTTGATGAGATAAACGGTTTCCTTTTAAAGTGAAATGCTTTCGGCGGGATTATTGCAGAAAATATTTTAGATGTTTTTTAGACGGCGGCGGAGTACTATATATAATATATTATTATAATGAAAGGACTGACGGACATGAAACAGTTTCGGGTCGTACCGACGATTTACCGTTTCGGAAAATTTAAGGAGTTTGCGGAGCATTTCAAGCTGACGGAGCGTGACCTTATTCTGACAAACCGCTATATTTACGAGCCTGTTATAGCAAAATGCGGCATTTCCTGCCATACGGTTTTTCAGGAGGAGTACGGCGCAGGAGAGCCTACGGATATTATGATAAACAGTATCCTTGCGGATATCGGAAAAATTGACTTTGACAGGGTCATTGCCGTGGGCGGCGGAACTATAATAGATATCTCCAAGGTGATAGCCGTTGCCGGGGATACTGCCGATGTGAACGAGCTTTACGGCAGAGAGGACAGCCTTGAACGCCGTCACGGACTTGTTATAATTCCCACCACCTGCGGCACAGGCTCCGAGGTCACAAATATTTCCATAGTGAACCGAACGGCTCTCGGCACAAAGCAGGGTCTTGTTTCCGAGCAGATGTACGCCTCCGAAGCGGTGCTTATTGATGAATTTATCGAAACGCTGCCCTATAAGGTATTTGCGTCAGGCTCAATTGATGCGCTGATACATGCGGTCGAAAGCTACCTCAGCCCCCTTGCGTCGTCCTTTACCGAGATATATTCCGAGGCGGCGATAAGGGATATCCTTTTGGGCTATCGAAGGACGGCAGAGGACAAAACGGCGTATAAGGCTCTCGGCGGAATGTTTCTCACAGCCGCAAACTATGCGGGTATAGCCTTCGGAAACGCAGGCTGCGGTCCCGTCCACGCCCTGAGCTATGCTCCCGGAGGAAAATATCACATTCCTCACGGCGAATCGAATTATCAGTTTTTCATTCCTGTCCTTGAAATGTACAGGGAAAAGGACCCTGACGGAAAGATAAAAAAGCTGTGCGGAATACTCTGCGGCTGTCTTGATTGCACCGACGGTATCGAGGGACTTAAAGCGCTCCTTGAGGAGATACTGCCCTACAAGAAGATGAGCGAATACGGAGCTTCGGAAGCGGATATTGACCCTTTCACCGAAAGCACTGCCGCAAATCAGCAGCGCCTTCTCGGCAGGAGCTATGTTCCGCTCAGCAAAGAGGATATCAGACAGATATTTAAAAAATGCTTATAATGATTTAAATAACAAAGTCCCGACAGCAGCAAAACCGTCGGGACTTTTTTTATACGTGTTATGTTGTATAATTACTTTTTAACTGTTACCGTAAATGTTGTTTTAACATTCTTGTCATGAGCGGAGGATACGGTTATAACAGTTGTGCCTGCCTTGAGGGTCTTAAGCTCTGCGGAGTGACCGTCCTTGTTGAGAGTGATGGTCGCAACGGAGGGCTTGCTGCTCTTGTAAACCAGATCATCGTTTGTTATTCCCGCAGGGTGGCACTTCGGAGTGATCTTGCGAACTGTGCCGACAGACAGAGTCATGTCGGGGATCTCGGTGATCGAGGTCATGTATTTTTCTTCCTGCTTTTCCTCCTTAGCAGGCTCCTGCTTTTCGGGCTTTGCAGCATTTACCGGTGTGGGTACTCCCACTGAGCTGAACTTATACTTTGTGCCATCTATGGTAAGGGTGCAGGAAACTGCCAGTTCACCCGAGTCTTTGAAGTAGTATTTGCTGCCTTCGGCAGTTACCCAGCCTGTCTGCATTATTCCGCTGTCGCTGAAATAGTAGAGCTTCTTGTTGATCTGGTGCAGACCTGTGTACATAATGCCGTTCTTGCCAAAATAGTATTTGCCCTTCTTGGTCTTCATCCAGCCTGTTTTCATGGTTCCGTCTTTGGTGAAGTAATACTTTTGACCGCTCTTGGTGGTGAGCCAGCCTGTTTTCATGATGCCCTTTTTGTTGAAGTAGTAGGTTTCGCCGTCGATCTTGGTAATACCCGTAGCAGGTTCACCGCTTTCGTCGATATACATCATTCCTTCCGAGGTTTCCTGCCAGTCTGCGTATACGGGCATTGCGGCTGAGGACATGAGCATTACTGCCGCCATTACTGCTGCAAGTGTTCTTTTTTTCATGATTGATTCTCCTTTTGCATAAAAATGTGTTTTAAAAGAAAAGTTTTATTAAATTCGTCAACTTTTGATAATAAATATATTATATCACAGCTGTTCTCTTTTGTCAATGATTTTGACGCATTCGCAGTAAATCATCTTTCCAGAAAGTACGAGGCTTCCATATCCGCCGCATGAAGAGCATATGCCAGCGGAAACTGTTCAAACGCCCGTCCCACAAGGTTTATGTCCTCCGTTCCCGAAAAGCCCATATGGAACCGTATTGCAAAGGCTTCCTCACGGGTGAGCCGCATAAAGCCCGTTATTATGTACACGGATTTTTCCCCGTGACCGTAGGGCAGACGATCGTCAACGGTGTAATAGGGGACCTTTTCCCATTCGCCCTTGTCATTTTTTGCGTTGCGGTAATCGGTCTTGTAAAAGTTCACCTTGCATATATCGTGGAGCAGGGCGGTGAGCGCAACCGTTTCGGGAGAAGCGGAAAGACCGTACAGTTCCTTCACCCTCGGGCGTTCGAGGTAATCCTTCAGGCAGTCGTAAACGTTAAGGCTGTGCTCAAGCAGTCCGCCCTGATATGAGCCGTGAAATCTTGTGCTTGCGGGGGCGGTGAAAAAGTCGCACTGCTTTGAGCAGAGATATTCAAGGAGCTTGTCGCTGCCCTCTCTGGTGATATTTTCCTTGTAAATGCTCAGAAATCTGTCCTTTAATTCGTTTATATCCGTTTTAAGAGCCATTTTTATCCGTCATTCCTTTTCAAATTTCTTCCTTGTCTGTAAGACCCAGCGCATCAAAATATGATACTGCCGTCAGCATTTCCTTGAACTGTGCGGCGGTCATATGAGGACGGTTCTTAGGCTTGAGAGCATATACTCCCACAGTTCCTCCGTGGATATCGAACCAGTTGTCGGTGAAAAGGCAGTCACTGCCCTTCAAGTCGAGGAACACACCCTTTGCAAAGGCGGAGGCGCTGACCGTTATCCTGAAACGGTCAGCAAGCTCGGTTACGCTGACTTTCAGCTTCGGGTCTGCAAAGGAGAATGCCTTCGGCGGTACAAACAGGCAGGTGCCGCTCGATATGCTCTTTCCGTTTCCGATGAGGGAATATTCAAGGTAGGTACTGCGGTACATTTCGGGGGAAAGTCCCGTCATTTCACGGGTGAGCACGCAGACGTTCTCTGCGCACAAAGGCTTTACCGTTACATTTGTTTTACCCTGTCTGAGGATATCGCCCTTGCTGTTTCTAATCCTCCAGCGGACATCTGCGTCAAAGCTTTCCAAAAGCTCGCTCGATACATTCAGCAGGATATTGTTCATGTCCGTCTTGTCTGCGGAGAGGAGAACGGGAGCATAGAATTTCTTTGCATAATAATGCAGCGCCTTCCAGCGGTGATAATAATCTATGGACGACCATGAGATAACGGGATTAGAGTCGTTTACCTGCCAGTAGAGCGAACCCATGCATATGCCTCTGTTTCGGCGCATATGTTCAACGTTCAGCCTTACTGCGTCCGCCTGAACAAGCTGAGTGGCGTAGATAAGTCCCTCGAAATCATACGGATAGTGGGTCATCTGAGCAAGATAGTACAGAAGCTTTTCGCTGCCCGCTTCGCATTTCTGATGCGCTTCCATAACGGGACCGGTTATGTTGAGATCGTCTGCGTTTGCAAAGGTCATAACGGTCTTGATGTTTGGTATGGATTCAAACCCGTACTCCGAACAGAATCGGAAAAGGAGATGGTCGTATTCGGTAAAGGGCTTCAGGCTGTGCCATACCGCCCAGTAGTGGCTGTCGCCCTTGTTGTCCGCTCCCGAATCGTTGAAGCTGCCTCCCGACGAGGGTGAAGAAGGCCAGTAGAAGGTCTGAGGGTCATAGTGGGCAAGCACCTTGGGCGCCAGCGCCTCGAAGAGCCTGAGATAATCCTTTTTGTACTCCTCGTCCGAGGGTATGCCCCAGTACTGCCATGCGGATTCGATCTCGTTGTTTCCGCACCACATTGCAAGGGAGGGGTGATTGCGCAGACGCTTTATATTGTCCGCAAGCTCCTCCTTCACGTTTTCGCAGAACTCAACGTCCGCCCTGTAGACCGAGCATGCAAACATCAGATCCTGCCATACAAGCAGACCCATTCGGTCGCAGGCATCGTAAAAATAGTCTTCGGGGTAATATCCGCCGCCCCATACTCTTATCATGTTGAAATTTGCCATACAGCACTGTCTGAGCAGCTTTTCCGTCTTTACGGCGGAGGTCCGTGAAAGGATATGGTCTTCGGGAATATAATTTGCGCCCATGGCAAATATTTTCAGCCCGTTTACAACAAAGGCAAATTCCTCGCCGTCCCCTTCGCTGTCGGGAGTTCGGCTGACAGTTACCGTCCTCAGACCGATGTTCATGCTTTCGGTGCAGACTATCTCGCTTTCCCCGTCCTCACGGCAGAGCATAAGCTCGCATTTTACGCCGTAAAGTGGCTGACTGCCGTATCCTCTCGGATACCACAGCTTCGGGTCGGTTATGTCCGCACGTATGGTTTTTAACGTTTCTCCCTTTTCAAAGGTCATTGGTATGAGCACTCCGCCGCCCTTGCCGTCGGGGTTGGAGATGGTTATCAGCAGTCGGAGAGTTTCCTTTTCGCCGCAGGTCACATGGCTTACAGCGGCGTCAATATCCAGATAAACCACACCCTTGTCAAGCTCGCTGTGATCCTGACGAATGTATATGCTGTCGATAATGCCGCCCTTTACGCCGATAAGCTCCACGTTCCGCCAGATGCCCATATCGGGGAGCTTTGGACCCCAGTCCCAGCCGAACATATAATGAGCCTTTCTGATGTGAGGATAGCCCTCCATTGTGGAAGATACTCCCCAGAGGGGTGTTTTGGCGTTCTTTTCGGCGATAAATTTGTTGGGAGAGCGGAGATAAACGGTGAGGATATTTCCCTCCTCCTCGATAATATCCGTAACGTCGCAGACCCATTCTCTGTGCATATTTTCCGTGTGGAGTATGGGTTCGCCGTTCAGTACCACGTCGGAAACGGTATCAATGCCGTAAAATTTCAGCAGTATCCTGTCGGCGGATTTCATCTGTCCGTTCAGGTCGAAGCTGCGTTCAAAGGTATAATCGTCGTCGCATACGGGGGTGGACTTGTATTCGTTCTCGCCGAAATAGGGGTCGTCAAGCTTGCCTGCCTTTATCAGCGCAGAGTATACCGAGCCCGGTACACGTGTTTTTATTTCGCCGTATTTTTCGGGACTGCTTTCACAGCGCACAGTCCATATTCCGTTAAGTGACTGTTTCATTGATATGACCGCCTTTCGTTAAATTTCGTATTCTCTCAGTTCGCAGTTTCCCATAAAAAAGTTTGCAAACCGCTCTCTTGTCATGCCGTTAAAATATGCTTCGATGACCCTGCACACGCCGCCGTGGCAGACGAGAAGAACGTTGTCGTCGGGATATTTCTCCCGAATCTCGTCAATAAGACCGTAGACCCTGCTCACAAGGTCAAAGACCGATTCTCCGCCGTCGGGCATCGGGCAGCCGAACTCCAGCTTTGCATCAAGAAAGCCTTCGGCGTCCCTGTGCTTTCCCTCAAAGCTGCCGTAATTCCATTCGGTCAGGCGTTTGTCCGTCTGCATAGGCACGCCCAGAGCGGAAGCTGTAAAGGAGGCGGTTATCAGCGCTCTTTTAAGAGGGGAGCAGATTATCCTTGTTATGCCTAAGTCTTCCTGCTTGATTTTTTCTGCAAGCTCCCGTGCCTGCTTTATACCCTTTTCGGTAAGCATGACATCGGTCACGCCGCAGATGATGTTTTGGGAATTCCATTTGGTTTCCCCGTGCCGTGTAGAATAGATCTTCATTTGATCCTCCGAAAAAAATTCTTATGAAAATATTATATCTTATCCGAATGTATTTTTCAAGTCTTTTTATATCCGTGGATATAATATGAGCCTTATTATGTTTTAAACAGCATAATAAGGCTCATTCAGCTTGTCAAAAAACCATAATACATAGGAGTTACTTCGTCAAAAACGTTCCACAGGAACGTTTTTGAGGAAAGATAATTCATTCTTGAAA